>NZ_CP051651.1:3310576-3611538 GCF_012848175.1 Xanthomonas campestris pv. badrii | reverse complement strand
TGCCCTGACTTTCTGCATTCACATCCGCTCCACGTTCCACCAAGAGCTTTACGTTCTCCCATTTATTTTGGGTAAGGAATGCCTGCAGAAGTAGGGTTTCGCCGTTGGAGTTACGGGCGTTTGGGTCGCCGCCATGATCGAGCAGTAATTTCAGATAGACCGGATCTTCCTGTTTGGCAGCCCAGACCATCGCATTGTCTTCATAACGCCCTTTGAATCGCGTCGTATGCTGCTGCGGGTGTAGCTTGCGTGCATTGGGATCTGCTCCATTCCCCAGCATCGCCCGCAACCCCTCGGGGTTCTGCGTGAGGATCGGCCACATCAGCAGCGGGTAGCCGTCCTTGGAAAAGATCACATCAGGATCAACGTGCTCCTCTTTCATCAACCGTCGCACTTCCTTGACGTTGCCATGTTCGGCGGCCAGCGCCAGCGCCTGTGCCTTGGGATCGGGGAAATACGAGCGCAGTGGATACGCCGACTGCTGCGCAGGCGCAGGCAACGACACGCCGCCGCAGCTGGCACAGACCAATAACAACGACAGCAAGGCCATTCGTAGCAGGGTAGACACAGCACATCCTTATGAGCGGCAAGAGCGACTGGTGCGTCCTCGCTGGACGAGCGTTGGTTAGATAAGCTAACACAGTGCGGCCTAGTAGTGGTCATGTTAGAGGATCTAATCCTAGGCTTTGCGGGTCGCCTATGCAAAAGCTAGGGCCTAGACCGCCTGCTCATCCTGCAAGGTGGGATTAGCAAGTATCCGCCTCAGGGTTTATGAGAGTAGAGATGCCGCGCAACGACGGCTACGCGAGCTTTGCCACGATCTTATCGGCCTTGTCAGCGTGGCCGCTGGCAACGGCTGCCTCTTGCCAGACGCCAGAGTCGGCTCACGCGGGCGACTGGTCGGAGCAACAGGATCCATATCAAGGATCGACAGTACAAAGTCTCGACCACCGACCAGCACGGCCGTCGAAGTGCCGACGCAACTGATGGGCAGATATCGAACAGGCAACTACATGCCTGCCCGACATCCACGTCTGCCATCACACCCGACCAAATACCAACGTGCCGTTGGTGCCGCCAAAGCCGAAGCTGTTGGACATCACCGTGTTCAAGCTCGCCTGCTGGGTCTGCCGCAGGATGGGGAAGCCTTCGGCACGCGGATCGAGTTCGTCGATATGCGCCGAGCCGGCCATGAAGCCGTCGCGCAGCATCAGCAGGCAGAAGATCGCTTCGTGCACGCTGGCCGTTCCCAGCGAATGGCCCGACAGCGCCTTGGTCGAGGACAGCGGCGGCACGGTGTTGCCGAATACCTCGCGCACGGCGCCCAGTTCGGTGACATCGCCCAGCGGCGTGGAGGTGCCGTGGGTGTTGAGGTAATCGATCGGGCGATCCAGCCCCTGCATGGCCATATGCATGCAGCGCACCGCGCCTTCGCCGCTGGGCGCGACCATGTCCGCGCCATCGGAGGTCACGCCGTAACCGAGCAACTCGGCATGGATGCGCGCGCCGCGCGCGATGGCATGGTCGTAGTCCTCCAGCACCAGCATGCCGCCGCCGCTGCCGATCACGAACCCATCGCGCTGCGCGTCATACGGGCGCGAGGCTACCGCCGGGCGATCGTTGAAGCCGGTGGACAGCGCGCCCATCGCGTCGAACATCCCGCTCATGGTCCAGTGCAGTTCTTCGCCGGCACCGGCGAACATCACGTCCTGCGCGCCGTGGCGGATCAGGTCGGCGGCCGCACCGATGCAATGCGCCGAGGTCGCGCAGGCGGCCGACAACGAGTAGCTCAGGCCGCGGATCTTGAACGCGGTGGCCAGCGATGCGGAGACCGCCGAACACATCGTGCGCGGCACCATGTACGGGCCCACCTTGCGCACGCCGCGCGCGCGCAGCAGATCGGCCGTTTCCACCTGCCACTGGCTGGATCCGCCGCCGGAACCGGCAATCACGCCGGTGCGCAGGTCGCTGACCTGGTCGGCGCTCAGGCCGGCATCGGCGATCGCATCGCGCATGGCCAGATACGCATACGCGCACGCATCGCCCATGAAACGTTTGAGCTTGCGGTCGATCAACGCCTCCAGATCCAGCGCCACCGCGCCGCCGACCTGGCTGCGCAGGCCTGCCTCGGCGTGATCGGGCAGGGCGGTGATGCCGGAACGGCTCTCGCGCAGTGCGGTGGACACGGTCTCCAGGTCATTGCCCAGGCACGAATTGATGCCCATTCCGGTGACGACGACGCGACGCATCAGAAGCTCTCCGTCGAAGTGAACATGCCCACGCGCAGATCCTTGGCGGTGTAGATCTCGCGCCCGTCCACCAGCATGCGTGCATCGGTCTGCGCCATCACCAGCTTGCGGTTGATCACGCGGCTGACATCGATCTCGTAGCTCACCAGTTTGGCGCTCGGCAGCACCTGGCCGGTGAACTTGACCTCTCCGCAGCCCAGGGCGCGGCCGCGGCCGGGCGCACCGATCCAGGTCAGGAAGAAGCCGGTCAACTGCCACATCGCATCCAGCCCCAGGCAGCCGGGCATCACCGGGTCGCCGATGAAGTGGCAGCCGAAGAACCACAGGTCCGGGTGCACGTCGAGTTCAGCGTGGATCACGCCCTTGCCATGCGCGCCGCCGGTGTCGCTGATCTCGGTGATGCGGTCGAACATCAGCATCGGGTCGTTCGGCAACCGGCCGCTGTCGGGTCCAAACAATTCCCCACGCGCGCTGGCCAACAATTGGTCGCGCGAGTACGCACTTTGACGGGTCATGACGAACGTTTCCTGCAAGAAGCGAAAGGCAAGGGCGGCAAGGGTGCATGAGGGCGCGCGGTTCAATCAAACGTTTTATCCGTACGCCTGCGTGCTGTTTTCAGGCGATTGCGCAGTGCGGCACGCGGCCGCGCAGCTGCGTTCCCTGACCCTCGGCGGGCAACCAATGCCTGGCCGGGACGCTGTCGTCGGCCGGTGCCGCGGAGCAGTGGCGCGTCCCACTCGTGCTCAATCGTCGGCAGTCGCGCCCGTTTCGCAGGTGCGGCCACGGCCTGCGCATGCTCAAGGCGTGAGACGCAGCTGATCTATCATGGGCTACTACTTGTGGAGAGACGCCAGCTTGATGCGCAAGATCGTGCACGTGGACATGGATGCGTTCTACGCGTCCGTGGAGCAACGTGACGATCCGGGCCTGCGCGGCAAGCCGGTGGTGGTGGCCTGGCGCGGCGCGCGGTCGGTGGTGTGCGCGGCATCCTATGAAGCGCGTACCTTCGGCATCCGCTCGGCCATGCCGGCCCTGCGCGCGGAGCGTCTGTGCCCGGATGCAGTGTTCGTGCCGCCGGATTTTGCGCGCTACAAGGCGGTGTCGCGACAGGTGCGCGAGATCTTCCATCGGCATACCGATCTGGTCGAGCCGTTGTCGCTGGACGAGGCGTATCTGGATGTCACGCAGGCCAAGACCGGCATGCAGCTGGCCACCGAGATCGCGCAGCTGATCCGCAGCCAGATCCGCGAGGAAACCCAGCTCACCGCCTCGGCCGGCATCGCGCCGAACAAGTTCCTGGCCAAGATCGCATCGGACTGGCGCAAGCCCGATGGCCAGTTCGTCATCGCGCCCAGCCGGGTGGATGCCTTCCTGCTTCCGCTCAAGGTCAACCGCATTCCCGGCGTGGGCAAGGTGATGGATGCCAAGCTGGCGGCGCTGGGCATCGTGACCGTTGCCGACCTGCGCCTGCGCCCGCTGGAAGAACTGCAGGCGCATTTCGGCAGCTTCGGGCACAGCCTGTATCGCCGCGCGCGCGGCATCGACGAACGTCCGGTAGAGCCGGACCAGGAAGTGCAGTCGGTGTCGTCGGAAGATACCTTCAGCGAAGACCTGGGGTTGGAGGCGCTGGATCCGCACATCCTGCGTCTGGCCGAGAAAACCTGGCTGGCGACGCGTCGCACCGAACGCATCGGGCGCACGGTGGTGTTGAAGTTGAAGACCTCGAACTTCCGCATCCTCACGCGCTCGCATACACCCGAGCAAGCGCCTGCCTCATTGGATGCGTTGGCGCAGATCGCCTTGGCGCTGACGCGGCGCGTGGAGCTGCCGGCCGAGACGCGTTTCCGCCTGGTCGGTGTGGGATTGAGCGGTTTCAGCGATGCGGAAGAGGGCGCGGTGCAGGGGCAGTTGTTTGGCGAAGTGCCGCAGGCGTAGGTCGATGCAAGGTGTGGACGTTGCATCAGGCTGTCTCTATTGACCGAGATGACCGCGTCCGCGCTGACGTAGCGTAAATCCCGCACTGCGTACACTGACACGCCCCCCGCACGAGGCCTTCTGCATGTTTGCGTATCCGCTGGTGATTTTCGATCTGGACGGTACCTTGGTGGACAGTGCGCCCAACATCGCCGAGGCGCTCAACGCCACCTTGCAGGAGCTGGGCTTGCCGCAGTTCAGCGAATCCACCATCCGCAGCTGGATCGGTGAGGGTGTGCAGGTGCTGCTCGCCACCGCACTGCGCGAAGCTGGCGGCACCCATGATGCCGAAACGGAAATGCCGGTGATGATGCGGCACTATGCCGCCAGCCTGCTGCACGACCCGCAGCTGTATCCCGGTGTTGCCGAGGCATTGCGCGGCCTGCGCGACGCCGGTGCAACATTGGCGCTGTGTACCAACAAGCCCTCGCGCTTCATCGCTCCCTTGCTCGAGCACCTGGGTATCGCCGCGCTGTTCAGTGCGGTGCTCGGCGGCGATTCGTTGCCGCAGCGCAAGCCCGACCCGGCACCATTGCTGCATCTGGCCACGCAGTTCCAGCGCGCCCCGCAGCACTGCTTGATGGTCGGCGATTCGGGCACCGATGCGGCGGCGGCACATGCTGCCAGCATGCCGCTGGCGATGGTGCGTTACGGCTACCTGCGCGGCTTCGATCCGCAAAGCTCCGGTGCGGTTGTTCTGGTCGACGATATGCGCGAACTGCTGGCGTTACACACCCCAGGCTGACACCTCTGCGCACTCCGTGCTGCGGGGGCATAAGCGCTCTTGGGTAGGTAATGACTGCTCCAACGCGCTTTCGCCAGCGCGTGTCGCCGTGCAGTGCCTGCGTCAGTAGTGCTGCATTGAATCCCTGGTCACGGCAGACGCGCTGCTGCCGGCATCAACTCGCCGTCAGTGGCGGATGGCCAGGCCCTGGTAACAACTTCAACCGGCCGCATCCTGTAGCGGACAGGCAGGGCATCACGGTATGTCCCGCGCTGGGCGCCACATGCCGGCAACTCACTCGTCGTGCGTTGCGTCCATGCGCGCATCGTCATCGGGTGCGTCGCCGGCATCGGCGTGCGTGTCGTCGTTGTCGGCGCGCGCATAGTGCACGGTTTCCACCGGCCCACCGACCGCGCGGCCGCGGACCGGCAGCAGTGCGCTGACTGCTTCGTATTCGGCCAATAAGGCATGCCGGCGCGTTTCCGGCACGTCCTGCCAGTGGCAGTCGGCCAGTGCGCCTTCCAGCGAATACAGGAGGTTGAGGCTGGGCTTGAAGCCGGCGCGGCGCACCTTGACGAAGGCACCCACCGCACCGACCGCCTGCAGATCCTGCTGCGTGCGCAAGCCGACCTGGCGCAGCCACGCTGCGCTCTTGGGGCCGATGTTGCGCAGCCGCTGGGTGGTCACGTCAATGCGCCGACGAAGACGTGCGCAATTGCTTCCAGTCCGCGCTGGTCGTCCGCATCGAAGCGGTCCAGCTCCGGGCTATCCAGGTCCAGCACGCCGATCAGCGCATCGCCCTTGACCAGCGGAACCACCAGCTCCGAACGCGAGGCCGAATCGCAGGCGATATGCCCGGGGAACGCGTCCACGTCGGCAATACGCTGGGTCTGCCGGGTACTGGCGGCTGCGCCGCACACGCCCTTGTCCAGCGGGATGCGCACGCATGCCGGCAGGCCCTGGAACGGCCCGACCACCAGCTCACGTCCGTCGTAAAAGTAGAAGCCGGCCCAGTTCAGCGACGGCAGCGCATGGAAGATCAGCGCGGCCAGGTTGGCGGCATTGGCGACCCGGTCCGGCTCGCCGTGTACCAGGGCCTGGGCCTGGGCGGTGAGCTGGGCATATTGTTCCGGCTTGCTGCCGGTCAGCGATGAGGTGGCGAACATGCGCGAAGTTTAGCAGCGGCGCTCTGCCGCGGCGCTGCGACGGTGGCGGTGGCTCTGCGCGGCAGCGGCGGACACCGTTTTACAGCCGCATCGCCACCCGGGCAAGCATGTCAAAGGCTGACGATCCAGATTCGCCTCCCGCCTCCCGCCTCCCCAATCCCCAATCCCCAATCCCCAGCCTGCGCTGCGCTATGCTGCGCGCCCTCACGGCAATGGCGGCGCGGCCGCAGGATCAGGCGCATGCAGTACCCGGCATTCTACGTGACCGGCACCGATACCGGCATTGGCAAGACCATGGGCAGCACCGCCCTGCTGCATGCCCTGCGCGCGCGCGGCCACACCGCGGTGGGAATGAAGCCGGTCGCCAGCGGCTGTGAGCGCACGCCGCAAGGGTGGCGCAACGAAGATGCGCTGGCATTGCAGGCCGCCAGCGATCCGCAGCCTGACTACGCCACGCTCAATCCCTATGCCTTGCCCGCGCCACTGGCGCCGGAACTGGCCGCTGCCGACGTGGGGGTGACCTTGTCGCTGGAGCCGATCATCCGTGCCTTCGCGCAGTTGCGCGCGCAGGCGCAGGTGGTGGTGGTCGAAGGCGTCGGTGGCTGGGCCGCGCCGCTAAGCGCAACCCTGGATCAAGCCGATCTGGTGCGCAGGCTGCAGCTTCCGGTGGTGCTGGTGGTCGGTGTGCGGCTGGGCTGCATCAACCATGCGCGCCTGACTGCCGCAGCCATCGCGGCCGACGGGCTGGCGTGCGTGGGCTGGATCGCCAACGAGGTGGATCCGCAGATGGAGCGGGTCGAAGAGAACATCGCCATGCTGGGCCAGCGGCTGGCGATGCCGTGCTGGGGACGAATCTCCTGGCGGCCGGGCGCCGATCCCGCCAGCCAGGCGCACGGTCTGCAGCTGCCGGCTGGACCGGCTGACAGGACGTAAGGAGCACTCGTCAGCTGGGTATGCTGGTGAGAAACGCCCGGCAAGACGCCCATAAAAAAGCCCGACAGAGGGAGGGATCTGTCGGGCCGGATTGCACGGGGGGAGGGACCCATGCAAAGACGCTGAATTTTGGTGGCCGTTACTTGCGCCGGGTCTTGCCTGCCGCACCGGCCGTTGCGCTGCCGGTATCGAACTGCTGCTTGGCAAACTGCCCAAGCTCGCTGGACATCTTCAGTCCCATTCCGACCACTTCCTGGTTGACCGATGCCAGCCGTTCCAGGTTGTCGCGGGCCAGCTGCAGGCCCTTGGGCCAAAGCGTCTGGTAGGCACCCAGGTCGCGGGCCTGCGCGAACTCACCGAAGAAGCTGGTGGTCGCGTTGACGTTCTGTTCCAGCGTGTCCAATGCCAACTGGTTGGCACGTGCTGCGGCAGACGCGAACTGACTGGTGAAGCTGTTTTCGAACTGCGCCGACATTGCGAACCCCTTGGGGAAGGCCGTGACCGTTTGTTGCGTTGCAGCATACGCGGATATTGCTGCGATGCAACACGTTTCCTGAAGTTTTTCCAACTCGCACTGGAAGTGCTTTGAATTCAGTGCCTTGGCAGTGGTTCTCAAACGACGAAGCCGCCTGGCAGGCGGCTTCGGGTCAAGCAACTGCGCAGGGATCAACCGCGATAACGGCAGCCGGAGGTGCAGGTCTCGTGCACCACGATCTCGCTCAGCTGCGGCAGGGCCGGCTTGAGCTGGTTCCAGATCCAGATCGCCAGCCGCTCGCTGGTCGGGTTTTCCAGCCCCTCGATATCGTTGAGGTAGTGGTGGTCCAGGCGGTCGTAGATCGGCTGGAAGGCGGCCTTGATATCGCCGAAGTCCATGATCCAGCCCGTCTCGGCGCCTGGGTCGCCACTGACATGCAGCTCGACCCGGAACGAATGCCCGTGCAGGCGGGCGCACTTGTGGCCGGGCGGCACGTTGGGAAGCCGGTGTGCGGCTTCCAGGGTGAATACCTTGAAGATGTCCATGACGATGATTCGGCAAACAATGGGAAGGAAGGGCGCGTGCCGGCCCGTTGCCGGATCACGCGAAAGCCTGGGCAGGCCGCGGCGGACAGAGCAAGGGCCGCATCGCGGCCCTTGTGGTCAACCGACGCTCACCGCTCAGGCGCCGCGGTTGGCCGGACGGCCGTTGCCGCCCCGCCCGCCATCGCGACGCCCGGCGCCTGCACCGGCATTGGCCTGACGCGGCCCGCCGCTGCGCTGGCCACCCGGCTTCTTCGGGCCGGCATGCGCATGCGCCTGGCGCGGCGCATCGCCATGCGGACGACGCGCGTGGCTCTTGCGCGGCGCGCGGTCGCCGCCTGGCTGTTCGGCGCGGCCCGGCGCGCTGTTGCCCCAGCGGATCGGGGTCTGCGGCTCGTAACCCGGTACGTCGCGGATTTCCACGTCGCGGCCCAGCATGCGCACGATCTGACGCAGCAGCTTGGCTTCGTCCTGCGCCACCAGCGAGATCGCCTCGCCGGTGGAGCCGTTACGGCCGGTGCGGCCGATCCGGTGCACGTAGTCCTCGGCCACCATCGGCAGGTCGTAGTTGATGACCTTCGGCAGCTGGTCGATATCGATACCGCGCGCGGCGATGTCGGTGGCCACCAGCACGGTCACGCGGCCGGCCTTGAAGTCGCTCAGGGCGCGCATGCGCTGGCCCTGGCTCTTGTTGCCGTGGATCGCCGCGGTCTTGATGCCCGACTTCTCCAGGAACAGCGCCAGCTTGTCGCTGCCGTGCTTGGTACGTGCGAAGACCAGGGTCTGCTCGCGGCTGTCCTGCGCCAGCAGGTGCAGCAGCAGGTCGCGCTTGCGCGCGCCATCGACCGGGTGCACGCGGTGGGTGATGCTCTCGGCCACGGTATTGCTCGGGGTGACCTGGATCTGCATCGGGTTGCGCATGAACTCCAGCGCCAGCTGCTTGATGTTCTCTTCGAAGGTGGCCGAGAACAGCAGGGTCTGGCGGTTCTGGCGCGGCAGCTTGGTCAGGATGCGCTTGATCGACGGCAAAAAGCCCATGTCGAGCATGCGGTCGGCTTCGTCCAGGATCAGCACTTCGATACCGGACAGGTCCACGCTGCGGCGTTCGATATGGTCGATCAGGCGGCCCGGGCAGGCGATCAGCAGGTCCACGCCACGGCGCAGCGCGTCGAGCTGGTTGCCCATGCCCACGCCGCCGTAGATCACCGCGCTGGGAATGCGCAGGTACTTGCTGTAGCCGCGCAGGCTGTCGTGCACCTGGGTGGCCAGCTCGCGGGTAGGGGTCAGGATCAGCGCGCGCGGCTTGCGCGGGCCGCTGACCGCCTGCGGCGAGGTGCCCAGGTGCTGCAGCAGCGGCAGGCCGAACGCGGCGGTCTTGCCGGTGCCGGTCTGTGCGCCGGCCAGCAGGTCGTGACCTTCCAGCACCAGCGGGATCGCCTGCTGCTGGATCGGGGTGGGGGTTTCGTAGCCCTGCTCGGCCAACGCGCGCAGCAGGAAGGGCGCCAGGCCCAGGGATTCAAAAGACATCAGGAAGCTCCAAGTAAAGCGCCGCCACCAGGCCGGGCCTGGAGCGCAAACGCATTGCAGATGCGAAAAGGTGAGGCTCGGAGCGTTCCCGTGAACCGCGCTGCGAGATGGTGGATCAACCCGATCAAGACGCGATGGGTTTGTCGGCACCACGAAAGGCGTCGGGTGGGGCGGGCGAGCGGATCGATCGATCCTGGCCTCGCCGGCGGTCCCAAAGGGAAACGGACGGCCGCATGCAGACCCGGCAAGTGTACGCGCGATTGGCGCGCTGCACAAAAGTTCCTGCCAGCGGCTGGGGCGCGGGTCAGTTGTTTCAAGTGTAACGGATGGTGCGGCAGGTCGTACAATCGGCCGATCCGTCACTGCACAGGAAGGTCATGAAGCTAGGTTCCCTGAAGGAAGGCGGCCGCGACGGCAGCCTGATCGTGGTCTCCCGCGACCTGAGCAAGGCCGTACGTGCCACCGGCATTGCGCCCACCCTGCAGCGCGCGCTGGACGACTGGAGCAATAGCGCGCCGCGCCTGAATGCCCTGGCCGACGCGCTGGAAGACGGCAGCGCCGACGGCGTGTTCGACCTGGAACCGCAGGCGCTGGCCGCGCCGCTGCCGCGCGCCTACGAATTCGTCGATGGCAGCGCTTACCTGCCGCACGTAGAAAGGGTGCGCCGCGCCCGCAACGCCGAGGTGCCGGAAAGCTTCTACACCGACCCGCTGATGTACCAGGCCACCAGTGCCGGGTTCTATGGTCCGCGCGATGCCATCAAGGTCATCAGCGAAGACCACGGCATCGACCTGGAGGCCGAGCTGGTGGTCATCACCGACGACGTGCCGATGGGCGCCTCGACCGAGCAGGCGGCCGCGCATATCCAGCTGATCGGCCTGGTCAACGATGTCTCGCTGCGCAACCTGATTCCGGCCGAGCTCGCCAAGGGCTTCGGATTCGTGCAATCCAAGCCGCGCTCGGCGTTGTCGCCGGTGTTCGTCACCCCCGACGAGCTGGGCGAGGCCTGGCGCGGCAACAAGGTGCATCTGCCGCTGGTGACCCATGTCAACGGCGCCTGGTTCGGTGCGCCGGAGGCCGGCAACGACATGCAGTTCGACTTCGCCCAGCTGGTGGCGCACGCGGCCAAGACCCGGCCGCTATCGGCCGGCACCATCGTGGGCTCGGGCACCATCGCCAACCAGGACACCACGCTGGGCGCGTCATGTTTTGCCGAACAACGCGTGGTGGAAACCTTGCGCGACGGCTCGCCGAGCACGCCGTTCATGTCCTTCGGCGACGAGGTGCGCATCGAGATGTTCGCCTCCGACGGCAGCAGCATCTTCGGCGCGATCGAACAGCGCGTCGAACGGCAGCCGCTGCCGTGACGCAGGCTGCAGCGGCACCGGGCTGCGACAGCGGCGCCCATCCATGAGCGCGGCCCTGGAGCTGTTTTCGTACTGGCGTTCCAGCGCGGCCTACCGCGTGCGCATCGGATTGCAGTTGAAGGCGCTGGATCATGTCATCCATCCAGTGCATCTGGTGCGCGATGGTGGCGAGCAACATGCGCCGGCCTACGCGCAGCTCAATCCGCAGGAACTGGTGCCCACGCTACGCCATGGCAGCGTGGTGATCGCGCAGTCGCTGGCGATTCTGGAGTATCTGGAAGAGGCGTTCGCAGACACCGCCGCACTGCTGCCCTCTGCGCCGGCCGAGCGCGCCCGCGTGCGCGCGCTGGCGCAACTCATCGCCTGCGATGTGCATCCGCTCAACAACCTGCGCGTCACCCAGCTGCTGGAGCGCGACTTTGCGCTGGACGCCGCGCAACGCCTGCAGTGGACCCGTCACTGGATGCAGCGCGGGTTCGCCGCACTGGAAACGCAGCTGGCGCGCGATCCGCACACCGGACGTTTCTGCCAAGGCGATGCACCAGGCCTGGCCGATTGCGTGCTGGTTCCGCAGCTCTACAACGCGCACCGGTTCGATGTCGATCTGGCGCCGTATCCGACCTTGCAGCGCATCGAGCAGGCGTGCCTGGCGCTACCGGCCTTCGATGCGGCGCGGCCCGAACTGCAGGTGGATGCGGTGGCGTGAGGGCAAAAACATTGCGGCCCTCATCCGCCCTTCGGGCACCTTCCAGAAGCATCACACCGCCGCCGACCTCCCTTCTCCCGCAAGCGGGAGAAGGTGGCGCGCAGCGCCGGATGAGGGCGCTTACCGCGTCGACATGACGGCGCAAGGAGCGTGCCGTAGGGCCTGCCAACGTGCGATCAGGAGGTCGTCAACATTCTCCAACCATCACACCGCCGCCGACCTCCCTTCTCCCGCAAGCGGGAGAAGGTGGCGCGCAGCGCCGGATGAGGGCGCTTACCGCGTCGACATGACGGCGCAAGGAGCTTGCCGCAGGGCCTGCCATCGTGCGATTAGGAGGTCGTCAACATTCTCCAACCATCACACCGCCGCCGATCTCCCTTCTCCCGCAAGCGGGAGAAGGTGGCGCGCAGCGCCGGATGAGGGCGCTTACCGCGTCGACATGACGGCGCAAGGAGCTTGCCGCAGGGCCTGCCATCGTGCGATTAGGAGGTCGTCAACATTTTCCAAGCATCACACCGCCGCCGATCTCCCTTCTCCCGCAAGCGGGAGAAGGTGGCGCGCAGCGCCGGATGAGGGCGCTTACCGCGTCGACATGACGGCGCAAGGAGCTTGCCGCAGGGCCTGCCATCGTGCGATTAGGAGGTCGTCAACAATTTCCAAGCATCACACCGCCGCCGATCTCCCTTCTCCCGCAAGCGGGAGAAGGTGGCGCACAGCGCCGGATGAGGGCGCTTCCAGCAGAGACAACACGCTGCAACAGCGCCGGCTGCCGTCAGCGATCGTTACCGCCGCTCGCTTTTGGCTATCTGAGCAATCAAATAAACCCGTGGCTGATCTTCGGTGCCGATGCCGCCTCGTAATCGGCATACGGATCGTGTTCGCCGGAGCCGCCTTCGGACAGGCGGAACTTCAGCGCCAGGCCGTCACGCGAATCGGCAGCACGCAGCGCTTCTTCCTGCTCGATCTCGCCGGTCTTGACCATCCGGAACAGGCATTGGTCGAAGGTCTGCATGCCTTCTTCCAGCGACTCTTCCATCGCCTGCTTGACCTCGTGCACCTGGCCGCGGCGCAGCAGGTCGCGGATCATCGGCGTGTTGAGCAGCACTTCGGTGGCCGGCCGGCGGCGTCCATCCACGCCCTTGACCAGGCGCTGGGAGATGACCGCGCGCAGGTTCAGCGCCAGGTTCATCAGCACGTTCTTGTGCGCGCTCTCCGGGAAGAAGTTGAGGATGCGCTCGATGGTCTGGTCGGCATTGTTGGAGTGCAGCGTCGCCAGGCACAGGTGGCCGGTTTCGGCGAAGGCGATGGCGGCCTCCATGGTTTCGGCATCCAGGATCTCGCCGATCAGGATCACGTCCGGCGCTTCGCGCATCGCATTTTTCAGCGCGCTCTGGAAGGCGTGGGTGTCCAGGCCCACCTCGCGCTGGTTCACGATCGACATCTTGTGCTTGTGCAGGTATTCGATCGGGTCCTCGATGGTGAGGATGTGCCCGGTGGTGGTGCTGTTGCGGTGGTCGATCATCGAGGCCAGCGAGGTCGACTTGCCCGAACCGGTGGACCCCACCACCAGCACCAGCCCGCGCGGGGTCATGATGACGTCCTTGAGCACCTGCGGCAGATTGAGCTCCTCGATGCTCGGGATCCGGCTGCGGATGGCGCGGATCACCATGCCCACCTCGCCACGCTGCTTGAACACGTTCACGCGGAAGCGCCCCGCGTCGGGCAGGGCGATGGCCATGTTGAGCTCGAGCTCGCGCTCGAACTGCGGCACCTGGCCCTCGTCCATCAAGGAATAGGCGATTTTCTTGACCATCCCCGGTGGCAACCCCGTATTGCCGAGCGGGTAGAGCTTGCCCTCGATCTTGATGTACACCGGCGCGCCGGTGGTCAAGAACATGTCCGAGGCGTTCTTTTCGGTCATCAGCTTCAGGAAGTAGCCGATATCCATGCGCAATGGTTCCCCAACAAACAGCAGCGTCTCGTTGCAAGTCCGCCGCAGGCTTCCGACAATGGCCGTGCTCGAGACTTCTCGCTACGGCTCCCCTAATGACGGCTAGCTTCGCATACTTGCGGCGATCCCTGTATGGCATCGCCTGTTTCATGGTTCTTTCCTCTCCGGCCGCCGCCCAGGTGGCACCGGAGCTCACTGCCGCCGAACAGGCCGTGCAACGCGCCACCCAGGCCGATGCCGACCAGTACGCCCCGGATCTGGTCAACCTGGCCCGCCAGGAGTTGATGCATGCCCAGCAGGCGCAACTGGACAAGCGCCAGCGCAAGCAGGTGCCGCAACTGGCCCTGCGCGCCGCCGCCGATGCCGACCTGGCCAAGGCGCGCAGCGAGGAGGCCGTGGTCAGCGCCCAGCTGGAGCAACGCCGCAAGGAAGTGACGCAGCTGCAGACCACCCTCAACACCGGGGAGGGTGCCCGATGACCCTGCGCCCCTTGCTGTACCTGGGTGTGTTGAGCCTGGCGACGCTGCCGCCGCTGGCCTTTGCGGCCAAGGACGACCCGCAGGCCGACGCGCTGAACCGGCGCCTGGCCGTGTTGCAGGGCGATCCGCAGACCAGCGACCTGGCCCGCTACGAACGCCTGCAGGCGCAGCAGACCGTGGCCGCGCTGGCCGAGGCCAAGCGCCGCGACCGCGACGAACTGCTGTTCCTGGCCGACCGCCGGGTCGAGATCGCCGAACTCACTGCGCGCACCGCGCTGGCCCGGCGCGAGCTGGACCGGCTGGAAGGCACCCGCAACGACCTGCTGATCGAAGCCAGCCGCCGCGACGCCTCGCGTGCGCGGCAGGAGGCCGAGCGCCTGCGCGTGCAGGCGCAGATCCAGGCCGAGGAGGCCGAGCGCATGCGTCAGGCCGCCGAGCAGGAAACCCTGGCCCGCCAGGATGCCGAGCTGGCCTTGACCAGCGTGGCCGGCAAGCAGACCGCCAAGCTCAACGCCGCCCAGCAGAAAGCCGTGCTGCTGGCGCACGAGGAAGCCGAACTGGTGGCCGGGGCCAAGCTGCCGCCTGCCAAGTTCGACTCCCGGGGCGAGGTGTTCTCGCTGGGCAGTGGCGCCTTCGGTGGCAAGGCGGCGTTGTCCGGCGATGCTGCCGGGCAGGCCAAGGCGCTGGCCGAGTACCTGAACATCGGCAAGAAGGGCCGGGTCAGCATCGTCGGCTTCGACAGTGATGCGGCCACCGCCAAGAAGCGTGCCGAAGCGCTGCGCGATGCCCTGGTGGCAGGCGGCGTGGCGGCCTCGCGGCTGCAGGTCACCGGCACCAAGGGCGCTGCCAGCAAGACCCGTGCGGCGGAGGTCGTTGTCGCCCCCTGATGGCAAGTTCTTGGAAGTTAAAGCCTTTTAACCCGGGCATGACGCCCGGTTGAACCGCGGTCACTGATTGATGCGGGGAACGCCAAAAGCGGCCGTTTCGGCCTTGAACCCCCTCCGCGACCGGCGTAGGGTCGTACCTCCGGGCAGCAACTTCGCCGCCCGGGAAGTACGGAGGGCCGGGCCAGTGACGCAGAGGCACGCAACGACGCAAATGGGTGGAATGGTTGGTGGTGGTTTCGCCCGTGTGTCGGCCTTTGCAACGCGTTGGTCTTCCATTCCCAAGCTGCGCCCCGTGCCGTCGCTGGCCGGGGCGTTCTTGTTTTAAGTGAAGGAGGTAACGCCATGTTCGAAGGGCAACCGCAGACCGAAATCGACGCATTGATGAAGTCCGATCCCGAGTTCAAGCAGCTCTACCAACGCCACAGGCTATTGAACAAGAAATGCATGGATGCCGAACTCGGGGTGCTCCCGATCGACGACGTGACCTTGGGCCAGATGAAGCGCGAGAAGTTGCAAGCCAAAGAAAAGCTCACCCGGATGTACGACCAGCTGACGCACTGATCCTTCCCCATCGTTAGAACAAGTTCACCGTCGCGGGCGGTGGCGGCCTCCTCGTCGGCTTGCCACCGTCCGCGTCTTTCGTTGTAGCGGCCGCTGCCTGGCGGGGGAGGCGCGGCTCCAGTCAGGACGGTTGAGCACGCTTGTTCATCGGCGCACCACACCGCTTCACACCTGAATGAGCATTCCCCGGCCGTTCGTCGGATAATGACCGGTCTAGCCCGCGTGGCGCAGCGACGATATCCCGATGGCGATCCATTCCTCCGTACTCGAACTGATTGGCAACACGCCGATCGTCAAGGCCCAGCGCCTGGACACCGGCGTCTGCGAGCTGTTCCTCAAGCTGGAGGCGAACAATCCCGGCGGATCGATCAAGGACCGCATCGGCCTGTCGATGATCGAGGCGGCCGAGCAGCGCGGCGACCTGAAGCCCGGCGCCACCCTGGTGGAAGGCACCGCCGGCAATACCGGCCTGGGTCTGGCCCTGGTGGCGCAGCAGAAGGGCTACCAGCTGATCCTGGTGGTGCCGGACAAGATGAGCCGCGAGAAGATCTTCAATCTCAAGGCCATGGGCGCCAACGTGGTGCTGACCCGCTCGGACGTGGCCAAGGGCCACCCGGAGTATTACCAGGACCTGGCCGCCAGGATCGCCGCCGAGACCCCGGGCGCTTACTTCATCAACCAGTTCGGCAACCCGGACAACCCGGCCGCGCACGAATTCGGCACCGGCCCGGAAATCCTGGCGCAGATGGACGGCCAGCTGGATGCCATCGTGTTCGGCTGTGGCAGCTCCGGCACCATGACCGGCCTGTCGCGCGCTTTCGCCAGCGCCTCGCCGCACACCGAACTGGTGCTGGCCGACCCGGTCGGCTCGATCCTCACCCAGTACATCGAAGAGGGAACGGTCAGCGAAAAGTCCGGCAGCTGGCTGGTCGAAGGCATCGGCGAGGACTTCCTGCCGGATATCTCCGACTTCACCCGCGTCAAGAAAGCCTATTCGATCAGCGACGCGGAGAGTTTCCACACCGCGCGCGAACTGCTGGCCAAGGAGGGCATCCTCGGCGGCTCGTCCACCGGCACCCTGCTGGCCGCAGCGCTGAAGTACTGCCGCGAGCAGACCACGCCCAAGCGCGTGCTGGTGTTCGTCTGCGATACCGGCAACAAGTACCTGTCGAAGATGTACAACGACTACTGGATGCTCGACAACGGCTTTTTGGAGCGCCCGCAACACGGCGACCTGCGCGACCTGATCCTGCGCCCGTACAACAAGCGCGACACCGTGGTGGTCGGCCCTAAGGACCTGCTGACCACCGCCTACCAGCGCATGAAGCTGTACGACGTCTCGCAGTTGCCGGTGATCGACGACGGCGAGCTGGTCGGCATCGTCGACGAGAGCGACGTGCTGCTGCATGTGTATGGCGACGAGGCGCGCTTCCGCGACCCGATCTCCACCGCCATGGTCAGCAAGCTCGATCGCCTGGATGTGGCCTCGCCGATCGAAGCGCTGCTGCCGGTGTTCGACCGCGGCCAGGTCGCCATCGTCATGGACGGCAAGCAGTTCCTGGGCCTGATCACCCGCATCGACCTGCTCAACTACCTGCGCCGCCGCGTGCAGTGACCCCGTGCCGCACGTTTCGATGAGACGCGCGGCACGGGCCATTCAGGCCTGCTTGTTACAATCGCCCACTTTTTCCGGGAACCTCCATGTCCAACCGCACCACTCATAGCCATGACGGCGAGCGCGCGCTGTCGCTCGCGACGCTGGCGATCCATGGAGGGCAGTCGCCGGATCCCAGCACCGGCGCGGTGATGCCGCCGATCTATGCGACGTCCACCTATGCGCAGTCCAGCCCCGGCGAACACCAGGGATTTGAGTATTCGCGCACGCACAACCCGACGCGGTTCGCCTACGAGCGCTGCGTGGCCGCACTGGAAGGCGGCACGCGCGCGTTCGCGTTCGCCTCCGGCATGGCTGCCACTTCTACCGTGATGGAGCTGCTGGATGCCGGCAGCCACGTCGTGGCGATGGACGACCTGTACGGCGGCACCTTCCGCCTGTTCGAGCGCGTGCGTCGCCGCACCGCCGGCCTGGATTTCAGCTTCGTCGATCTAACCGACCCGGCCGCATTCGAAGCCGCGATCCGCCCCGACACCAAGATGGTGTGGATCGAAACCCCGACCAACCCGATGCTCAAGCTGGTCGATATCGCGGCCATTGCTGCGATCGCGCGCAAGCACGGCCTGCTGATCGTGGTAGACAACACCTTCGCCTCGCCGATGCTGCAGCGCCCGCTTGAGTTAGGCGCCGACATTGTCGTGCATTCGGCCACCAAGTACCTCAACGGCCACTCGGACATGGTCGGCGGCATCGCGGTGGTCGGCGACAACGCCGAACTCGCCGAGCAGATGGCCTTCCTGCAGAACTCCATCGGCGGCGTGCAAGGCCCGTTCGATAGTTTCCTCGCGCTACGCGGATTGAAAACCTTGCCGCTGCGCATGCGCGCCCACTGCGAGAACGCCTTGGCGCTGGCGCAATGGCTGGAAACCCACCCGGCCATCGACAAGGTGATCTACCCCGGCCTGGCCTCGCACCCGCAACACGCACTGGCCCAGCGGCAGATGTCCGGCTTCGGCGGCATCGTCTCCATCGTCCTCAAGGGCGGCTTCGAGGCGGCCAAGCGTTTTTGCGAAAAGACCGAATTGTTCACCCTGGCCGAATCGCTTGGCGGCGTGGAAAGCCTGGTGAACCATCCCGCGGTCATGACGCACGCCTCCATCCCCGTGGCCCGCCGCGACCAGCTTGGTATCAGCGATGCACTGGTAAGGCTGAGTGTGGGTGTTGAGGATGTGGAGGATTTGCGGGGAGATCTGGAGCGGGCGCTTGCACGCTAAGCAATACATCGAGGTATCGAAAACCTGTCGCCCATCGCGCGACTTGGCAGCGGCCATATGAAGGCGCGCACGTCGCGACTTGTGCCGAGTACCAGGTTTCTACGTGCGGTCTTGGCTGGGGCAATCCGCTACGTCCTCGTGCGACCGTCGCTGAAACGCCTGTTGACGGGTGCGTTGTCGGCGACACCGGGCTTACTTATGGCGATCAAACGCCTCGGGGTGCGTTTCGGGTTGGGCGGCCTGATGGGCCCCGGTCACCTGGCGATCAATGGGAGGGCGAGCGGTCTGGCGTCGCAAGGACGCATGACTGCGCGTGCCGCCAGGATCTACGAAGATCTGCGTCGGGCGATGGCCGCCAGGGATCGTTGAGTCGTGCGCATCGCCATCGATCTACAGGCAGCCCAGACCGCCAGCAGGCATAGGGGGATCGGGCGATATTCGCTCGCGTTGGCAGAGGCGATGCTGCGTGAGCCGCGCGCGCATGAGTTCTGGTTGGTCATCAATGACGATATTGCCAGCGACGCGATCGATTCGCTTGCCGCCCTGTTGCCACGCGAGCGCGTAGTGGGGTTCCGCACGGCCCAGCCCGTGCATTGGCGCGATCCGGCAAACGCGTGGAGGCGAACGGCCTCCGAGCATATGCGTGAGTCGTTCCTGCAGGCCTTGCAGCCAGATATCGTCCACGTCACCAGCGTGATCGAGGGTGCCAGCGATGGAGCGGTGACCTCCATCGGTCGCAGGGTGGGGGGGGCGCGTACTGCTGCAACCTTGTACGACCTCATCCCGCTCCACGATCCGCGATACATCGCCACCCCATGGGCTGCAGAATGGTACGCAGACAAGGTTGCCTCGCTGCAGCGTGCCGATCTATTGCTCTCGATCTCCGATTACGTTCGGAACGATGCGATCGAACGTTTGTCGGTTGCGCCGGAGCGCGTGGTCAATATCTCGTCTGCGGCCTCGCAGATCTTCAGGCCGATCCATGTAGATGACGCGCTGCGTGGACGATTCGCGCACGAGCATGGGATTGTCGGCAAGTACTTGATGTACAGCGGGGCAATGGATCCTCGCAAGAATCTGGAAGCTCTGGTCGCAGCTTATGCGCTGTTGGGTCAACAGAAGCAGGAACGTTATCAGCTGGTGGTCACCGGCCACCTGGACGAGTTGGAGCGCGCGCGGCTTGCGCTGGTTGCGCGTCGATTGAAGTTGTCGCCAGACCGGATTGTCTGTACCGGACACGTGACTGATCAGTCTCTGGTCGAACTGTATTGCGGTGCTGAGCTGTTCGTCCTGCCTTCTTTGCAGGAAGGATTCGGCCTACCGTTGCTGGAGGCGATGGCCTGCGGAGCTGCCGTGATTGGTGCACGCGCCAGCAGCATTCCGGAAGTAATCGGGCGCGACGATGCCTTGTTCGATCCGACCGATCCTGCGGCCATCGCTGGCGCGATGCAGCGCGTTTTGGAAGACGCGGACTTTGCGCGCAGCCTCCGCCATCATGGGCCACAACGAGCACGTGCATTCTCATGGGCTGGCAGTGCGTCGCGCGCGCTGGATGCATTCGAGGCTTGCGGCCAGCTCCATCCGACAGCCAAGTGGGGCTGGCGAGAGACGAGCGAAGCGTTGCAGAAAACGCGTGCTGCGCTCGTCACGGAAGTGGCGCACGCGTGCGACAGCCGCGTGCCAGTTGTGGATGCGGACCTGGTGCAAGTGGCTATCGCCATGGATGCAAACGAAGAGCTGGTCCGCGATGTGTTGCGGCGGCAACATCCGCTCCCCCAGCTTCCCTCGTGGCGTGTCGAAGGGCCGTTCGACAGCAGTTATAGCCTCGCGCTGGTAAACCGTGAGCTGGCGCGTGCGCTTGATGCGCAGGGGCTGGATGTGCGGCTGCATTCGACTGATGGCTCGGGAGACTTCGACGCCGATCCAGGATTCCTCGCTTCCGAT
This sequence comes from Xanthomonas campestris pv. badrii, assembly GCF_012848175.1. Classification (NCBI taxonomy): domain Bacteria; kingdom Pseudomonadati; phylum Pseudomonadota; class Gammaproteobacteria; order Lysobacterales; family Lysobacteraceae; genus Xanthomonas; species Xanthomonas campestris. The sequence continues at coordinate 3,591,164 of NZ_CP051651.1, read as the reverse complement.
CAGCAGATTGCACGGCTTCATTCGCCTGCTTGTGAAGTCGCACCGGCTGCGGCCGATGTGTGCAGCAGGCTGCTGTATCCGCCTCGCATTGCCGACATGGACTCCCGCTTCAACCTGCTGCATGCCTATGCCTGGGAAGAATCGGCCGTTCCCGAGGCCTGGGTTGCCGATTTCAACGAGTTCGTCCAAGGCATTTCCGCGCTGTCCACACACGTGGTCAAGGTGCTGGTGGACAGTGGCGTCGCAATCCCGCTTGGCGTCTGTGGCGCCGGGGTGGATCACTGGGAGTCGATTGCTGCGGCAGAGGGTACTTCGTTGCAGCAGCGTGGTTTCAGTTTTCTCCATGTGTCTTCCTGCCTTCCTCGCAAGGGTGTGGACGTCCTGTTGCAGGCGTACGGCGATGCCTTCAGCGATCGCGACGACGTGTCGCTGATCATCAAGACCTTCGCCAACCCTCAGAACGAGGTTCGTCGTTTGCTGCATGACGCACGTTGCGCCCGGGCCGACTTTCCTCATGTGATTCTGATCGAGGAAGATCTCGACAGTGCCAGCTTAAAACGTCTTTACTCGCAGTGCGACGTGATGGTCGCGCCCAGCCGGGCCGAGGGCTTCGGCCTGCCGTTGGCAGAGGCGATGTTGTCTGGTCTGGCTGTCATCACCACTGCGTGGGGTGGTCAATGCGATTTTTGCAACGACCAGACCGCCTGGTTAATTGATTACACGTTCGCTCCTGCCGAAACGGTATTTGGTCTCTCCCATTCGGTCTGGGCTGAACCCTCCAGGTCGGGGCTAAGCCGGCTCTTGTGCGAAGTGCACCGCCTCCCCGCCGAGCAGCGCAACGAGCGAACCCGTCGTGGTCAACAGCTCCTGCAGCGCCACTTCCGATGGGCGGATGTGGTGCAGCGGCTCCTGGCGTTTGTGCGCGACCTGTGGGCTCGGCCGATTCGCGCTGCCACGCCCCTTATCGCCTGGGTTGCGCCCTCCTCGCCGGCCCATCATAGCTCGGGTGGCGTTTTCGCTGAGCTCAGTGGGGGCCTAGCCGGCGAGTTAGCGCTATTTGAGATCGACGCATCGATCGTATCTTCAGACTCGACGATGCCCACAGGCTTGGAATCTCCGTCTGAACCGCGCCCTTGCCCAATCCGATCCCTTCCTGTCATCGGCCATCAGCTGACCAATGCGGTGGTAATCGATTATCCTGACATCCTGCATCGTCAGCATTGGTTCGCTGGCCTGTTGGAGGATCAGCTCGATCAAGGCCGGATTGTCGTTGTGCTGTTGCGTAGGGTTGTCGCATCGTATCCCTGGGAGCCAGTGCTGATCCGTGCGCTCAGGCGATGCGATCGCGTCCTGGTTGCGGGGGTTGCCGACCTCAATCTGCTCAAGAGCCAGGGAGTCAGTGCGAACACGGCGATCCTGCCGACCCTGGAGGGCGATGTGGAGATTCAGCAATCTGCGCTGCGCTTATGGAGCATCGTCCGCGCACTGCTGTGGCAGCGGCAGGCTGATCCATCGATTTTCTCGCCACGGCCAGGAGAGGTGGCCTGCCCGTGACGGTCATCCTTTTCGGCCTTCCTCTTGCGGTTTTTGTGATCGTGGCAATCCTGAGCCCGCTCTCTTCGGTAAGCTTAATCTCATGAAAGACCTGCTGCGACCCCTATGGGTATACCGATACTTCATCTTCTCTTCGATCAAGAACGAGTTGAGGATGCGCTTTATTCAAAGCAAGCTTGGTGCGATGTGGATGATTATTCATCCACTGATGCAGGTGCTGATCTTCGCAACGATCCTCTCGGAGGTTCTCGCGGCGAAGCTGCCTGGGATCGACAATAAATATGCCTATGCGCTGTATTTGATGTCTGGAACACTGTGCTGGAGCCTGTTTAACGAGACTATCAATAAATGTGTCTCGCTATTCGTGGAAAACGGAAACCTGATGAAGAAGATGGCTTTCCCAAGGATATGCCTTCCCTTCATTGCCGCCGGAGCGATGCTGGTGAACAACCTTCTGCTGCTGCTCGCCATCTTCATCGTGTTTGCTGTGCTTGGCCATTACCCGGGGCAGCAGGTCTTTTGGTTGCCGTTCCTGATGGTGCTGACATTGACCTTCGCGATGTCGCTGGGCTTGTTGCTGGGGGTATTCAATGTATTTATGCGCGACATCGCCCAAGTCGTTCCAGTGGTGCTGCAGGCGCTTTTCTGGCTGACGCCCATTGTCTACAACATCAGCATTCTCCCTGGGGACGTCGCCAAGGTCTTCAAACTCAATCCCCTGTTTCCGCTGGTGACGGCGTATCAGCAGGTACTGCTTTACGACACAACGCCGGATTGGCGCTCATTGATGCCACTGTGCGTAGCCACTGCGATATTGGGCCTGATGTCGTTGGTGGTGTTCCGACGTGCCAGTCAAGAAATGGTGGATGCGCTATGAGCGATGTCGTAATGCGTGTCGAGGGCGTCGGCAAGGCGTATAGGGTCTGGAGCAGTCAATGGTTGCGAGCTGCCAGCTGGTTCGGTGCTCCAGTGCATGCGCGTGAAGAGCATTGGATCCTGCGCAATGTGTCGTTTTCGATCAAGGCGGGCGAATCCGTTGGCGTGGTGGGGCGCAACGGTGCGGGGAAAAGTACGCTACTGAAGCTGATCACGGGAACCGTGCAGCCTACTGAGGGAGTCATTGCCCGGTCGGGACGAATCGCGGCGATCCTGGAGCTGGGCATGGGATTCAATCCGGATCTGACAGGCAGGCAGAATGCCTACCACTCTGCAGGCTTGATGGGGTACTCCCAACAGCAAATCGATGCAGCCATGCCCGGCATCGAGGGGTTTGCCGAGGTTGGCGAATACTTCGATGCGCCGGTGCGGACCTACTCCAGCGGAATGCAGGTGCGGGTGGCCTTCGCCGTGGCGACGGCGTTCCGTCCCGACGTGCTGATCGTCGATGAGGCGCTCTCTGTGGGAGACGCCTATTTTCAGGCGAAGTGCTTCAAGCGCGTGCAGGAATTCAAGGAACAGGGAACCACATTGATCCTGGTGAGCCACGCAGTAGGTGACATCGTCAAGCACTGCGAGCGCGTGCTATTCATCAAGGATGGCGGCGTCTATGCCGATGGTCCGGCGCGTGAAGTTTCCAATCTGTATCTGGACGAGCTGTTTGGGCGACAGAGCAGTTCGGACCCCGCGCGTGCGGACTCTCCGATCGAAGCGATCCCAGGCGAAAGCATCGATGACGTATTCCACACCCGCCCTGGGTACAATCGAAGCGAGCACCGTTGGGGGCAGGGCGGAGCGAAGATCGTCGACTATGCGGTGACGAGTAGTGGTGAGCGTTTTCCCGCGCGTATCGACAGCGGTGCGATCACGAAATTCCACATGAAGATTGTTTTCGAGCGCGACTTCGACAACGTGGTCCCAGGTCTGCTGTTGAAGACGCTCGAAGGGCTGTTCCTCTATGGGACCAACTCATTTTTGGCTAGCGACGGGCGGAAGACGCTTTCTCCACGCGCAGGCGATGTGGTTACCTGCTATTTCGCATTGCCGCTGAGCGTCAATGAGGGGCATTACATGGTGTCATTGGGGATATCGAGCGGCGATCCGCTCGGCGAGTTGGTGCCGCTGGACAGGCGCTATGATGCCATCTTGCTGGATGTCAGTCGTCCCATGCAGTTCTGGGGCATCGTTGACTTGAAGGCCGAATTTTCCGCCGACGTTCCTTAACTGCCTTTTCTGTCCGCGCCATCGGCGTGCCGCTAATCCTAGGTTCCTATTGATGACGCATTCCGTTTCCCCGGGCAATAGTTCTATCACCGATCTCGTTGCTGCGTTACCCGAGAAGTATCAGCCGATCTTTGGCCATCCAGAAATCTCCGACGGCAGTTCCCGTGGTTGCGAGGACCGCCTGGAGGTCATCGTCGATGTGGTCGACCACCTGCGGACGGAATTAGGGCGTCCGATTCGGGTACTCGATCTTGGGTGCGCACAAGGCTATTTCTCCCTCAACCTGGCAGCCCGGGGTTCCATTGTCCATGGTGCGGATTTTCTCGACCGCAACGTGGCGGTATGCCGGGCGCTGGCGGAAGAGCAGGGCTTTGTAGCCGCCACCTTCGAATGTGCCCGAATTGAGGACGTCGTCAGTGCGCTGGAGGTCGGTAGATATGATCTCGTCCTCGGGCTGAGCGTCTTTCATCACCTGATCCATGAGCATGGCCTGGAGCCCGTTGTCGAGTTGATTGGGCAGATCGACGCTTGCATCCCCGTTGGCATATACGAGCTTGCTGTGCGGGAAGAGCCGCTGTATTGGGGCGCATCGCAGCCCGGAGATCCGGCGGAATTGCTGCAGCGCTACGCGTTTCTCCGAGTGCTGGCTCATCAGGGAACGCATCTGTCAGGCATCGCCAGGCCCTTGTATTTCGCAAGCAGCCGGTACTGGCTGCTTGGCGATGATTTTCGCGAGTTTCTGTCGTGGCGCACGGAATCACACGCTCATGCGATGAACAGCCACGCAGCGACGCGACGCTACTACTTTGCCGATGGCGTGATTCTCAAGCAGATGTCCTTGGTTGAGACGTCGAGGAAGAAGATCAACCTCGCAGAATACGAAAACGAAGTGAGCTTCTTGCGTGACCCGCCTTCAGGGGTGGTTGTTCCGGCTCTGATGCACAACCTGCAGGACAGTCGCGACGTATGGATTCTACGAGAACAGCTGCCTGGGCGCCTACTTTCGGAGATGATCCAGGACAAGACCCCGTATTCCTACGAGGAGATAGCCGATTCCATCATTGCGCAGCTTGTTGCGCTGGAGGCCGCTGGGCTTTATCACAACGATCTGCGCTGTTGGAACCTGCTTGTCAATGACAGCGGCACTGCCACCTTTATCGACTACGGTGCCGTCTCGGCTAGCGCAGTTGATTGCGTCTGGCCAGACGACCTGCTTCTGTCGTTCTTGATAACGCTGCGGGAATTGGTGCAGGGCCAGATCGCGCCGCCATTGCCGGTTCGCCGTCCGCTCCTTGATATCTCCATGCTGCCGGCTCGCTATCGGGTCGGGTTTTACACGATATTAAATCGCCCCCGTGGGGAATGGACATTTCGCGCTTTGAGGGAGGCGATCGGCCAGAAGGATGATGAGGCAGAGCGAGCCGGCTGGGTATGGCTGCTGCGAAAGCAGGAGCACGCATTGCTCATCTATGAGCGCTCCATCCGGGCGGCCGAAGCACGGTTGGCAGAAGTCGATGCCAAGCTCAGTGAGTCGCTGAGTAACGCCCATCACTGGTATCTGCGCGCAAACGAGCGAGAAGAAGCCATCGACAAGCTCAACAGTGAGGTCGATGAGCTAAAGAACACTATCGGCGAGTTGCATCATCTGCAGCTGTCGGGCACCTCGAACATGCACGACCTTCGCCGGAGATTGGAGACTTCCGGTGCCAGCTTCACGGTGGCCCGTGAGCAGCTGGATGAACTCCGCACGCAGCTCGATTCTTCACTTCAAAATGCCCACCAGTGGTACTTGCGTGCCAGCACTGCCGAGCAAAATCTGCACGATATCCAGGCTAGTGCGTCATGGCGCTTGACGCGTCCTTTACGAGGGATGGCGCGTTTGGTGAGGTGGCCTCGCGCATCGCTGAAGCGGATTCTGCTTGCTCTGGTTCGTCGTGTTCTCAAGCGCCCGGCGCTTGCCCGTGTGCTGAATAACTGGTTGCGTATGGCGCCTTCCGTCCATGCCAGGATCAGGAGCGCCGTCGCGGCGGATATGGGGATTGATAGCGTCATTCAGCCAGTGATGGAGGATCGGCCGCGTCCCGGCCAGGTCGTGGATGTCACCGTGCTTGCCGAGCCGGTCGCGGCAGCGAAGCTGTCTGCGCGTGGTCATAAGATCTATGAGCGCATGTTGGCCATACGCAATGGGGAGTCTGCTTGATGCGCATCGTGATGGATCTACAGGGAGCGCAGTCGGAGAGTCGTTTCCGGGGTATCGGGCGCTATAGCCTGGCGTTGGCGCTTGCGGTAGCCCGCGACGCACGGGGGCACGATATCCATCTCGCACTGAATGGTGCTTTTCCGGAGGCAGTGAAGGATATTCGGACTGCATTTAAGGGGCTCATTCCGCAGAGCAATATCCATGTATGGCATGTGCCTCTTCCCGTGCATGCCTGCGATACTGGAAATAGCATGCGGTGCAGTCATGCCGAGATCGTGCGGGAGGCAACGCTGGCTTCATTGAAGCCCGATATCGTGCATGTATCCAGTCTGTTTGAAGGTTACGGCGACAACGCATTGACCAGCATCGGTCGTGTCTTCCAGATCCCGACCGTGGTGACGATGTATGACTTGATTCCGATGATGAACCCAGAGGTTTATCTCAATCATGACCCAGTCTATGCCAAAGCTTACGCGGAGAAATTTTCTTTTTTGCAGCGAGCGGATGCGGTCTTAGCGATATCGGAAAGTTCAGCTGACGAGGCGCGCCGGGTTGGAAAATTTGGCAGCGATAAGGTCTTCAACATCTCTGCAGGATGCGATGCTGTCTTCTCACAGTTGGAAATCCAGCATCCGGCGCGTCGCTTGGTCCGCGCCAAGTTCGGGATCGAAGGCGAGTTCTTTCTCTATACCGGTGGAGCGGATCGGCGCAAGAATCTGAACCGCTTGATCGATGCATATGCGGCACTACCCGTGGCGACGCGCAAGGCTGCCCGTCTGGTCATGGCTGGACGCATGCCTGCTTCGCTGGTGGACGATCTCAAGCGCGTCGCACTGGAGCGGGGGCTGCAAGCGGACGAGATCATCTTTACCGGTTATGTTTCAGACGAAGAGCTGGTTGCGCTGTATAACGAATGCCGCTTCTTCGTGTTTCCGTCCTGGCACGAGGGATTTGGTTTGCCGGTATTGGAAGCAATGGCGTGTGGTGCCGCGGTCATTGCAGCCAACGCTTCAAGTGTTCCGGAGATTGCAACGGAGCCGGCCATGTTGTTTGATCCGTATAACACTGCCGAGATGTCCGAGCGGATCCGCTGGATGCTTGAGGATGATGCAGCCGTAGCAGAAGCTCGCGCTTTTTCGGAGCATCGGGCTGCTGCGTTCTCTTGGGAGAGAAGCGCAACAGCGTTTCTCGACGCTTGCGAGAGCGTGCATCTGCGATCCTTGCCGCGCACTGACGCTGGTCAGGCACTTAATATAGCCATGGCCGCACTTGGCCGGAAAAGTACGCAAACGCTTGCACTGGTTACAGCAGCAGATGCGTTGGACCGCAGCATAGCGCCAGAGGAGCGCATGCTCATGCTCGACGTTACCGAGCTGGCCGCGCACGATCGTGGAACGGGTATCCAGCGCGTGACGCGCGCCATCTCGAATGAGTGGCTGCGCCGGCCGCCGCATGGCTACCGCATCCAGCTGGTCAGGTTGGATCGCGAGTCACGTTGCTATGTGTGCGCCAACGCCTACGCCGGCCACCTTTTAGGTCAGGATCTCGGTGAGGATGCAGCCCTAGTGTGTCACGCGGGCGATGTCTTCGTCGGCCTGGATCTGGTGGGGCACGCTGTTGACCTGGCCTCCGATTGGTTCGATTACTTTCATGTTGCAGGGGTAGTGATCAGTTTCGTGGTCTATGACATCCTGCCCGTGCGGAATCCACAATGGTGGCCCGGGCCCGGCGGGCAGCACCACGAGCGCTGGCTGCGAGGGATCGTTTCCGTATCGGACCGGTTGATCTGTATTTCGCAGGCCGTTGCAGATGATGTGACTGCATGGATGCTGGAGAATGGAATCGGCAAGCAGCCGGACGTCGCGTGGTTCCACCTTGGCGCCGATCTTGAAGGAAGTGCTCCCAGTCGGGGCATGCCGGATCACGCCGACGCGCTTCTCTCTCGCCTGCAGCAGGTGAGGAGTTTTTTGATGGTAGGCACGCTCGAACCTCGTAAGGGGTATGCCGGCGTGTTGGCTGCATTCGAGCATCTATGGTCTGCAGGGCAGGAGATCGCCTTGGTGATCGTCGGCAAGAAAGGCTGGATGGTGGACGAGCTTTGCGAAAAGTTGGAAACGCATCCCCAGCTTCATCGCAATCTGTTTTGGCTCAGCTCCGCCAGCGACGAGCTCTTGGAAAAGCTCTACCAGGCCTGCACCTGCCTCATCGCCGCCTCTGAGGGCGAAGGTTTTGGCTTGCCACTGATCGAGGCGGGACAGCGACGACTGCCAATTCTGGCCCGCGATATCCCGGTGTTCCGCGAGGTCGCTGGCGAGCACGCCGCATATTTCGCAGGAAACACGTCGGCGGAGATGGCGAGCGCCATCGAAAGATGGCTCGAACTGCATACACAGAACGCGCATCCGCGGACTGACGAGCTGCCCTGGTTGACCTGGGCGCAGAGCGCCGATCAGCTTGCCGCCGCACTTCTGAAGCCGGCCGCAAGTCTGGTCTCCGATCCAGGAGGCCGATTGAGGTCAAGCAAGTTATGATGGCGCCGTTGCTTTCCTGCACGGCGATGCTCCGGACGCGCATGGGCGTGATCCAGAGCGGGGCTGTTTTCACCAATTTCCGAAGAGAATGTAGATGACTAACAAGATTGCAATCATTACCGGCATCACCGGGCAGGACGGTGCCTACCTGACCGAGCTGTTGCTTGGCAAGGGTTACAAGGTGTATGGCACATACCGACGGACCAGTTCGGTCAACTTCTGGCGTCTCGAGGAGGTTGGCGTCGCGAAGCATCCGAATCTTGAATTGGTGGAGTACGACCTCACGGATCTGGGGACGACGATCGCGATGGTCCAGAAGATCCAGCCCGATGAGATCTACAATCTCGCGGCCCAGAGCTTCGTCGGAGTCAGTTTCGATCAGCCGACCACGACAGCGCAGATCACCGGTATCGGCGCGCTGCACCTGCTTGAGGCGATTCGTCTGGTGAACCCGAAGATCCGGTTCTACCAGGCATCGACTTCGGAGATGTTCGGCAAGGTCCAGGCTGTCCCTCAAAAGGAAGACACGCCGTTTTGGCCACGCAGCCCTTACGGTGTTGCCAAGCTGTATGCCCACTGGATTACGGTGAATTACCGGGAGAGCTCCGATATCTTCGGATCCAGCGGGATTCTGTTCAACCACGAAAGTCCGCTGCGCGGCCGGGAATTCGTTACCCGAAAGATCACCGACTCGGTTGCCAAGATCAAGCTCGGGCTGCTGGACTGCATGGAGTTGGGCAACCTGGACGCCAAGCGTGACTGGGGCTTCGCGCGCGAGTATGTGGAAGGTATGTGGCGAATGCTGCAGGCGGAGCAGCCGGACACTTTCGTGCTCGCGACCAATCGCACCGAGACCGTGCGCGATTTCGTCAGCATGGCGTTCAAGGGAGCGGGCATCGACGTAGAGTTCCGCGGAAAGGACGCTGAAGAGACTGCGGTGGACACTGCTACCGGCAAGGTGGTCATGCGTATCAACCTGAAGTTCCACCGCCCTGCAGAAGTGGAGCTGCTGATCGGCGACCCCGAAAAGGCGGCCCGTATCCTCGGCTGGAAGCCTGAGACCACGCTGGAGCAGCTGTGCCAGATGATGGTCGAGGCCGATCTGAAGAGGAACGAGCGTGGCTTCTCATTCTGACCTGACGGGCAAGCGGGTTCTGATCAGCGGAGCGTCCGGGTTCACCGGGCGCTACATGACCCGGCAGCTCAAGGAACAGGGCTGCACGGTCATTGGCGTCGGGACGCGTTCGGACGCTTCCGGCACGGGCAGCACCGACGAGTTCTGGCCGATGGACCTGCGCGACGCTGCCGATGTCGCTCGCGCCGTTGCGCAGGCCCAGGCCGACTATGTCGTGCATCTGGCGGCAGTGGCCTTTGTCGGTCATGGGGATGCCGACGATTTTTACCGCGTCAATCTGCTCGGCACGCGTAACCTGCTGCAGGCGCTGGCCGCAAGCCAATACCGCCCGGAGCGGGTGCTGATTGCGAGCAGTGCCAATGTCTACGGCAATGCAACCGAGGGCGTGATCGACGAGTCGGTCATGCCCGCGCCCGCAAACGACTACGCGGTGAGCAAGCTCGCCATGGAATATGTCGCCAGCTTGTGGCGCGAGCGCCTGCCCCTGGTGATTGCCCGCCCCTTCAACTATACCGGGGTCGGTCAGGCCACCAATTTCCTGATTCCCAAGATCGTTTCCCATTTCGCATCGCGTGCATCTTCCATCGAGTTGGGCAACACCGAAGTCTGGCGCGATTTTGGCGATGTCAGGTCAGTCGTGCTGGCCTATCGCAAGCTACTGCAGGCGCCAGCGGCCGAAGGTCAGATCGTTAATGTGTGTTCCGGTGTCGCCAGTTCGTTAGGAGACATCATCAGGATCTGCTCGAAAATCACCGGCCATGACATCGACGTCCAAGTAAACCCCGCTTTCGTTCGTGAGAATGAAGTCAGGAAGTTGCTTGGCAGCAATGCCAGATTGCAGGAGCTGATCGGTGATTGGCAGAGTCTTGCGCTGGAGGACACGCTACGCTGGATGCTTGAAGCTGCCAGCGCTGAGCAGTGAGAGCAATCCAAGGGCAATGAGAGCAATCGAGCTTCGGCTGGAAAGTTCAGCCGAAGCTCGATTTGGATGCCTGATGGCATTTTTGTTCAGCGTTATCGTAGAGGCTTACGCACCAGCAGTTGCAAGAAACCGTGCCAAGTGAAAGGGCGATCAACGCGCTGGCGATCGAGCTTCCCTGCCGGCTCATCGGCCGCAATCGGACTTGCAAATTTCAAGACTGGTTAGCCCGAAGGCAAGCAGACGCTGGTCCGCAGACATGCCTGCCTGCGCGGGAGAAACCGGTACTTCGTAGTTCAGAACCATATGCACTACTTCCCCAGGCTGGCGGGTGGTGACCGGAACCCGTAGTTCCAGCGGCATCGCTTGCGCTGCAGTAACGCGAGTGTCGAGCCCCTGGACACCGTTGACAGTGGCACGGATGCGCAGCGCTCGCTTGGGGCCGGGCAGAAACGGGTTGCCGCGCAGAATCACCGTTGTCTTACCGACTGTCTTTGAATTGACACGGTAGCGCAGCGATGAGCTTGTGCCTTCCGACCAGACACCCCATGCCTCATCGGACGACCAGCCTTGCGTGAGCAAGCTGCGGAGCGTGGGGAGCTTAATGCTGGTATCTGCCGCGGGCTCGGTGACCAGGGTATCCTTGGCAGCATCTGCGCTTGCAGGCTTGGCACCACCTGGCAGACGGAAGACCACGACAGCGCCATCTTCGCGCGTCATCGAAGGCGGCGTGCCAATGGCCTGTGTCCATTCAGCAATGATCTGTGCTCCTTGGTCGGCATAGCCGCGCTTGTCGATGTAGACAGCGTCGAAGCCGAACCGACCGATCGCTTTGAGCTGTGCGGCGGCGGGTTGGGTCTCCAGATTCCGGTAGAACAGGTCGCCCTCACGGCCCTTCATGCCTGCGTAGCTCCATTTCAGGTGCTGCGAGTGAACGAATCCCACCGCAAGGTCATATGTGTGCAGGGCATTCTTGGGCGGTACTTCCGGAAACGGCATATAGGGCAACTGGTAAACCGCTGCACCGACAGGCAGCGCAGCTTCAATGCTGCGGATGAAGCGCTTGTCCTGCTCGTACGCAGTGCGCGCGCTGGATTGACACGGGCCGCACACCGCCGAGGTCTGGTCCCAGATGCCGAAGACCAGCATGCCGGCGGCAGCGAGTGAGGCGATGGTCATGCGGTGCCGACGCCCCACCTTGTCGGACAGTATCTGCACCGCGATGGCTACCGCAGCGAGGGTGCTGAACGTGATGAAGATGCTGGCCCGATTCCAGCCGCGGATTGAGGGCGATACGACGTGCGCAAAGAGTGAGCCAAGCCCGCCGATGGTCATGAATGCCAGAAGGACGCCGGAGAGAATCGCCAATAGGGCAATGCGTTCTTCGTTGCGCCGCTCGGACAGACGCGCGAACGCGACCAGCGCCAGGATGGCAAGACCGATGGAACCGATCAGGCCCAGGGAGGCTGTCGTGTTCTCATTGATCAACGGTGTACTGGCCATGTAGCTGGCCGTCACATTGGCCAACTTGGGTAGCCTGTGGTCGGGGCGCGGCAGGATCAACTGCATCAACTTCACGCCGTAGATCTCGGACTCTGCCGGAGCGCGGGCAGCGACTTCCGGATTATGACCGTTGATCCGCTCGTTGATCACGTTGGGTGCGACATTTGCCAGCGTGCCAAGCGCGAGGAAGAAAATGACGGGTGCTGCTAGGCGGGTGATAGACGTCCAGTTCTTCTGGACCAACGCCATAAGGCAAGCTGTTCCAATAAGAATCAGGCCGAATGCCGTGTAGTAAACGCCGAAACAGCTCAGGACCAGGTACAGCGCAGCAAGCGCGATCTTGCGTGCGGGCCGGGCGCCCCAGAAATCCAGGGATACGTCGGCGAGTGCAATCCGGATCGCAAGCATGAAGTAGATCGGGATGCCGAAATACCAGGTGTAGAAGATGTGCTGCAACCGCAGGAAATGGAAGGGCGCCAGCGTAAAGAGCATGGCAGTGGTAAAGGACAGCGAACGACCGACGCGCAGCCAGCGCATCACCCAATATGCCGTCAGAAAGTTCGCGGCAAAGCCCAGCAGGAAGAACAGATTCAGTGCCGCAGCACTGCTGCCGGTCAGCATGCCGGCAAGCTTCAGGAACAGGAAGCTGCCGGAATCTGCTCCGGGGTAATCCAGGAAAGAGGAGCCGAATGGGAAGCCGCTACGGGCATTCTCGAAGATCCATCCTTCCATTGCTCGCTGTGTCAGCCAGAGGCTGCTCAAGGCGTCGCCCTTATACGAGAATGGGTAGTCCAGCATAGGCAACAGTCCCGCCCGCCAGCCCACAAGCAGGACGCTGCCCGCCACGACGGACAGAACGGCACCTAACAGCAAGGGCAGCCATTCGGACTTGATCAGGGGGCTGGCCGGCGTCGTAGCAGGGAATAAGGTGCTCATGTAATCCACGATTCAAGAATGGACGCGCAGCGCCAGCGGGGCTGCGGGCAGGCGTAAAGTGGGCAACATTCTACGCGGCGTCTTGCTCAGCCCCGGGGGAGTCTGGCTTGGGAGCCTGTAACAACAACTTGCTTAGGATGAACGACACTGGCAGCGTAACAACGATGGAGATTAGTGGGCCGACTGCCGTCGGCACGCGTAGATGCCCTACGCTGAGTTTCAGCGCCAAGGCCCCAAGTGCGTAAGTCACCAAATAGATGAGCGGAAACGCCGCAAACTTCAACCAGCTGTGCTCAGCACGAAAGACGTAACGTGTGTTGATCAGGTAACTGAGCAAGATGCCTGCACAGAAACTCGCAAGATATGCCCACTGATAATGCATAAAGCGAAGGAGCATCCAGTACAGCACCAGGGTCAGGCCTGTGTTGAGTGCTCCGCCCAGCAAGAAGCGCAGGGCTACCGAGACCAATGGCCGATGCCGCCGAAGCAGGGCATCGGCATGTGGGGACTCATCCGCCCGCATTCGCCAGACTCTTGAAGGACGCGTAATCGCGGATGTACTCATCAGTGTCGTAGGGCTCGGATGCAAACACCAGCAGCACGGCATCTTTGGAATACTTGTACTGCGTGCCCCAGATCAACGGTGGCAGATGGATGCCCTGGTTCGGCGAGTTGAGTTCGACGTCGATACGGCGAGTGCCGTCATCCGCAAGAACTCTGACCGAGCCGGAGACACAGATCAGGAACTGATGGCAGCGCTTGTGCGCGTGTTCGCCACGGGTCTCTTGGGTGGGGACGCCATAAACCAAAAAATACCGTCTTGCATTGAAAGGCAGGAAACTATCGAAATCTCCCACGGAGAGCGAGCCTCGCATGTCGGCGAAACTGGGCATCCGGTACAACTTGACGCCCGGAACGGCGGTGTCGGTGATTCCCTGATCAGTTGGCAATGCGGCAGGCTGGTTTGCGCCCTTGTCGGAAACGTAGCCGACAATGCGTGCGGGATTGCCAACCACAATGGCATTGGGCGGCACAGAGCGCGTAACGACTGCGCCAGCGCCGATCATCGCACCACTGCCGATGGTGGTGCCGGCCAGGATGGTTGCATTGGCGCCAATCGAGGCGCCCGACTCGACCACGGTGCCGAGGAATTTCTCGGGATACACCCTGCTGCGCGGGAACAGGTCGTTGGTGAAGGTTGCGTTCGGCCCTACGAAAACGTCGTCGCCCAAACGCACGCCGTCCCACAGTTGCACGCCGCATTTGACGGTGACGCGGTCACCTACGATGACATCGGATTCAATGAACACGCCGTCGCAGATATTGCAGTCGCGGCCTAGGCGCGCTCCGGGAAGCACGTGCGCGAATGCCCAGACGCGGGTGCCCTCGCCGATGTTCTCGCTCTCGCAAAGGGCATTGGGATGCACGAAATAACTCACGGTTTATCCTTTTTGAAGTTTTCGACCGACTGAATGATCGACAGCGGGCGCGCCTTGGTATTTTCGAACGCATGCCAAGCGTAGGTACCCACGATACCTAGGCCCAGTGAATTGAGTGCGCCGAAAAAGAGAATGGTCAAGATTGTCAGGGTGTAGCCCGGCACTGCGACGAGTCCGGAAAACTTAGCGGCCAGCACCAGCGCACCGAGCAACGTGGTAAATGCCAGCGCGATAAGGCCCAGCGCCGTCAGCATGCGGACCGGCAGGTCGGTGAAAGCGAAGACGCTATCGGACAGATACCGCAGTTTCTTGCTCAAGGTCCAGGCGCTCTTGCCATGCTGCCGCTCGCGCCGCTGATAACTGACGAATTCGCGCTTGCCGCCCAGCCAGAACAGTTGCGCAAGCAGACTGGAATGGGCTTCTTTCAACAGCAACAGCCGTTCGAGAAAACCACGGCTGACAGCGAAGATATCCACGCCCCCCTTGGGAATATCCTTGATGACCATGCGCCGATAGGTCGCCCAGAACAAGGTTGACGCCAGCTTCGATGCAGCCGGATCGCTCCGCGCTTCACGCACGCCGAAGGCGACATCGTACGGCTCGTTAGCGTAGCGCTGCCAGAAGTCGATGACCAACTGGGGCGGTTCCTGCAGGTCGGCCGCCATTACCGCGGTCAATTCGCCGCGGCTGAGCTGCAAGCCGGTGCGGATTGCCGGGAACGCGCCGAAATTTCTGGTCAAGGTCGCCAGCTGCGAACTAAAGGCGCAACTAGGCAACTTATCGCGCAGCAACGCGTAGCTGCGATCGGGACTGCCGTCCACCACGAAAACGGCTTCAAACGTCCCCTCGACGCTACGAGCGATCAAATCGACAGCCTGCAAGAGATCATCGATCGAGCCTTCATTGCCGTAGATCGGAACAACCAGGCTGAGGGAAGGCGACTGCACCTCGCTCAGAACCGGTTGCATGCTTCGACAACCCGGTCGACTTCTTCATCGGTCAGCTCCGGGAAGCATGGCAGCGTCGTTACGCGCGCCGCATCGGCTTCCGTGTTCGGTAATGCCACGGAATCAAATGCACCCTCATGGCATGGCTGACGGTGATCGCACAACGGGTAATGGACCTCGGTCTGCACGCCGGCGGCCTGGAGGTGTGCACGCAATTGCTCACGGTCATCTGAACGCACGACGTACAAATGCGCCACATTTTCGGCACCCACCACGCCGCCCACTTCGATCTTCGGGTTGGACAAGCCCTGAGCGTAGCGGTTGGCGATATCCCGGCGACGCTGGTTCCAGCCGTCCAGCAGGGGAAGCATGTGGCGCAGCATGGCGGCCTGCAATTCGTCGAGGCGGCTGTTGCGGCCTCCGCGCAGAGTATTGGTGTACTTGGCCGTCCATCCGTACTGGCGGAGTTGCGCGGCACGGGCGGCCAACTGGTCATCATTTGTCACGATTGCGCCGCCATCGCCCAAGGCGCCCAGATTCTTGGTGGGATAAAAGCTGAAGGAAGCAATATCGCCGAAACTACCGGCGCGATGGCCATTCCGTTCCGCGCCGTGTGCCTGCGCGCAGTCTTCCACGACCTTGATGCCACGTGGTTGACACAGCGCTACGATCGCTTCGATGTCAGCCAGTTGGCCATAGAGATGGGTCACGATCACGGCTGCCGGTGCGCTGTCGCCAGCGAGCACCGCTTCCAGCGCAGGTACGGACATTAGCCCCGTCCCCGCGCCTGTATCGACAAAAACCGGTGACGCGCCGCAGGCCAGGACCGCGCTGGTGCCGTACATGGCCGCATTGGCAACAACGGCCACCGTATCCCCCGGGCCGACGCCCAGTGCCTTCAGGGAGAGCTCAAGAGCGTCGGTACCGTTGGCAACGCTGACGCAGTAACGGCTTCCACAGTAGCTAGCGAACTCCTGCTCAAAAGCCTTCACGTTCGGACCGAGCACATAGTAACCGCTTGCGACGATCGTACTTGCAATCTGAGACAGTGCATCCTGTACGGGCGCAATGTGGCGGGACAACGAGTTGACGGGAATCAGGGCGTCCATGGAATCCGAGGTACCAAGTGATATGCGGGTGGATTTGAATGCTGCGGCATTGGTGTGCCGCCGTAGAGATCTTTGACCGGAAGGATATCGCGTTCGGCCGGTGGTCTGTGGCCGGGTCTGACTTAGACCTACGAGTGGAAGCGCCGACTCGACCTGCCTGGTATCGCGCCAGCCATACAGCGCGGGATAAAGCGCTCAAGCGAGCATAAGCGGCAGCCCCGGGATGACTGAAGCAGTGCATAGGCTGTGCTGGCCGGCAGATACTGCCTCCTCGCAAAGCGGGCTATTGCATAGCCGTCTTGATCCACGGTATCTGGCTCTGCCGAATCATCTGTTCCGGGCACAAGAGCGACGACACAGCCATGAGGGACGTTCAACCACCATATGCCCGGGACCTCAAAGCTCTGCGGCGGCATCTACGGTATCCCGCGAAGTGGTTGCGAATTATAAACGCACGTGCGGACGTGGCGGACAGATTGTCCACCACTCCAAGCAATCCTGACGGGGCAGCGTGACCGATAGACTGCGGCACGTATCTCTGCGCTCAGCCCAGTGCAGCCTCCAACTCCGGCAGCAGCGTAAACAGATCACCCACCAACCCGATATCGGCAATCTCGAAGATCGGTGATTCCGGATCCTTGTTGATGGCTACGATGGTGCCCGCATCCTTGATGCCGGTCAGATGCTGGATCGCGCCGCTGATGCCGATCGCCACATACAGTTCCGGGGCGATGATCTTGCCGGTCTGGCCGACCTGCAGCTCGTTGGGCACGTAGCCGGCATCGACGGCAGCACGCGAAGCGCCCACGGCGGCACCGAGTTTGTCGGCCAGGCTATAGATATGCTGGAAGTTCTCTGCCGAGCCGACACCGCGGCCACCGGAGACCACACGCTTGGCGCTCTGCAGGTCTGGGCGATCGGAGCTGCCGGCCGCCAGGCCGATGAAGCGGCTATGCGTCGGCAGGGCGGCATCGACCGTAACGGGCTCTACCGCCGCACTGCCGCCCTTGGCCGCTTCCGGCCAGGAGGCGCTGCGCACTGTCGCAACCACGATCTGCTCGGCCGGTGCCTTGACGGTGATGATGGCGTTGCCGGCGTAGATCGGGCGCTTGAAGGTATGGGCGTCCTTGACGGCCATCAGGTCGGAGATCTGGTTGACGCCAAGCAGCGCGGCAACCACCGGCATCAGATCCTTGCCGAAGGTGGTGGAGGGGCCGAACACATGGGTATAACCCTGGCCGGCCAGCTGGGCGATCTGCGGCCCCAGCACCTGGGCGATGGCGTGTTCGTTGGCGGCGTTGGCCACGGTCAGCACGCGGGCGACGCCGGCCAGCTGTGCGGCCTGCGCTGCAACGGCGGCCGGGTCGGCTGCCAGTACGACGATATCGATGGACTCAGCAGAGATCGCCTGCGCGGCGCTCAGGGTCTTGGCGGTGGCCGCATTGAGCTGGCCGTTGAGATGTTCGGCAACAACGAGAACCTTGGCCATTACAGCAACCCCTTCTGCTTGAGTGCGGCCACCAGTTCGGCGGCATCCTTGACCATGACGCCACGGCTGCGCTTGGATGGCGCGGCGTAGTGGGTAGTGGTCAGGCTGTCATGCGCATCCACGCCGAGGTCGGCAAATGCCAGCGTTTCCAGCGGCTTGCTCTTGGCCTTCATGATGTCCGGCAGCTTGATGAAGCGCGGCTCGTTCAGGCGCAGATCGGTGGTGATCACCGCCGGCAGGTCCACTTCCAGCGTCTCCAGGCCGGCGTCCACTTCGCGGGTGACCGTGGCCTTGCCGTCGGCCACCACCAGCTTGCCGGCAAACGTCGCCTGCGGGCGACCCCACAGCGTGGCCAGCATCTGGCCGGTCTGGTTGGCGTCGTCATCGATGGCCTGCTTGCCCAGGATGACCAGATCCGGCTGTTCCTTCTCGACCAGCTTGAGCAGGGTACGGGCGGCGGTCAGCGGCTGGATGGCCGCATCGGTGACCACATGGATGGCGCGGTTGGCGCCCATGGCCAGGCCATTGCGCAGGTGCGCAGCCGCATCGGCCGGGGCAAGCGTGGCAACCACCACCTCGGTGGCGATGCCGGCATCGCGCAGGCGCAACGCCTCTTCCAGGGCGATTTCGTCGAACGGGTTGGGCGAGAGCTTGACGCCCTCGGTCACCACGCCGGAGCCATCCGGCTTGACCTGAATGCGGACGTTGTAGTCCACCACGCGCTTGTAGGCGACGAGGATTTTCATCGTGTACGAGATCCTTCAGCGATTGCGGGAAGGCCCGGCCGCGGCGGCAGGCTCGGGAGTGGGGCCATTCTAACCGGGGAGCATCCACCATGCGATGGCGTATGGGTGTTGCAATGCGTCAGAGGGCGCGATTGCGGAGTCGCTCTCGCTTAAGCCCGATAATGCCGGGACCGTATATCCTGTGCTGTTTGATAACGCAGCGCGTTCGGCGCGCGACCAGAAGGGGTAGACAGTGGCGACTTGGCTAGTAACCGGCGGTGCCGGCTTCATCGGTGGCAATTTTGTTCTTGAGGCGGTCTCCCGCGGGATTCGCGTGATCAACCTGGATGCGCTGACCTACGCAGGAAATCTGAACACGTTGGCATCGCTGGAGGGCAACGCCGACCACGTGTTCGTCAAGGGCGATATCGGTGACGGTGCGCTCGTCACCCGCCTGCTGCAGGAACACCAGCCTGATGCGGTGTTGAACTTCGCGGCCGAGAGCCATGTCGATCGCTCGATCGAGGGGCCTGGTGCCTTCATTCGGACCAACGTCGTTGGGACATTGGCCCTGCTCGAAGCGGTGCGTGATTACTGGAAAGCGTTGCCGGATGCGAGTCGGGATGCGTTCCGCTTCCTGCACGTGTCCACCGATGAGGTCTACGGCACCCTGGGCGAGACCGGCAAGTTCACCGAGACCACGCCCTATGCGCCGAACTCTCCGTATTCCGCGTCTAAAGCCGCCTCGGATCATCTGGTGCGCGCGTTCCACCACACCTACGGGCTGCCGGTGCTGACCACCAATTGCTCGAATAACTACGGTCCGTACCATTTCCCCGAGAAGCTCATTCCGCTGGTGATTGCCAAGGCGTTGGCCGGCGAACCACTGCCAGTGTATGGCGACGGCAAGCAGGTACGCGACTGGCTGTTCGTCAGCGACCACTGCGAGGCGATCCGCACCGTGCTGGCCAAGGGCCAAGTCGGCGAGACCTACAACGTGGGCGGCAACTCCGAGCGGCAGAACATCGAGGTCGTGCAGGCCATCTGCGCACTGCTGGATCAGCATCGTCCGCGCGAAGACGGCAAGCCACGCGCGAACCAGATCACCCATGTCACCGACCGGCCCGGGCACGATCGCCGCTATGCGATCGATGCCTCGAAACTGAAAAACGAATTGGGCTGGGAGCCTGCCTATACCTTCGAGCAGGGCATCGCGCAGACGGTGGAGTGGTATCTCACCAATCAGGCATGGGTACAGGGCGTGCTGGACGGAAGCTACCGTCTGGAACGTATTGGCGCGGCGGCCTGACATCTCTCTCCTGGTGGCCGCTCAGGTGCGTGCCGACCTTCCAAGGAAGCTCTCATGACACAACGCAAAGGCATCATCCTGGCAGGCGGCTCCGGCACCCGCCTGTATCCAATCACCAAGGGCGTCAGCAAGCAGCTGCTGCCGGTGTACGACAAGCCGATGATCTATTACCCGCTCAGCGTGCTGATGCTGGCGGGCATCCGCGACATCCTGATCATCAACACACCGCACGAGCAGGCGCTGTTCCAGTCGCTGCTGGGCGATGGTTCGCAATGGGGTGTCAATATCCAGTACGCCGTGCAACCGAGTCCAGACGGGCTGGCACAGGCATATCTGATCGGTCGCGACTTCGTGGACGGAAAGCCGAGCTGCCTGATATTGGGCGACAACATCTTCCATGGGCATGGCCTGACCGAGACCCTGCGCCGCGCAGATGCACGAGAGCAGGGGGCTACTGTCTTCGGTTACTGGGTCAATGATCCGGAGCGCTACGGTGTCGCCGAATTCGATGCGCTGGGCAAGGTGATCGATATCGCCGAAAAGCCTGAAAAGCCGCGTTCCAACTATGCGGTAACGGGTTTGTATTTCTACGATGGAAGGGCAAGCGACTATGCAGCCGCGTTGAAGCCATCGCCGCGCGGCGAACTGGAGATCACCGATCTCAATCGCTGCTATCTCGATGCCGGCAACCTACATCTTGAGCCCCTGGGGCGTGGGTACGCTTGGCTTGACACCGGAACACATCAGTCACTTCATGAAGCTGCGAATTTCATCGAGACCATCCAGATGCGTCAGGGGCTGCAGGTGTGCTGTCCCGAGGAAATCGCATTTGGACAGGGCTGGATCGACACCGAACAGCTGGAGCGCCTTGCGGCGCCGTTGGCCAAAAATGACTACGGTAAGTATCTGAACGCACTAGCCAAGCGTGGAGTGCTCCGTTGAAAGTGATCGAAACGGCGTTGCCTGGCTGCGTTGTGATCGAGCCAGCAGTCTTTGGCGATGCGAGGGGCTACTTCTTCGAAACGTGGAATGCCGAGCGTTTCAAGCAGCACGGCCTGCCGCAGAACTTCGTGCAGAGTAATGTTTCCACATCTGCCAAGAGTGTCCTGCGTGGTCTGCACTATCAGTGGCCACGTCCGCAGGGCAAGCTGGTCAGCGTCCTTGCCGGTGAGGTGTATGACGTTGCGGTTGATCTGCGGTCCGGCTCGCCGCATTTCGGGCGTTGGACAGCTGTCCTGCTGAGCGCTGAGAACCGTCGCCAGGTCTGGATACCGGAGGGCTTTGCACATGGCTTTGCAGTGCTTTCGGAAACTGCACTGTTCAGTTACCTGTGCACCGATATTTACGTCAAGGAGGCCGATGCCGGCGTGCGTTGGGACGATGCTGCGATCGGTATCGACTGGCCGATCAGCAATCCTGTGCTCTCTCCCAAGGACGCAGCCGCACCATTTCTGGCCGATGTGCCGCCTGATCGCTTGCCAACCTTTCCAGTATGACCACGTTGGTATTTGGTGCCGGCGGACAGGTCGGTACAGAACTGCTGCATGCACTTGCAAGAGCCGGGGCAAGGGTGGTGGCAGCGACCCGTAGCGGGCAGCTGCCTGACGGCACGGCCTGCGAGACCGCGGATTTCGATGCGCCGGAAACATTGCCTGGCTTGCTGGACCGGGTGGGGCCAACGTGTATCGTCAACGCAGCCGCCTACACCGCCGTCGATCATGCCGAGCAGGAGCGTGATGCGGCCTTCCGTGCCAATGCCCAGGCGCCGGCGGTCATTGCGCAATGGTGCGCGCGCGCCGGTGTGCCCCTGGTCCATTATTCGACCGACTATGTCTTCGATGGGCAGGGCACTCGCCCCTATCGGCCCGACGACGCCACCGCGCCGCTCGGCGTGTACGGGCAGAGCAAGCTGGCTGGCGAGCAGGCGGTGCAGGCGGCCGGCGGCCGTCACCTGATCTTCCGCACAGCGTGGGTCTACGCGGCGCACGGGCACAATTTCCTGCGCACGATGCTTCGCGTGGGCGCTGAGCGCGACGTGCTGCGCGTGGTCGCCGACCAGATCGGCACGCCCACGCCAGCGGCATTGATTGCCGACATCACGGCGCATGCGCTACGCCAGCCCGGCGAACCCTCCGGGCTGTGGCATCTGACCGCTGCGGGGCAGACCTCCTGGCACGGTTTTGCCGAAGCCATCTTTGCCCAGGCGCATGCGCGCGGCCTGCTCGCCCGCGTGCCGCACGTGGAAGCGATCACTACCGCCGACTATCCCACGCCGGCCATGCGCCCGGCCTATTCGCAGCTGGATACCCACAGCCTGCAGGAAACATTCGGCATCCGCCTGCCCGACTGGCGGGATGGACTGAGCCAGGTGCTGGACACGCTCGCGCAACATTGAGCGTCTTCAGTGGCGCCATGGGTCGGTGCGGCTTCAGCACTGACTCATAGCTTGCACCTCGCTTCGGCTACCATCTGGGACTGATTCGCGCCGGGCCGACGAACTGCTTCATGCAGGTTGCGGCTGGCGTGGATGTGCCGCTGAAGCGGGTGCGACGCGTGATGCACGGGCTGGACGCGTGCGCGCGCTGCAGCGCTTCGGTCGGCACCGTGCAGGTTCTCGCGTGTCCCCCAGCGGGCGCGCCGGCCCATGGCGGGCGCGGCCGTACCGTCATCACGCCATGGCCTGCGTGCAGCGCGCTGCATCCTCCCCCATCCAAAATCGCAAGGAATTCCAATGAAGATCGCTGTCGCGGGTACCGGCTATGTCGGTCTGTCCAATGGCGTGTTGCTCGCCAAGCGCCATGAGGTCGTGGCGCTGGACATCGTCGAGGCCAAGGTCAAGCTGATCAACGAAGGCCGCTCGCCGATCGTCGACAAGGAACTCGAGGCCGCGTTGGCCGAGGGCGGCCTGAACTTCAAGGCCACGCTGGATGCCCACGAAGCGTTTGCCGGCGCCGAGTTCGTGATCATCGCCACACCCACCGACTACGATCCGGACACCAATTACTTCAACACCAGCTCGATCGAGGTGGTGATCGCCAAGGTGTTGGAGATCAACCCGCAGGCGACGATGGTGATCAAGTCGACCATCCCGGTCGGCTACGTCGCCAAGCTGCGCGCGCAGTTCGGTACCGACAACATCATCTTCTCGCCCGAATTCCTGCGCGAGGGCCGGGCGTTGTACGACAACCTCTACCCATCCCGGATCATCGTCGGCGAGCGCTCGGCGCGCGCGGAAACCTTCGCGCGGCTGCTGCAGGAAGGCGCGCTCAAGCCCGACGTGCCGGTGTTGTTCACCGAGCCGACCGAGGCCGAGGCGATCAAGCTGTTCGCCAACACCTATCTGGCGATGCGGGTGTCCTACTTCAACGAACTGGACACCTACGCGCTTACCCACGGGCTGGACAGCCGTCAGATCATCGAAGGCATCTGCCTGGATCCGCGCATCGGCAGCCACTACAACAATCCGTCCTTCGGCTACGGCGGTTACTGCCTGCCCAAGGACACCAAGCAGTTGCTGGCCAATTACCAGAGCGTTCCGCAGACCATCATCCGGGCAATCGTCGATTCCAACACCACCCGCAAGGACTTCATTGCCGCCGACGTGCTGCGGCGCAATCCCAAGGTGGTTGGGATCTATCGCCTGATCATGAAAGCCGGCTCGGACAACTTCCGTTCGTCCAGCATCCAGGGCGTGATGAAGCGCCTCAAGGCCAAGGGCGTGGAGATCATCGTGTACGAACCGACGCTGAGCGATCCGGAGTTCTTCCGCTCGCGCGTGGTCAACGACCTGGAAGCCTTCAAGCGCGAGGCCGACGTCATCATCAGCAACCGCATGGCCGACGCGCTGCAGGATGTGCAGGACAAGGTCTACACGCGCGATCTGTTCGGCGACAACTGAGCAGGGCCGGCGCCGGCTTCTGGCGGGTGGCAATGCCACTCGTCCAAGGCGTCCATGAGGTTTACGCGATGCGGCGCTGCTTGCCGCCTCGCAGGCAGGCGCCGCTTGGCTTTCCTTAGCGGTATCCGGATGCGTGCAATGCAGCTGCGTTGCACGCACAGGTCTGCAATGCAGCCTGCGCAAGCCTGCAACTTTTGATCTGCCCACGCGTAGCGTGTCGCAATCAAAAGTGGGTCGCGGATAACGCAAGACGGCGGCCATGGGCCGCCGTCGATCTTGCCGTCTACGTTGGGCGCGTGATCAGGCCCGGCCGTAGGTATCCTCGAAGCGCACGATGTCGTCCTCGCCCAGATAGCTGCCGGACTGCACTTCGATCAGCTCCAGCGGCAGCTTGCCAGGATTGCGCAAGCGGTGGGTCACGCCGAGCGGGATGTAGGTGCTCTGGTTCTCGGTCAGCAGCAGCACTTCGTCGCCGCGCGTCACTTCGGCAGTGCCACTGACCACGATCCAGTGTTCGGCGCGGTGATGATGCATCTGCAGGCTCAGCACGGCACCGGGCTTGACGGTGATGCGCTTGACCTGATGACGCTGACCCATGTCGATCGAGTCGTACGCGCCCCATGGGCGATACACCTTGCGATGCCAGGTGGCCTCGGAACGGCCGTCGGTCTTGATCCGGCCGACCACCTCCTTCACCTCCTGGATGCGATCGCGGTGGCCGACCAGCACGGCATCCGGCGTCTCGACGACGACGACGTCTTCCAGGCCGACCATGGCGATCAGGCGCGAACCATAGGCGTAGGTGTTGCGGCAATCCAGCTGGATCACATCGCCATGATGCGCGTTGCCCTGCGTGTCCTGCTCGGACACATCCAGCAGCGACGACCACGAGCCGACGTCGTTCCAGCCGGCATCCAGCGGCACCACGACCGCATCGGCGGTCTTTTCCATCACCGCGTAGTCGATCGAATCCGACGGGCTGGCCGCGAAGGCGTCCTTGTCCAGGCGGGTGAAGTCGGCATCGCGCCTGCCGTTCTGCCACGCGGTCTGGCAGGCATCGGCGATGGCGGGATGGAACTTGCGCAGCTCCTCCAGGTAGCGGGAGGCGCGGAACAGGAACATGCCGCTGTTCCAGTAGTACTCGCCGCTGCTCAGGTAGCCCTGCGCGGTCGCCAGGTCCGGCTTTTCGACAAAGCGTTCAACCGCGCTGACGCCAGCGCCCGCGCCCGCCTTGATGTAGCCATAGCCGGTTTCCGGTGCGGTCGGCTTGATGCCAAAGGTGACCAACTTGCCCTGTGCTGCTGCTTCAGCAGCCACTTTCACCGCAGCCTGGAATGCAGCCTCGTCACCGATCACATGGTCCGAGGGCAGCACCAGCAGCAGCGGGTCGGCGCCATCGCGTGTGGCTTCCAGCGCAGCAACTGCAATCGCCGGCGCGGTATTGCGACCCTTGGGCTCCAGCAGGATGGCAGACGGCTTGACGCCCAGCTGCTGCAGCTGCTCGGCAGCCATGAAGCGATGCTCTTCGTTGGCCACGACGATGGGTGCGTGGCCTGCGACCGGAGCCGAGCGCAGCCAGGTGGCCTGCAGCATGCTCTTGTCGCCGACCAGCGGCAGGAACTGCTTGGGGTAGGACTCGCGCGACAGCGGCCACAGGCGCGTGCCGGAGCCGCCGGACAAGATAATCGGAAGGACGTCGCTCATGAGCGGGGGAAACTCCAGTGCGTCAAAGGTGGGGGAGAATGGTAGATCAGCCGCGCAGCAAGTCGGAAATCTCTTGCGTGCGGCTTTCCAGCAATGCGGCATCGCCGCGGGTTTCCACGTTCAGACGCAGCAGCGGCTCGGTGTTGGAGCTGCGCAGGTTGAAACGCCATTGACCGAAATCGGCGCTGATGCCGTCGGTGTAGTCCAGCTCCGGCGACAGGTCGGCGTAATGCGCCATCACGCGGGCAACGGAGGCCTTGGCATCGGCGACCTTGAAGTTGATCTCGCCGCTGCAGGGGAACTTCTGCATGCGCGCCTCGACCAGATCGGCCAGCGAGCGGCCGGACTGTGACACCAGCTCGGCGATCAGCAGCCATGGAATCATGCCGGAATCGGCGTAGGCGAACTCGCGGAAATAGTGGTGCGCGCTCATCTCGCCACCGTACACGGCGTTCTCGCTGCGCATCTTTTCCTTGATGAAGGCGTGGCCGCTTTTGCACAGCACCGGAATGCCGCCGGCTTCTTCAACCTGCTCGACCGTGTTCCAGGTCAGGCGCGGGTCGTGCACGACCTTGCCGCCCGGCTGCTTGGCCAGGATCGCCTGTGCGAGCAGGCCGACCAAGTAATAGCCTTCGATGAAGCGGCCGGTATGGTCGAAGAAGAAGCAGCGATCGAAGTCGCCATCCCAGGCAATGCCGAAGTCCGCACCGTGATCCTTGACCGCCTTGGCGGTGGCATCGCGGTTTTCTGGCAACAGCGGATTGGGGATGCCGTTGGGGAAGTTGCCATCGGGCTCGTGGAACACGCGCACGAACTCGAACGGCAGGTGCGGGGCCAGCAGGTCCACGATCAGGCCGGCGCCGCCGTTGCCGGCATTGACCACCAGCTTGAGCGGCTTGAGCGTGCTGCGGTCCACGTAGCTGAGCAGGTGCTCCAGGTACGCGGTCTTGTCGGTGCGGCTGTGCTCGGCGGCTGTGGGCTCACCGGGTGCGGCGGTATCGGCCGCGACCGTGTCGCGGATGGCGAACAGGCCGGTGTCCGAACTGATCGGGCGCGCCTGTTCGCGCACCAGCTTCATGCCGTTGTAGTCCATCGGATTGTGGCTGGCGGTGACCATGACGCCGCCGGCGGCCTTGAGGTAATCGGTCTGGAAATAGACCTCTTCGGTGCCGCATAGGCCGATATCGATGACCTCACGGCCGCTGGCACGCAGGCCGGCTGACAGCGCTTCCTGCAATGCGGGGCTCGCCAGGCGCACGTCGTGGCCCAGGACCACAGGCCCCTGATCCAGCTGCGCCGCCAGTGCCACGCCGATACGGCGGGCCAAGTCCTCGTTGAGTTCATCCGGCACGCGGCCGCGGATGTCGTAGGCCTTGAAGGCGGGTAGCGTCATGGGCAATTCCTAGGGTGGGGGACACCCGAGTTTAGCGGGTGCGCCGTGTCTTGGGTGTGGCGGAATTGCGACCGGGGACAGGGAACAGTCAGCGGATAGAATGGCCGCTTCACATCAGCGAGGTGAGGGCGGTGATGCGCAATGATGGACGTGACAAGGCAGCTGGCAAGCGCTACGCCGGTGCCGAGGCGGCGCTCGATGGCGTGCTGGCCGATGGCCAGACCCTGGCCGTCGGCGGCTTCGGGTTGTGCGGGATTCCGGAGGCGCTGATCGCCGCCGTGCGCGATAGCGGGGCCAGCGGGTTGACGGTGATTTCCAACAACGCCGGCGTGGATGGATTCGGGCTGGGTCAGCTATTGGCCACCCGCCAGATCCGCAAGATGATTTCGTCCTATGTCGGCGAGAACAAGGAATTCGAGCGCCAGTATCTGGCGGGCGAACTGGAGCTGGAATTCAACCCACAGGGCACGTTGGCCGAGCGCCTGCGCGCGGGCGGTGCAGGAATCCCTGCGTTCTACACCGCCACCGGCTACGGCACCATCGTGGCCGAGGGCAAGGAAACCCGCGCGTTCGCCGGCAAGCACTATGTGTTGGAGACCGCATTGCAGGCCGACCTCGCCCTGGTCAAGGCGTGGCGTGCCGATACCGCCGGCAACCTGGTGTTCCGCAAGACCGCACGCAACTTCAACCCGGCCTGCGCCATGGCCGGTCGCGTCTGCATTGCCGAAGTCGAAGAGATCGTGGAGCTGGGCGCCATCGATCCAGACCACGTGCATCTACCCGGTATCTACGTCGACCGCTTGGTGCTCAACGCCACGCCGGAAAAACGCATCGAACAGCGCACCGTGCGCGAAGGACAGCAGTAATGGCCTGGACCCGAGACCAGATGGCCGCCCGTGCCGCGCGCGAACTGACCGATGGCGCCTACGTCAATTTGGGAATTGGACTGCCGACGCTGGTGGCCAACCACATCCCGGAAGGCGTGGACGTGTGGCTGCAATCAGAGAATGGACTGCTCGGCATCGGCCCGTTTCCCACCGAGGACGAAGTGGACGCGGACTTGATCAATGCGGGCAAGCAGACCGTCACCGCGCGCGCCGGCGCCAGTTATTTCGGCAGCCACGATTCGTTCGCGATGATTCGCGGCGGCCATATCGACCTGGCGATCCTGGGCGCGATGCAGGTCACCGACCGCGGCGACCTGGCCAACTGGATGGTGCCCGGCAAGATGGTCAAGGGCATGGGCGGGGCGATGGACCTGGTGGCCGGCGTCAAGCGCGTGGTGGTGCTGATGGAGCACGTCGCCAAGGACGGCAGCCATAAGATCCTGCCCGAATGCGACCTGCCGCTGACCGGGGTCGGCGTGGTGGATCGCATCATCACCGATCTGGCGGTGTTCGATGTCACCGCTGATGGGTTGGTGTTGGTGGATGCTGCGGACGGAGTGGAAACCGACGAATTGCGCAGCAAGACCGGCGTGTCGTTCAAGCGTGCGTAAACGATCAGGGGCCTTGCGGCCCCTGATTTCTAGAGGTTTTGGTAGTTCGGGCCCGAACCACCCTCCGGCGTGACCCAGGTGATGATTTCGTAGGGGTCCTTGATGTCGCAGGTCTTGCAGTGCACGCAGTTGGCGGCATTGATCTGCAGGCGCTTGCCGGAGGGGCTGGCGGCGTCTGCGACCATTTCGTAGACGTTGGCCGGGCAGAAACGGGTGCAGGGATTGTCGTATTCGGTCACACAGCGGGTGGCGCAGACATCGGTGTCCAACACCTTCAGATGTACCGGCTGGTCTTCGTCGTGCTCGGTGGCGGCGAAGTACACGGCTTGCAGGCGGTCGCGCGGGGCCAGCTCGCGGGTGACGTAGTCGCGCTTGGGTTGTTCGTAGTCGCCGATCTTGCGCAACGCCGACCAGTCTGGCTTGTTCTTCAACGTCCACGGGGATGCGCCCTTGAGCGCGGTTTCCCAGGCCGCATTGAGCAGGCCGAACCACAGGCCCTTCTTGAAGCCTGGCTTGATGTTGCGCACCTGCTTCAGCTCGGCCATTGCATCGGAGGCGCGCAGTTTGGCGTCGAAGCCTTGCGGTGCCAATTGCGATTGCACCAGGTGTTCGGCGGCCAGCATGCCGCTGCGGATCGCCTGATGGGTGCCCTTGATCTTGGGCACGTTGAGCAGGCCGGCGGTATCGCCGATCAGCAAGGCACCGGGCATTTCCGTCTTCGGCAGCGACTGCCAGCCGCCGGTGACGATGGCGCGCGCGCCGGCCGACAGGATGCTGCCGCCTTCCAGCAGCGGCTTGATCAGTGGGTGATTCTTCCACTGCTGGAAGGCTTCCCACGGTTGGTAGCTCGGGTCGCTGTAGTCCAGCCCGCTGACATAGCCGAGCGCGATCTGGTTGTTGTCCAGGTGATACAGAAAGCTGCCACCGTAGGTGCGATTGTCGGCCGGCCAGCCGATGGTGTGCACGATCTTTCCGGGCGTGACACGGCCTTCGGGCACCTGCCACAGCTCCTTGATGCCGATCGAGTAGCCTTGCGGGTCGCTGTCGGCAGTGAGGTCGAAGCGCTTGAGCAGCCGCTTGGTCAGGTGGCCGCGCGCGCCTTCGGCGAGCACGGTGACCTTGGCGCGGATGTCGATGCCGGCGGTGTAACCGGGCTTGTGCGAGCCATCCTTGGCCACGCCCATGTCGCCGATGCGCACACCGATCACCTGGCCACTGTCGTCGTGCAGGGTTTCGGCGGCGGCAAAGCCCGGATAGATCTCCACACCCAGCGCTTCGGCCTGTGGCGCCAGCCAGGCGCACATCGCGCCCAGGCTCACGATGAAATTGCCATGGTTGCGCATGCCCGGCGGCACCACCGGGAACTTGCGTGCGCTGTCCTTGCCGAGGAACCAGAATTCGTCGTCGGTGGCGGCCACGCAGATCGGCGGCGGGTTGTCGCGCCAGCCCGGCAGCAGGGCATCCAGCGGGCCGGGCTCGATCACTGCGCCGGACAGGATATGCGCGCCGATGGTGCTGGACTTTTCGATCACGCACACGCTCAACTCGGGGTTGAGCTGCTTGAGCCGGATCGCGAACGACAGCCCGGCCGGCCCGGCACCGACGGTGACGACGTCGTATTCCATGACGTCACGTTCGACCGTCTCTGGCGCCTGTGCGCCGACTCCCGTTACCGACATTGCTCCGCTCCCGTTGGCTCGATGGCTGGTGCGCATTTTCCGGGATTGCATGTGACGGCGGCAAATCGACGCGATTCATCCGCTGCCGACGGCGCGGTGTGGGCACGCGTGCTAGCGTCTGGCCGATGAAGATCGAGGTGACATTGCCGGGGGCGCAGATCCGCTGGCAGCGGGG
The DNA here is from genome assembly GCF_012848175.1 of Xanthomonas campestris pv. badrii. NCBI lineage: Bacteria > Pseudomonadati > Pseudomonadota > Gammaproteobacteria > Lysobacterales > Lysobacteraceae > Xanthomonas > Xanthomonas campestris. Next base: position 3,560,861 of record NZ_CP051651.1, on the reverse strand, counting down.
ATGGCTGGACGCGCCGCAGGCCGATACGCTGCTGCAGACCCTGCTGGCGCAGGTGCGGTGGGAAGTGCACCGCATCCGCATGTTCGGGCGGGTGGTGGATTCGCCCCGCCTGAGCAGCTGGATCGGCGATGCGGATGCAAGCTACCGCTATTCCGGCACGCAGTTCGCGCCGCAGCCGTGGCTGGACGCATTGCAGCCGGTCCGTGCGCGGCTGGAGGCCGAGACCGGGCACCCCTTCAACAGCGTGCTGGTCAACCGCTACCGTAGCGGGGCCGATGCGATGGGCTGGCACAGCGACGACGAGCCGGAGCTGGGCGCGCAGCCGTTGATCGCTTCGGTGAGCCTGGGCGCGACGCGGCGCTTTGCGTTCAAGCATCGCGACGATGCGGCGCTGAAGCAGACGCTGGAATTGGGGCACGGCGATCTGTTGCTGATGGGTGGCGACACGCAGCGCTGCTACAAGCATGCCTTGCCACGCACGGCGCGGCCGGTGGGGGAGCGGATCAATCTGACCTTTCGGCAGATTGCGTCGGTTGGGGCGAGGTGAGGCTGGTGCCGCGGCGAGCTTGCCCAGGGACGGTGCGTGCCCTCATCCGGCGCTGCGCGCCACCTTCTCCCGCTTGCGGGAGAAGGGAGGCCGGCGGATCCCGGCGATTGCAGGGTGCTGGATCCGGTGCTGGGTGAGATGCGTTCCGGCTGCAGGGGGAGGCATGGGTTACGGCATGCTCGGCAGACGGTGCGTGCCCTCATCCGGCGCTGCGCGCCACCTTCTCCCGCTTGCCGGGAGAAGGGAGGCCGGCGGATCCCGGCGATTGCAGGGTGCTGGATCTGGTGCTGGGTGAGATGCGTTCCGGCTGCAGGGTGACGCATGGGGTTACGGCATGCTCGGCAGACGGTGCGTGCGCTCATCCGGCGTTGCGCGCCACCTTCTCCCGCGTGCGGGAGAAGGGAGGCCGGCGGATCCCGGCGATCGCAGGGTGCTGGATCCGGTGCCGGGTGAGATGCGTTCCGGCTGCAGGGTGACGCATGGGGTTACGGCCTGCTCGGCAGACGGTGCGTGCCCTCATCCGGCGCTGCGCGCCACCTCTCCCGCTTGCGGGAGAAGGGAGGCCGGCGGATCCCGGCGATTGCATCCGGTGCCGGGTGAGATACGTTCCGGCTGCAGGGCGACGCGTCGGCTTACGGTGTCCGCGGCAGCGCTGCGCTGTCCTGCTGCCCGGTGGTCAGCGTCCAGCCGACCAGCTCGGTGGTGACCTGGGTCAGTGCCTGCTCGAAAGCCACTGCGACTGCGGCGGTTTCGGTGCCGGTGGACGGGCGGGCGACCAGGAAGGTACGCGAGGCGACCACGCGTTGGTCGGTCGAATGCAGCAGTTTGGCGTTGAGCTCGATCGTGGCCGAGGGCAGCGACTGGCCGGCGTAATCGGATTCGAAGCGGCGCAGGTCGATCGCCAGCTTGTAGTCGGCGCGGATGCCGGTACCGATATGGGCCACCGCGGCGATCTTGCCGGAGTCCTCGAACGCGCGCACCACGCTGTCTTCCAGCATGTCGGTGGCCGGCTGCGCCCAGCCTGCGCCGTGGTAGACCTGCAGCTCGCCGGGGGTCGGGCGCACATTGATGCGCGGGCTGTCGATCACGCGTGCAGCGCTGGGTTTGGCCACCACCAGCTGCCAGCTCACCTGCGGCCACGCCGGATTGGGCGTCACGCGTACGGTGGGGGCGTAGATCGTGGCCGGTTTCTTGTCGCCGCCGGCCAGCACCGAGCAGCCGCCCAGCGCCAGCAACGACACGCACAACAGGGGACGCAACAGGCGCATGGCAGTCATTTCGGTTCGAACTCCTTGGGTGCGTCGCGGCCGAGCAGGTAGCGCGCAGGGTTGTTGTCCAGTTTGTCGCTGACCCGGCGCAGGTCGCGGATCAGGCCGCGCAATTCGGTCAGTGTCGGGCCGAGCTGGCCCAGCCCATCGTTGGCAAAGCTGTTGATGGCCGCGCGGTTCTCGCCAAGGATGTTGTCGGCGTTGCCGGCAGCCGAATCCAGCTTGACCAGGGTGGCATCGAGCTTTTCCAGGATGCCCGGCAGCTGCTGCACCAGGTTCTGGTCCAGCCGCTTGATGGTGCCGTTGGTGGTGGTCAGGGTGGTGTCCAGATTGCGCGCGGCATCGCGCGCGCTGACGATCAGCGCCTGCATGCCCTCGTCGCGATCGGCGATGCCGCCGCTGATCTTTTCCAGGTTCTGCAGCGTGGCCGAAATGCTGGCCACGTTCTTGTCCGAGAGCATCTGGTCCATGCGCTCGACGATGCGGTTGGCGGTGTCGGTGATGTTCTGCAGTGCCGACGGGGTGGTCTGGATGATCGGCGCATCGCTCTTGTCGATGGTGGTCAGCGACGGCGCCTCGGGCGTGCCGCCGGAGAGCTGGATGATCGACGGGCCGGTGAGGCTGGTGATCGCCAGCTTGGCACGGGTGTCGCTCTTGATCGGCGTGGTGGAATTGACCCGCACATGCGCCACCACCTGGCGCGGGTCGTTCGGCGCCAGGGTCAGCTCGGTGATCGAGCCGACCGCGATGCCGTTGTACTGCACCGGGCTGCCGACCGACAGGCCGGTGACCGCCTCGCGGAACACCACCCGGTATTGCTGCCAGGTGCGGTCGGATGAATATTTGGCGGCCCACAGCCCGAACAGCAGCAGGGCCAGGCCGGCCACGATGGTGAAGGCGCCGATCAGGACGTAATTGGCTTTGGTTTCCATGCTCAGGCGGTCTCGGTGGAGTCGGTCTTGGCCGCGCGCGCGGCGCGGGCGCGCGGACCGTGGAAATAGTCCTGGATCCAGGGATGATCGATCTGCTCGACCTCGGCCAGCGGTGCGTTGGCGATCACCTTGCGATCGGCCAGCACCGCGATGCGGTCGCAGATGGCGTACAGCGTATCCAGGTCATGGGTGATCAGGAACACGGTCAGGCCCAATGCCTGCTGCAGGGTGCGGATCAGGCGGTCGAAGGCGGCCGCGCCGATCGGGTCCAGCCCGGCGGTGGGTTCGTCCAGGAACAGCAACGGCGGGTCCAGCGCCAGCGCACGCGCCAGGCCGGCGCGCTTGCGCATGCCGCCGGACAGTTGCGAGGGCAGCTTGTCCAGCGCATCGGCCGGCAAACCCGCCAGTTTGATCTTCAGCAGCGCCAACTCGAAATACCAGCGCTCCGGAAATTCGCCGTGATGTTCCTTCAACGGCACCTGTACGTTCTCACCCACGGTCATCGACGAAAACAGCGCGCCGTCCTGGAACAGCACGCCGGTGTTGCGGGTGATGTGCTGGCGGTCGGCGAAGCGACCCGAGCGCGCGTCCGCGCCCAGCACCTGGATGCTGCCGGCATCCGGTTCGCGCAGGCCCAGGATGCTGCGCATCAGCACCGACTTGCCGGTGCCCGAGCCGCCGACCACACCCAGGATTTCGCCGCGACGCACATCCAGATCGAGTTCTTCGTGCACGGTCTGGCTACCGAACCGGTTGGTGAGCCCGCGCACGGAAATCGCCAGCTGGTCGTCATCGGTGTCTGGGCCGGGATTGGGGAGTAGGGAGTCGGGATTGGTCACAGCAGAGCTCTCCCGAAGCTCAGTGCGCCAGCCACGCTTCTGCCTTGCACCAATCCCGAATCCCGAATGTCGAATCCCGGTCTCATCACCACCCCATCTTCATGAACCACAACGCCGCAATCGCGTCCAGGATGATGACCAAGGAAATCGTCTGCACCACCGAAGAGGTGGTGCGTTCGCCCACCGATTGCGCGGTGCCACTGACCTTCAACCCTTCCAGGCAGCCGATCAGGCCGATCACCAGCGCGAACAGCGGCGCCTTGGACAGGCCGACCAGGAAATGCCGCAACTGGATGGTCTCGTGCATGCGCGCCAGATACATCTGCGGCGGGATATCCAGGTCGAACGCGCCCACCGTGACGCCCCCGGCCAGGCCGGCGATCATCGCGATGAAGGTCAGCAGCGGCAGGGTGAACAGCAGCGCGAGCAGGCGTGGAATCACCAGCAGGTCGATCGGGTCCAGGCCCAGCGTGCGAATGGCATCGACCTCTTCGCGCGATTTCATCGCACCGATCTGCGCGGTGAACGCGCTGGCGGTGCGCCCGGCCAGCACGATGGCGGTCAGCAGCACCGCGAATTCGCGCAGGAAGGCGATGCTGACCAGCTCCACCACATAAATCTCTGCGCCGAAGTCGCGCAGGATGGTCGAGCCCAGGAACGCGATCACCGCGCCCACCAGGTACGACAGCAACACCACCAGCGGCACCGCATCCAGGCCCACCTGCTCCATGTGGTGCACGGTGGAGGTCAGGCGGAAGCGGCGCGGCTCGTGGATCAGCCGCATGATCTTGACCAGGTTCTCGCCCAGAAAACTATTGAGTTCCAGGATGCCCTGGCCGACCCCGTGGGTGGTGCGGCCCAGGCGGTCGAGCGCGGCGACGAAGCCGTAGTCGCGCTTGGGCTTGGGGCGTTCGTCGTTGAGTTCCTCGATGGTGCACACCAGTGCCTGGTGCTCGTCGCGGAAATCGATCGCGTCTTCCTTCAGCCCCATGCGGCCGGCAAAGCGCAGCAGCTGCAGCACGCCGGCCGAATCCAGTTGCCCGATGCCGCGCGCGTCGATGCGGCGCACCCCGTCGGGTACGGCCTGCAGCAGTTCTGCCTGGGGCAGGGCGGTTGCCAGAACCCAACTGCCGGCGAGGCGGACCTGGGTCTGATCCTGCGGGTCTTGGTCGATGCGGGGAGGTTGCGCTTTGATCATGAGTGGCCTGTCCGTGGCGCCAGCATACAGGTCCGGCGTGAGCGAAAGATGGGGATGGGCGGTGGCCGCCCCGCGCGTGATGTCCGGTTGCGCTGCCGGCCCGGTCGCGCTGCGCATACACTGGCGCTCTCGCTCAGGCGCCGCTTCGATCCGACCCGCCACGCATGTCCGCTGCCACCGTCGTCTTACCGTCCGCCAGCGCCACCTACGCCCAGCGCGTCGCCTTCGTATCGGAAATCGCCGGGCGCCTGCATTCCTATGGCACCACCGCGCAGCGGCTGGAGGCAGCGGTGGTGGCCTTGTCGCAGAAGCTGGGCCTGGACTGCGAGCCCTGGTCCAATCCCACCGGCATCATCCTGAGCTTCAGCGACCCGACCAAGGCGATCGGTTCCAGCGACATCACCCGGGTGATCCGCCTGGCGCCGGGCGAGAACGATCTCTACAAGCTCAGCGTGGCCGACTATGTCGCCGACAGCGTCGCCAACGGGCGCATGAGCATTGCGCAGGGGCATACCGCGCTGCGCCGGCTGGACCGCGAGACGGATCGGCGCGGCAAGACCTTGCAGGTGCTGGCGTTCGGGCTGGCCGCCGCCGGCGTGGCCGGGCTGTGGAAGCTGCCGTGGCTGGACATCGCCACCGCCGGCGCCATCGGCATGTCGATCGGCCTGCTCACCCAGTACACCGACAAGCGACCGGCGACCAAGGAAGCCGGCGAAGCCCTGGCCGGGCTGCTGGCGGGCGTGGTGGCCGCGATGGTGGCCTCGCTGATCGGGCCGTTGAACCTCAACACGGTGATCATCGCTTCGCTGGTGGTGCTGTTGCCCGGCATGTCGCTGACCAATGCCTTCAACGAGCTGGCCAGCCAGCACTGGGTCTCCGGCACGGCGCGGCTGGCGGGCGCCGTGACCACGGTGCTCAAGCTCACGGTGGGTGCGGTGATTGCAGTGACGCTGACCCAGTTGATGGGCCTGCATCCGCAGGTGGCGGCCCTGCGTCCGCAGGCCGGCTGGGTGGAATGGGCATCGCTGCTGGTGGCCGCGTATGCGTTTGCGGTGTTGTTCAAGGCCAATCGGCGCGACTATTTATGGATCATGGCGGCCGCGATGTCCGGTTATGTCATCGCACGTTATGCAGGGCATGCCTGGGGCGGACCGGCGGGAGTATTTGCCTCGGCCATGGCATTGACCGCCGCGGGAAATCTGTTCGGGCGGGTGGTTCAAAAACCCGGCGCGTTGATTCGGCTGCCGGGCATCATCATGCTGGTTCCCGGCAGCGTCAGCCTGCGGGGTTTTTTGACCCTGGTACAGCAGCAGGATGTCAGTGTGGGGCAAGCCGCATTGCTGGCGGTCACCAATATCGTCATGGCCCTGATGGCCGGATTGCTATTTGGGAATTTGCTGATTCCGGCCCGCAAGAATTTATGAGCGGGCGGAAATGCGCACAATAAAAACGCCGGCAATGCCGGCGTTTTTATTGGTCTGGATCACGCGGCCTTTGCCTTCTTGGCGGCGCGCTTGGTTGCCGTTTTACGCGGCGAGGCCTTCTTGGCCGATGCCTTCTTGGCAGCGCCACCCACCTTGCTGATCAGGAAGTCTTCCACTTTCTTGCCAGCGGCGGTCAATTCGGCCAGCCAGCGCGGCTGCTTGCCACGGCCGGTCCAGGTGTCCTGCGGATTGGCCGGATTGCGATACTTCGGCGGAACCTTGCCCAGCTTGCGGCCGGCGCGCGGACCCGGCTTGCCGGCAGCGGCCGGACGGCCCCGACCGCCACTGGCGGCAGTACCGAACAATTCTTCGATGGAATAACCCTGGGCCTTGGCAGCGCGGGTCAGCTGCGTGCGGACCTTGGCGATCGGGGCGCGCTTGGCAACCACGGTCTGCTGCTTCTTTGCATTTTTGATCAGTGCGTCCAACTGCTTGGCCGACAGGCCGGTGAGATCGATCGACATCACTACTCCGGAAGAATGAGAGAGAACGAATGCCGGTCCGTGGCAGCGGCGGCCATCATAATGTCAGAAAACCGGTATGACAAATGCACCGAAATACTTCGGTGCACTGCGTTCATCTAATTGCGGGGTGCTGGCGTTGTTTGATCAACGGCCCAGTCGGGAGAATAAACCGGCCTTATCCAGGTTTTCTGCCGATTCGGCGGTGCGGGCGCGATATTCAAAAGTGCCGGCGGCCAATCCACGTTCCGAGACCACCACCCGATGCGGAATGCCCAATAGTTCCATATCGGCAAACATCGCACCCGGACGCAACCCGCGGTCATCCAATGCCGCATCGATACCCGCTGCAATCAATTCGTCCAGCAAGGCCTGGGCGGCGGCCACCACGCTGGCGTCCTGCTTGGGATTGATCACGCAGACCGCCACCTGCCACGGCGCCATCGGTGCCGGCCAGATGATGCCGGCCTGGTCATGGTTCTGTTCGATTGCCGCAGCCACGATGCGCGAAATACCGATGCCGTAGCAGCCCATCTTCATCACCGCGACCTTGCCGCCCTCGTCGATGACGGTGGCCTGCAAGGCCTGTGCGTACTGGCTGCCGAGCTGGAACACGTGGCCCACTTCGATGCCGCGGGCCAGGCGCAGTTCGCCGCCATCGGCCGCGCGCTCGCCGTCGACCACGTTGCGCACGTCGGCCACCGTCTCCGGTTCGGGCAGGTCACGGCCCCAGTTGACGCCGGCCAGGTGGGCGCCGGCCACATTGGCACCGACCACGAAGTCGGCCATGGCCGCGACATCGCGGTCGGCCACCACGCGGACCGGGCGGACGGTGTTGACCGGGCCCAGGAAGCCCGGCTCGCAACCGAGGTGGTCGCGGATCTCGGTTTCATTGGCCAGGCGGTAGTCGGCCAGGCCGGCCACCTTGGCCAGCTTGATTTCGTTGACGGCATGGTCGCCGCGCACCAGCACCAGCACAAAGCCGGCAGCGGTCATCACCGCCACCGACTTGACCGTGCGCTGCAGGGCGATGCCCAGCAGCTGGGCGACGTCCTCGCAGGTCTTCTGGGTGGGCGTTGCGACCTGGTGCATGGCCTGCGCGGCATCCGGACGCGGGCCGGGCAGGGCTGCGCTGGCGGTTTCCACATTGGCCGCGTAGTCGGAGCCGGTGGAGAACGCCAGCGAATCTTCGCCGGAGGCGGCGATGACGTGGAATTCCTGCGAGGCATCGCCGCCGATGGCGCCGGAATCGGCCTGTACCGCGCGGAACTCCAGACCCAGGCGGGTGAAGATGCGGGTGTAGGCCGCCTTCATGTTCTCGTACTCGCGCGCCATGTCGGCATCGGTGAGATGGAAGGAGTAAGCGTCCTTCATCAGGAACTCGCGCGCGCGCATCACCCCGAAGCGCGGGCGGATCTCGTCGCGGAACTTGGTCTGGATCTGGTAGAAGTTCAGCGGCAGCTGCTTGTAGCTGTTGATTTCCTGGCGCGCGAACTCGGCGGCGGCCTCTTCGGCGGTGGGGCTGTAGCAGAACTCCTGCTCCTTGCGATCCTTGATCTTGAGCAGCTGCCCGCCGAACTTCTCCCAACGCCCGGTGGCATCCCACAGCTCGCGCGGCTGGATGGTGGGGAACAGCACTTCCACCGCCCCGGCGCGGTTCATTTCCTCGCGCACGATCGCCTCGACCTTGCGCAGCACGCGCAGGCCCAGCGGCGACCAGGTGTACAGCCCGGAGGCCAGCTTGCGGATCATGCCCGCGCGCAGCATCAGACGGTGGCTGACCAGCTCGGCGTCGGCCGGGGTTTCCTTGGTGGTGTGCAGGTGGAACTGGGAAAGACGCATCGGGCTTCGCTTGGGCGGAAAACCCGTAGTTTGCCAGTGTGCGCCCTGCCGGTCATTGTCGGACGCGCCTGGTCCGGTGTCGCTGGCCGCAATGGGCTGGTGCGTGGCGGCCCTGGAAGGGCCGGCCTGCGGTTGCGAACGCGGCGCCGGGGATGAGCCGCACGCTGAGCCGGGTTGACGGGCCAGCGGATGTCGAGGCGGGCGGTAAACCTGCCTGCCCTACGGCGATTCGATTCAAAACGCCGCGCGCAGGCACCCGATCGGGTGCTGGACGCGCATCGCTGACCTGCCAGGACCTTCGCTGCGATGGGTGCCAGCCGCACGACCGCCGCCACATCGCAGGCCCGGGCACAGGCCGAGGGACTGCCGCGGCCGATCCTTGAACCGGCTCAGGCAGCCGGAGCGCCGGTGGCGGCCGGCTTGCAATAGGCCTTGGCGGCCGCCTCGGCCAGGTTGCGCTGAGCGGCGCGGGCGTCCGGGTCCAGCACGGTACCGGCCTTGCCGTCAGGGCCGGCGCCCATGGTCACCTCGCCCTTGCCGCTGAGCAGTTCCAGGTTGCGGCGTGCGGTCAGGCAGTCGGCCGACTCGGGCGTGGCGGTCTCCGGCGCGGCGATGGCGGCGGTGCCGCTGCGCGCATCGATCCGGCGCGCTTCGTAGCGCTGGCCGGTTGGTGGCGGGGTTTCGGTGTAGTGGGTCACGCCTTTGGCGTCCTTCCACTTATAGAGATCGGTGGCGCCGGCGGCGGCGCTGACCAGCATCAACAGGGCGCAAAGCCCCAACGACAGGTGCATGTGGCTTCCCCTGGATGATTCCCGCCGCGATTGCAGCATCCACGGCCCGTGCTGGCAAGTCATCGCGCGTGCAGGGCGCTGAACCAGCGAGCGCGCTACCGCCGGACGGACCTCAGGCCCTACACTTGGCGCATGGATGAAATGAGACCGCCTCCGCGCTCGCGCACGATCTACCTGCTGCCGAACCTGTTCACTACCGCCGGGCTGTTTTCCGGGTTTTACGCCATCATCGCCGCCGCCAATGGGCAGTTCGTCCAGGCGGCCATGGCGGTGTTCGTGGCTGCGGTGATGGATGGGCTGGACGGCCGGGTGGCGCGCCTGACCAATACCAGCAGCGAATTCGGCGTGCAGTACGACTCGCTGGCCGATCTGGTCAGCTTCGGCATGGCCCCGGCGCTGGTGATGTACCACTGGTCGCTGTCGGCGCTGAAATACGACAGCAGCGTGATGGGCCGGGTCGGCTGGTCGGCGGCGTTTCTGTATGCGGCCTGCGCGGCGCTGCGGCTGGCGCGCTTCAATACCCAGGTCGGGGTGGTGGACAAGCGCTGGTTCATCGGCCTGGCCAGTCCTGCAGCGGCCGGGCTGATGATGTCGTTCGTGTGGGCATTCGCCGACGACAGCCTGGGCTTCGATGGCGAACAGCTGCGCTATGTGGCGCTCGCGGTCACCGTGGTGTCGGCGCTGTTGATGGTCAGCCGGATCCGCTTCTGGAGCTTCAAGGGCGGTGCGCGTGGTGCACGGGCCGACCGCGTGCCGTTCCTGGCCCTGGCGATCGCCACGGTGGTGATCGCCTTGCTGGTGATCGACCTGGCGCGGTCGCTGCTGGTGATCGGCGTGCTGTATGCCCTGTCCGGTCCGGTGATGTGGTTGTGGCGCCGCTGGCGCCGCACCCCCGAGCTTCCGTGAGCCGACGTCGATGAACGCGGTGGCGAACGAGCCGGTGTGGTCGGATCTGCAGGTGTCGTGCCTGCAGGCGATGGGGCACACCGTGTATCTGGACCGGGCAACGGCGGATGTCCTGCAGGCGTCGTCGGTGGACGTCGCCGACAGTGCGCCGGTGTCGGCCCCGCTGCGCGCGCAGCGCGTCCCGGCCGAGGCGGCGGCTGCACCGGCGCCGGCGCCGCGTCGATCGGCACCCGCTGCGCCGGCCGAGCCGCCACGCGCGCCCGGCACCGCGCCGGCGTCCGCACCGCAGCGGCGCGGACGCGTCGGGTTGCCGGACCGATTGCAGATGGCCTTGCTGCGTGCCTCCGGCTGCAACCCCGGCGATCCCAGCACCCAGGCCTTGATGGCGTCCTGGCCGCTGGCCGAGTTGCGGGGCAACCCCGCCGCCAAGCGCGCCTTGTGGCCGCAGCTGCGTGCGTTGCGGCGCCGTCGGGATCCGGCGTGAGCGCAATCAATGCGCCGTTGCCCACCTCGCTGCGCGCCATGCGCGAGAGCGATCTGGATGCGGTGATGGAGATCGAACTGCGCGCCTATCCATTCCCATGGACGCGCAGCATCTTCCGCGACTGCCTGCAGGCCGGGTATCCGGGCTGGGTGATGGAACAGGCCGGGCAGGTGATCGGCTATGGCGTCATCAGCATCGCCGCCGACGAGGCACATGTGCTCAACGTCTGCATCGCACCGGAAGCGCAATCGCAAGGGCACGGGCGCGTGCTGTTGCGCGCGCTGATCAAGGGCGCCTGCGATCGTGGCGCGCGACGCGCGTTCCTGGAAGTGCGCCCATCCAATCCGTCGGCGATCGCGCTCTACCACTCCGAAGGCTTCAATGAGATCGGCCGACGCCCGCGCTACTACCCCTCCCACACCGGCCGCGAGGATGCGCTGGTGATGGCGATCGAGCTGTTCTTCGAAGGCTTTTCCTGAGCTGCTCTGCGCCCTGACGGGTCTGGGCGATCGAACTGCATATTCCGGGCGCGCATCCGGGTTGATGCACGCTTGTGCGCGTGTGCGTGCTGCAGCCGATGGAGTGTTGCCGATGCCGCGCGTCACTGTCGTTGCGGCCGGATGCCAGCGCCTTGCCAGCTTTTGTTCGCAGCTCTCGGTCCTTTGGGTGCGCGCGACAGGCGTGCACGCTTTACGTCGATGGCGCCCTGAGCTTGCGGCCATCGCCGCTGCGGCATTTCGCTTGTCGCTGATCGCGATGTCTGCATCACAACTGCACGTCCACGCGGACAGATGTTGATGCGCTACAGCACCACACTCTTCGACAGATGCGGTGGCTATGCAGCAGCGTGGGGCTGGGCGCTTGCTGGTGGTTCGTGTGATGCCGTGCTCGGCTGCATTGCAGTGTCCCGGCGTGACCACGCTGGCTGCATATGCGCCAAACACGCATGGAAAATGTTGGCGTGTGATCGCGTCAGCATCGCTTGATCGATGCATGTCCACCTGCGGTGCGACACCCATCATGCTGCGCTGCAGTGTCCCTGGCGCTGTCTCTGCGTGTCTTGGGCGTAGCGTTTTGTCTTCCGGCAACTGTCTCGTAACCGTTTGCGTGACTGCGCGTGCACAACGGTGATCTGCCTAGATACAAGCGATTACCTTGCTCTTAGTATCCCCTCCCGCGGAACTGAACATTACAGAGATGAAAAGTACGTTCCGTAGTCGATAGACGAGGGGTGTACCGCTACGCGGTGCATCGAACCCATTCGAGGGAGATATCCAGATGAAGCCGAAATTTTCGACGGCGGCCGCCGCGTCGCTGTTTGTCGGGTCGTTGCTGCTGACCGGCGTTGCCAGCGCCGATCCTGCGCTGGAAGCGGCAATCACCGGTTGGGCCACGCAGAACGGCGGCACCAAGGGCGGGTCCAAGGCCGCTGCCGCCAACATCTACACGGTCAAGACCGCCGCCGAGTTGAAGAACGCGTTGAAGGCCAGCGTGGGCAGCAACGGGCGCATCATCAAGATCAGCGGCATCATCGACGTCAGCGAGGGCAAGCCCTACACCACGACCGCGGACATGAAGTCGCGGGCACGCCTGGATATCCCGACCAAGACCACCTTGATCGGCATCACCAGCAATGCCGAGATCCGCGAGGCCTACATGCTCGTCAAGGCCAACGATGTCATCGTTCGCAATCTGACCATCGAAAATCCCTGGGATCCGGAGCCGTTGTGGGATCCCAATGACGGCAGCGCCGGCAACTGGAACTCACAGTACGACGGTCTGACCGTGGATTCGGCCAGCAACGTGTGGGTGGACCATGTCACCTTCACCGACGGCCGTCGCACCGACGACCAGAACGGCACCGGCAACGGCCGCCCCAAGCAGCACCATGATGGCGCGCTGGATATCAAGGCCGGCGCCAACTACGTGACCGTCTCGTATTCGCTGTTCAAGTTGCACGAGAAGAACGGTTTGATCGGCTCCAGCGACAGCGCCTCCGGCACCGACAGCGGCAAGCTCAAGGTGACCATCCACAACAGCATGTTCCAGGACATCTCCGCGCGTGCGCCGCGGGTGCGCTTTGGTCAAGTGCATCTGTACAACAACTATCACGTCGGCAGCACAAGCAACAAGGTGTATCCGTTCTCGCACGCGCACGGCGTGGGCAAGGAATCGAAGATCTTCTCCGAACGCAACGTGTTCGACATCAGCGGCGTGAGCAGCTGCGACAAGATCGCCGCCGACTACGGCGGCAGCGTCTACCGCGATCAGGGTTCGCTGCTCAACGGCAAGGCACTGAGCTGCTCCTGGAACAGCAACATCGGCTGGACTCCGCCCTACACCTACAACCTGCTGTCTGTAGACAAGGTCGCTGCGGACGTCAAGGCCAAGGCCGGCGCCGGCAAGCTGTAACCGCCGCTGCACGGTACGCCGCGATGGCTGCGGCGCTACCAGGCATCACACAACGCCCGCAGCGATGCGGGCGTTGTGCATTTCATAGCGTGTTGGGCTGCTTACAACCCGCCATGCAACGGCGCAGGGACTACCTGACGGTCTCACTGCGGTCGTGGCTGCCGGTCAACACGCGCTCAGTCCTGCGCCGCGTTGTTGGTGCTCTGGCCCGGCGTGCACACCGGCTTCTGGCGCTTGTCCACCAGCTTGCCCATCAGGCGGTCGCTCAGTGGCAGCATGTCGCCGTTGAGTCGCCAGTCGTAGATCACACTGAAGGCCAGCACGCGCGCGACATAGTCGCGGGTCTCCTTGTAGCTGATGGTTTCGATCCAGAAATCCGGCTCGAAATTCGGCCGCTGCGATTGCCAGCGGCCGGTCGGGCCAGGGCCGGCGTTATAGGCGGCGATGGTGAGATAGGGCAGTCCGTAGGTGTTGAGCAACTGACGCAGGTAGGCCGTGCCGATGGCGATGTTGGTGTCCGGCTCATAGAGGCTGGTGGCACCGGCATAGCCGGGCAGGGCGATGCCTTTGGCCACGGCGGCGCCGGTGCCGGGCAACACCTGCATCAGGCCCATGGCATTGGCGGGCGAACGCGCGCGCGGGTTGAAGATGCTTTCGGCGCGGATCTCCGCGGCCACCCAGGCTGGGTCGATCGCATTCTTGGCAGCTTCGCGGCGAATGCTTTCATCGTGATGCAGCGGGAAGCGCAGTGCATACAGGCGCTGTTCGTCCGGTTGCTTGCCGAGCGCAAACACCGCGCGGTCGAACCAGCCATTGTCGCTGGCAACCTCCACGGCAAGGCGGCGCTGGGCGTCGTCGAAACGACTGGCAGCATCGTTCCATTCGGCCACCGCCCAGCCAGGGCGATCGATCTGGAACAGCGCAATGGCGCGGCCCAATGCCGGGTCGCGCGCCACTGCGGCCTTGGCCTGCGCGCTGTCCTTGGGTTCCCATGGACAGATCCGGTACGGCTGCTGCAGGCGGTCGGCCGCCAGGAACCCATGGAAGGTCGGCGATTGCGCGGCGGCGCGATACAACGATTGTGCCGCTGCTGCCGAGCCGGTCTTTTCGGTCAGGCGCGCCTGGAAATACTGCCAGCGCGAATCGGCCCGTTGGCTGGGTGGCATCTTGCGGATCGCCGCCAATGCCGCCGGCCAATCGCCGCGCGACATCGCCTCGCGTGCGCGCCATTCGTGCAGGCGTTCGTCGTAGGAGGCATCAGGCACCGCATTGAGCCGGCGCGCCGAATCCGGCAGATACGAGGCGACCGTCCACAGTGCGATCTGATACAGCACCTGCCCACGCTGCGCATCGCTGAAGCCCAGTGTGCTGGCCAGCTGCGGCAACTGTTGTTCGGCCGCGTCCGGGTCGCTCTTGGCGAGCTTGGCCAGGCCATCGACGGCGATGCGACGGCTGCGCTCGGTCTTGGGCCAACCGAGTGCACGCGGATGGACCTTGTCGAGAAAGGCCGCGTAATCGGTGGCCAGTGCCAGGTCAGCCGCCGCCAAGCCGCGCGCCGCGGTACGCATCACCGCAGGCAGCTGGGCATCGGCGGCGGCTTCCACCCGTTCCCAGCGCAGCGCCGGTGTCAGCTCGCCGCGGGATTCCAGTGTGGCAACCACCGCCTCACAGGCATCGGGCAGCGCCTTGCCGTTGCGCCACAGCGTGAGCGCATCGCGGCTCCACTGCGCGTCCAGCTTGCCGGTGGCCTGGCGTGCAGTCAGCTGCGCGCAGCGCAGGCCGATGTTGTCGGTGCTCTTCCAGTTGGCCAGCAGGGTGCTCCAATCCTGCCGACGTGCCACCGCCGGCAGCCAGGTGCTGCGGAAGCTCTCGGCCACCGGCTGGCCGGCGTAGCGTTGCAGAAAGCCCTGCGCCTGCGCGTTGGACACGGTGTCGATGCCGCGCTTGAGCGTGGCCAATTCCAGCCAGCCGTACAGCGGGTGACGGCTCAAGGCGGCCAGTTGCGTGGGATCGGACTGGCCGCGCTCGGCAGCGGCGATCGCATCGCGCATGGCCGTCAACTGCGGATCGAGGCTTTGTGCATGCAACGCGGTGCTGGCAAGACACAACAGACCAGCGGCAAGAGTGGCGAAACGGGGAGAAGAAGTCATGGCGCGATGATACCCAAGCAGGCCTGAGGCCTTGAGTGAACATGCGCTGCACCGGCATGCCTGCACCGGTGCGCAACGCGAGCGCAAAGTCTGGCCGGTTGGGAGCGCGTATTCGGGGTTGCCACGCTGGGGCGCGCACTGCGACGCCCATCGCAGTGCTGCACCGCCAGATTGCGGTGCGTTAAGGTTTTGTTTACAACTCGGGATGGACCGCAGGGCACGGGGGCGTGCGGACACTTTGAAGACTCCTTTTGGAGAGAGAAAGGATGAAGCGTCTGATCCGTCCGTTGCGGTCATGCCTGGCCGTGCAGTTGTCGCTGTGTTTGATTCCCACCCTGGCCTGGGCGCAACAGCCCGACGCCGCCCCCGGTACGCGCACGCTCGACAGCGTGCAGGTCACCGGCACCCGCATCAAGACCGCCGAGCTGCAAGGCCAGGTGCCGATCCAGACGCTCAATCGCGCCGACATCGAGCGTACCGGCCTGACCTCGATCGGCGAGGTGCTGCAGGAACTCACCGCCTCTGGCTCGGCGCTCAATGCCAAGTTCAATTCGTCCGGCAACTTCGGTTTTCCGCCCGATGGCGGCGGGGTGGGCGCCGGCTCGGCGCAGGTGGATCTGCGGCACCTCGGCTCCAAGCGCGTGCTGGTGCTGGTCGATGGCATCCGTTGGGTCAATGAATCCTCGGCGTCCGGCGTGGGGTCGTCGACCGACCTCAACACCATTCCGCTGGCAATTGTGGAACGCATCGAAGTGCTCGAAGACGGCGCCTCATCGTTGTACGGCTCCGATGCGATTGCCGGCGTGGTCAACATCATCACCCGGCGCAGCTTCGACGGTGCGCAGGTCACGCTCAACTATGGCCAGTACGGCAAGGGCGATGGTGCCAACCAGGGCGTGGACCTGGCCTGGGGCACCAGTGGCGAGGATTTCAGCCTGTTTTTGGGCGCCAGCTACGTCAAGCAGGATCCGATCTACGCGCGTGACAGGGCGCAGGCGCGCTTTCCGATTCCGGGCACCGGGCTGACCTTCGGCAGCTCGGCCACGCCGGACGGGCGTTTCCAATTCGTCGACCCGAACACCGGTGCGCGCCAGAACCTCACCCCCAATGCCGGCGTCGGTACGCCGCAGTACGACGGTAGCGCCGGCTGCGCGCGCAGCGACGACTACCACTGCTTCGGCACCGCCGACCGCTACAACTTTGCCGAGCAGAACCTGTTGCTGACCCCATCCGAGCGCAAGGGCGTGTTCGCGCAGTTCCGCTATTACTTCAACGACGATGTGCAGTGGTACGTCAAGGCATTGGGCAATCGCCGCGAGTCGACCAACCAGGCCGCACCGGAGCCGATCTTTCTCGGCCCCGATGCCGGCACCGGCAATCCGCTCGCCGACAACATCGTGATTTCCGGCTTGAATCCGTTCAATCCGTTCGGCTTCGATCTGAACTCGGCCACCAACCTGATCCAGATCGGTCGGCGTCCGGTGGAAGGCGGGCCGCGTCTCTTTGAGCAGCAGGTGGATACGCACTACTTCGGCACAGGGTTGGTAGGTACCTTCGAGGGCGGCGCACGCACCTGGTACTGGGACGTCAACGGCATGTACAGCAAGAACAAGGCCGAACAGACCAACTACGGCAGCTACAACCTGTACAACATCAATCTGGCGCTGGGCGACCCGGCCGCCTGTGCGGCGGTGGCCGGCTGCGTGCCGCTGGATATCTTCAGTGGCGCGGGCAGCATCACGCCCGAGATGTTGCGCTGGATCCAGCCGGTGGTGCGCGACCGCAGCCAGAACGAATTGAGCCTGTTCACCGCCAATCTCAGCAGCGAGTTGTTCCAGCTGCCCGGCGGCGCGGTGTCCTTCGCCACCGGCTACGAATACCGCAAGTACGAAGGCGCCTACCAGCCCGATCCGCTTACCGTGGCCGGGCGCTACAACGGGGTTCCGTCGTTGCCGACCTCCGGCAGCTACGACGTCAACGAGGCCTATCTCGAACTCAATATCCCGATCTTTGCGAACTCCTCGCTGGGCGACAAACTCGATCTGAACATCGCCGGCCGCTATTCGGATTACTCCACCTTCGGCGGCGAGTTCACGCCCAAGTACGGCTTGCGCTGGCAGGTCACCGACGAGCTGGTGCTGCGCACCAGCTATGCCGAAGGCTTCCGCGCGCCGACCATCGGCGAGCTGTTCGGTTCGGCTGCGCGCGCCGACCTGCAATTGTCCGATCCCTGCTCGATCGGCCTGGGCGGTACCGCGCCGCGCGGCAGTGCGGCCAATTGCGCGGCACTGGGCGTGCCGGGTGGTTACCAGCAGGCCAATCAGCAGATCTCGGTCACCACCGGTGGTAACGAGCAACTGGACCCGGAACGGTCGCGCAGTTTCAGTGCCGGCTTCGTGTTCAGCCCGGGCTTTGCCAGCAATGCCAGCTGGTCGGATCGGCTCGATATGGAAGTGACCTTCTACCGTCACCATGTGGATGGTGCGATCCAGGCGATCAATGCGCAGACGCAGCTGGACCTGTGTGTGGACACGCTGGATGCGCTGTATTGCGACGGCATCGGGCGCGCGTCCACCGGCGGCATCAATGCATTCAACAATCGCCTGACCAATCTGGGCTCGATCAAGACCGATGGCTGGGACGTGGACCTGTTCTGGACCTTGCCGGAAAGCGCGTTCGGTCGCTTCAAGGTGTCATGGCAAAACACCTTCGTGGGCCGTTACGAAGCATTGGGCGCGGCTGGGCAGCGGCAGCCGCAGGGGCCGGGCATCGAAGTGGTCGACAGTGCCATTCCCGAGTGGACCAGCAATGCAGTGCTGGATTGGTCGCTGGGCAACTGGACGGCGTCGTGGACGGCACGCCACATCTCCAAGCTCACCGAGCAATGCGGCGATGCAGTGGAATTTGCGGTGTGCTCCAACCCGGTCGAAGGCACCAACCGGCTGGATGCGATCACCTATCACGATGCACAGGTGGGGTATCGCGTCGACTGGCTCAAGGGGTTGCAACTCACCGCCGGCTTGAACAACGTCTTCGACAAGGATCCACCGATCTGCCTGTCGTGCTCACTCAATGGCTATGACGCCTCCACTTACGACATCCCTGGTGGGCGCTTCTGGTATGCGCGGGTGGATCTGAAGTTCTAGTCCATCATGTCGGGTCGGTCATAAAGCGGAGAGCGGCTGATCTGTGGCTTGCCCGCCCACCCTCGCGGGACACGCCGCAAGTACATCCGTGTAGGCGCTTACGCGGCATCCATGCGCGTAAGAGCCCGCGAAGGTGAGTGGGCAATGACCAACGAGGATGGTCGGTGTGCATGTTTCAAGCAATGCATGATGTGCGTTGTTCGGTCAGGGCGCGTCGGATCCGCTCGGCAACGCAACGAGATCAGAAGACAGGCTTTCAATAAACACCTGAAAACTCTTTGGCGCGGTGTCCTCGCCGATTGTGGGACCGTGTGGCGGCATGGATGCCGCCGCCGAGCCTTCCAAGGATGTACGTGCGGCGTGTCCCGCGAGCGTGAGGGCGCCGCGCACTCGGCCAGGGTGGCGCACCGCGTTTTCCAGCATCACCCGCGCACAGGCGCATCGCCGGCCACGTAGTAGTCGGCCGTGCTGCGCGGCAGTGGCGTGCGGCCACGCATCCGGTCGGCGATCTTCTCCGCAATCATGATGGTGGTGGCGTTGAGGTTGCCGGTGATGATGCGTGGCATGATCGAGGCGTCGATGACACGCAGGCCTTCCATGCCATGCACGCGGCCTTGTCCATCCACTACGGCCATGTCGTCGGTGCCCATCGCGCACGAGCACGATGGGTGGTATGCGGTTTCCGCGCGCGCGCGCACGAATGCGTCCAGCTCGGCGTCGGTCTTGCAATCGGCACTGGGGCTGATCTCGCGCCCACGATACGCATCGAGTGCGGGCTGGGCGATGATTTCGCGGGTGATGCGGATCGCGTCGCGGAATTCCTGCCAGTCCTGGTCGGTGGACTGGTAGTTGAACAGGATCGACGGGTGCTGGTGCGGGTCGCGCGACTTGGCGTGCACGCGGCCGCGGCTGGGCGTGCGCATCGAGCCCACGTGCGCCTGGAAGCCATGTTCCTTCACTGCATTGCTGCCGTTGTAATTGATGGCGACGGGCAGGAAGTGGTACTGGATGTTGGGCCACTCGAACTGCTCGCGCGTGCGGATGAAGCCGCCGGCTTCGAACTGATTGCTGGCGCCGGTGCCGGTGCCGGCGAACAGCCACTCGGCGCCAATCGCAGGCTGGTTCCACCACTGCAAGGCCGGGTACAGCGAGACCGGCTTGGTGCAGGCGTACTGGATATAGACCTCCAGATGATCCTGCAGGTTCTGGCCGACGCCGGGCAGGTCGTGCACCAGCTGCACGTCGAGTGCGCGCAGCAGGCCCGGCGCACCCACGCCGGAGCGCTGCAGCAGCTGCGGTGAGGCGATGGCGCCCGCACACACCAGCACTTCGCGGCGCGCATGCGCATCGATGCCCTCGCTGCTGTTGCCCACCAGATAATGCACACCGATGGCGCGCTTGCCGGCAAACAGGATGCGGTCGGTGGTGGCATGGGTGACGATATGCAGGCCATCGCGCGGCTTGGCCATGTCCAGATAGCCGCGCGCGGTACTCGCACGGCGTCCGCGTGGCGTCACGGTGCGGTCCATCGGCCCGAAGCCTTCCTGCTGGTAGCCGTTGAGATCGTCGGTACGCGGGTAGCCGGCCTGCACGCCGGCATCGACCATGGCGTGGAACAGCACGTTGTTGTCGTTCTTCGGCGTGGCCACGCTCACCGGGCCATCGCCGCCGTGATAGTCATTGGCGCCGATGTCGCGTGTCTCGGCCTTGCGAAAGTACGGCAGCACATCGCGGTAGCTCCAGTCTTCCAGCCCCGGGCGCTTGGCCCAGTGATCGAAATCGAGCGCATTGCCGCGGATGTAGCACATGCCGTTGATCAGCGACGAACCGCCCAGGCCCTTGCCGCGCCCGCATTCCATGCGGCGGTTGTCCATGTGCGGCTCCGGCTCGGTTTCATAGGCCCAGTTGTAGCGGCGGCCCTGCAGCGGAAACGCCAGCGCGGCCGGCATCTGGGTGCGGAAATCCAGCCGGTAATCCGGCCCGCCGGCTTCGAGCAAGAGCACCGTCACGCCCGGGTCTTCGGTCAGACGTGCAGCCAGCACATTGCCTGCCGAGCCGGCGCCGATGATGATGTAGTCGTATTCGCGTTGCATGGTGGTCTCCTGATGCGTGAGCGGTGCAGCGGCAGTCGAGGCGCTGCGCGGTCGCTGTTCTTGACGCGCCGATGTGGTGGTGCGCGCAGTGCGTGTGTAGGGAGCAACGCACGCATCGAGGGATTGGCGTGCATTGCAGCGTCGGCCGCTCAGAACACCGACGCGTAGCGTTCCAGTTCGACCTGAACCGACTTGGTGCGCGTATAGGCCTGCAAGGTGGCCAGCCCGTTCTCGCGACCCACGCCCGATTGCTTGTAGCCACCTACCGGCATCGGTGCGGGCGACTCGCCCCAGGTGTTGATCCAGCAGATGCCTGCTTCCAGGCGATGGATCAGCCGGTGCGCACGCGCCAGATCGGGCGTGACCACACCGGCAGCCAACCCGTAGCTGGTCGCATTGGCACGGGTCACCGCTTCGTCTTCGTCGTCGTAGGTGAGCAGGCTCAGCACCGGCCCGAAGATTTCTTCGCGCACGATGGTCATGACATCGCTGCAGTCGCTGAAGATCGTCGGCGCCACGTAATAGCCCTGTGCCAACGCGCCGTCGCGCAGGCGCTGCCCACCGCACAGCAGGCGTGCACCCTCGGCCTTGCCCTGTTCGATGTAGTCCAGCACGCGCTGCATGTGCGCGGCGCTGACCATCGGGCCGAAGGTGGTGCGCTCATCCAGCGGGTCGCCGATATGGATGCGTTGTACGCGTGCCAGCAGCCGCGCTTCGAAGGCGGTGCGCAGCGCCCGTGGCACGAACACCCGGGTGCCATTGGTGCAGACCTGCCCGGAGCTGTAGAAGTTGGCCATCATCGCGATGTCGGCAGCCAGGTCCAGATCCGCATCGGCACAGACGATCAGCGGCGATTTGCCACCCAGTTCCATGGTCACGTCTTTCAACGACGAACTCGATGCGCTGGCCATCACCTTGCGCCCGGTCGCGGTGCCACCGGTGAAGCTGATCTTCTCGATCTGCGGATGCTCGGTGAGCGCAGTGCCTACGCTGGCGCCGTCGCCGGGCAGTACGTTGAACACGCCATCGGGCAGGCCCGCTTCGGTGAACAGCTCGGCCAGTTTGAGTGCAGTGAGCGGAGTGACTTCGCTGGGCTTGAAGATCATGGCGTTGCCAGCGGCCAATGCCGGTGCGGCCTTCCACAATGCGATCTGGATCGGGTAGTTCCACGCGCCGATCGCACCGACCACCCCCAGCGGCTCGTGCCGGGTGTAGAAGAAGCTGCCTTCGCGCAGCGGGACCTGTGCACCCTGCAATGCCTGCGCGACGCCGGCGTAATACTCCAGTACATCGGCACCGGTCACCACGTCCACGCTGCGCGTTTCGCTCAGCGGCTTGCCGGTGTTGAGCGTCTCCAGCTCGGCCAGCGCATCGTTGCGCTCGCGCAGCAGCGCCACCGCGCGCAGCAGGATGCGCGAGCGTTCCACCGTGGTCAGCGCGGCCCACACACGTTGGCCGGCCTTGGCACTGTCGACCGCGGCGTCCAGATCGTCGGCGCCAGCATTGTGCACGTTGGCCAGCACCGCGCCGGTGGCGGGGTTGATGACTTCCAATGTATGGCCGCCGCGGGCGGGAACAGGGCGGCCGCCGATGTACAGCAGCTGGTCGGGGAAACGTGGCATGACAAACCTCCTTGGGACGGTCGCCGCAGCGCGGCAGCTCAGCGCGTGAGGTGCAGGAACTGCAGGTGACGCTCGTATTGATCGATGATGTCGTTGATGATTTGTTCGCGGCTGTAGCCCACCAGGTCGTAGTCCTGGCTGCCTTCGTACAGATAGACTTCGGCGCGGTAGTAGCGCTGGTTGCGCAAGCGCTGCGCGGCGAACGACGGGGTGAGGTAGCCGCGCATCACTACCTGGTAGCGGAAGCCTTGTTGTTCGCCGTGATCGACGCTGATCTCCATGTCGCCGTCGTCGATCCGGCTGCTGACGTTCCAGCCTTCTTGCCGCAATTGCGTGGTCACCGCCTCGATCGCCGGGCGCACCTGGTCGTGCATGAAGCGGTAGACCTCATCGCGCGCCGGGAAGTGCATCGCCTGGCCCAGGCGCTGACGCCAGCCGCCGTGATGGCGCGATTGCCCGATGAGCGGGCTGGGGCTGTAGAGCTGCGCACGTTTGCGCTGCGATTCCTCGCTCAAAGCGCGTGACAGGCCCCATGCCATCAGCAGCAGCACTGCGGAGAATGGCAGCGAAGCCAGCACCACCGCAGATTTCAGCGCATCCATGCTGCCGGCCAGCAGCAACCCTGCAGTGACCACGGCGGTGAGCACGCCCCAGAACACGCGCAGCCAGCGCGGGCCGTCGTCGTGCGGCTCGCCGCCATGCGAGGACAGCGTGGACAGCACCACGGTGCCGGAGTCGGCCGAGGTGACGAAGAACACGAAGCTGATCGCCACCGTCACCGTGATCACGGTGCGGCTCCACGGGTAGCTTTGCAGCAGTGAGTACAGCACCGTCTGCGGCGCATCGATGGCCTGTTGCGCCCATGCGTCCTGGCCATGGTGCAGCAACTGATCCAGCGCGCTATTGCCGAAGATCGACAGCCACGCCAGGGTGAATCCCAGCGGGATCAGCAACACGCCCAGCACGAATTCGCGAATGGTGCGGCCGCGCGAGATGCGCGCGATGAACAGGCCGACGAATGGGGCCCAGCCGATCCACCAGGCCCAATAGAACACCGTCCAGTTGCCCAGCCAGTCGGCGCGTCCGCCATAGGCGTAGACGTCGAAACTCTTGCCGACCACGCTGCCCAGGTAGTCGCCGAGGTTCTGCATCAAGGCGTTGAGCAGGTATTGGGTTGGCCCGGCGAACAGCATGAACAGCAGCAGCGCGATCGCCAGCAGCATGTTGATGTCCGACATCCAGCGTACGCCTTTTTCAACGCCCGACACCGCGACCACAATAGCCGCGCCCATCATTGCCACGATCAACGCGACCTGCACCCAGTGCGTATGCGGCACATCGAACAAGGTGCTCAGCCCGGCGTTGAGATGCAGCACGCCAAAGCCCATGTCCGCACCGATGCCGAACACCGTTGCCACGATGCCCAGTGCATCCACGGTGTAACCGATCGGTCCGTTGATGCGCTTGCCGATCAGCGGATACAGCGCCGAGCGCAGGGCCAGCGGCAGGTTATGCCGGAAGGCGAAATACGCCAGCGCCATCGCCGCCAGCGCAAACACGCCCCAGCCATGCAGGCCCCAATGCAGGAAGAGCAGCTGCATCGCCTGGCGTGCGGACGCTTCGCCACTGCCGGTACCGCCTTGTGGCGGTTGTAGATAGTGGGTCAGCGGTTCGGAGACGCAGAAGAAG
The DNA here is from genome assembly GCF_012848175.1 of Xanthomonas campestris pv. badrii. NCBI lineage: Bacteria > Pseudomonadati > Pseudomonadota > Gammaproteobacteria > Lysobacterales > Lysobacteraceae > Xanthomonas > Xanthomonas campestris. Next base: position 3,536,997 of record NZ_CP051651.1, on the reverse strand, counting down.
AACAGCGTGATGCTGATGCCGGCGGCGAACAGCATGCCGGCCCACGAGAGATAGCTGAATTCCGGCTCGTCGTGATCGGCGCCGAGCTTGATGTTGCCGTAGCTGGACAGCGCGGTGCCCAGCACAAACAGCAGATACAGCGTCATCTCCAGCAGGTAATACCAGCCGACATTGCGCGAGGCCCAGGTCTGCGCATCCAGCAGCACACGGCCTGCATCCAGCGGAAACAGCGCAACCAGCAAGGCGAATGTGCACACCACCGTCGCCGCCAGCGAGAACACCGGCCGCAAGGTGCGCACCGGCAACGGCTGCGGTTCGACCGCACTCATATCGACGCACTCATAGGATGCGTGCCACGTGACGTGCTCCCAACGAAAAACCGCCTGCGTTATCGCACGGGCGGTGTCTAGGGGGTGTCGTCGGTCGAGTTCGCCGCTGCGAACCGGTCGGCAGTTTGCGTGCGCTAGCGCAGCAACTGCAGCGGAACGCGGATATCCATGCCGACTGCCAGGTGATCGGAGAACGCGGCAGGAATCGCTTCGGTGTGTTCGATCGCCAGGCTGTCGCTGACCAGGATATGGTCGATCGCCCGGTCCGGGCGCCAGCTCGGGAAGGTGTGCACCACGCAGCTCGGTGGCTGCAATCGCGTATGCCGATACAACGCCTGCATTTCCGGCCGGTCGGCCACGCAGTTGAAGTCGCCCATCAACATCACGTTGGGATGCTCGGACAATAGTTCGGCAATGAAGGCCAGCTGCGCCATGCGCGAGTTGGCGCCCAGCGACAGATGCGCCACTGCCACGGCCAGGCCGTCGCGGCCCTGCCCGAACTTGGCCAGCAGGATGCCGCGCCCGCCGATGCGGCCGGGCAGGGCATGGTCCTGCACTTCCAGCGGCTCCAGCTTGCTCAGCAGGCCATTGGCGCTGGAAGCCACCCCGCCCATGCGGCGGTTGGGCTGATGGCTCCAGTAGTGGAAGCCGGCGCGCTCGGCCAGATAGTGGGTCTGGTTGGTGAAGCCCGAGCGCAGGCTGCCCGGGTCGGCCTCCTGCAGGCCGACGATGTCGCGGTCGCCGGCCAGCTTGGCGATGCTGTCCAGGCTGGTGCGCTTTGCGCCCAGCGGCAACGCATGCGACCAGCTGCGGGTCACGTAATCGCTGTAACGGCGGGTGCTGGAGCCGGCCTGGATGTTGGCGGTCAGCACCCGCAGGGTGCGCGAATCCGATGCGTTCACGGGATGGCGAACGCCCGGCTCACTTGGCCAGCGTGGCGCGTTCGCGCGCGATCAGGTGATCGGCGATGCGCAGCATGTCAGGGAAGCTCTGGCCCTTGACCAGATACTTGCCGTTGACGATCAGCGACGGCGTGCCGGTGATCTTGCTGCGGGTGGCGAACTGCTTGGCGCGGTTGGTCTTGGCCGACACGCCGAAGCTGCTCATGGTGTCGATGAAGGTCTTGGAGTCCACGCCGTACTTGGCGTAGAACGCGGCGATGTCCTGCACCGAATCCTTGCCGCGCTCTCCTTTGAGGGTCTGGTCGACGTGGATGGCTTTGTACAGCGCTTCGTGGGTCTTTTCCTGCACGCCCAGCGTTTCGGCGGCATAGAAGGCGCGGCCGTAGTCGTCCCACGGGCCACCGAACATCGCCGGCACGTAGACGAAGTGCACGTCCGAGGGCAGGCCGGCCTTCCATGGCCCGATCAGCGGCTGGAACGCGTTGCAGGCCGGGCAGACATAGCCGAACACCTCGGCCACTTCGATCTTGCCGGCCGCCTGCTGGTACGGCTGGCCGCCTTCGATATCCAGATAGTCGGTGCCGGCGACCGGCTCGGGGCCGTTCGGCGCGCGCGGTGCGGCGCTGGGCGCGGCGGGCGGCGGCGTGGTGGCGCTTTCGCCAGCAGCGGGCGGATCCGCCGGATCGGCAGCTGGCGTCGCAGCGGCCGGAGCGGGCGCTGTCTCGGCAGCGGGCGTGGCGGTGGCGGGCGCGGTGTCGGAGGAGCCGTCCTGGGCCTTGCAGGCGACCAGGATCGGGAGCAGCGCCATCAGCGTCAGGGCGAAGCGGGTCTTCATCGGATGGAATCTCCAGCGTGGGGCGAGGAAAGGGCCGGGCGGCCGCGGGGCGCATGATGCCACGGGCGGCCGTCGGTAACGGTTACGTGGTTCAGCGCCTGGCCGGCCCGGCGTGCTCGCGGGCGATCAGGTAGTCGGCAATCTTCAGCATGTCCGGGTAATTGCGCGCGCCGATCAGGTAGCGCCCGTTGACGATCAGCGCCGGCGTGCCCGGCAGCTTGCTGCGCAGCGCGAACTCGCGCGCGGCCTTGAGCCTGGCATCCACCGCCTCGCTCTTGAAGGTGTCCACGAAGCGCTGCTGCGGCACGCCGTAGTCGGCGTAGAACACGGCCAGCTCGTCCGGGGAGACGTTCTGGGTCGGCACGCTCTGCTTTTCGTGGATGGCATCGAACATGGCGCGATGGCTGCGCTTGGCCACGCCCAGCATGTCGGCGGTGAAGTAGGCGCGCGCGAAGGCATCCCAGAAGCCGCCGAACGCCGCCGGCACCGGGGTGAAGCGCACGTAGGACGGTTGCTTGGCGACCCAGGCCTCCAGCACCGGCTCGAAATGCGCGCAGTGCGGGCAGGTATAGCCGAACACTTCCACCACTTCGACCTTGCCGGCCAGCGGTGCATACGGCTGGCCGCCGTCGATCAGGGTGTAGTCCTCGCCTTCGACCGGCGCGGCCTTGTTGTCGGCGGCACAGGCCGCCAGCGGCACCAGGATCAACAACAGCAGGGACAAACGGGAAAACAGGTTCATGCAGGCTCCGTGGGGATGCAGGGGGAGGCGGGAAACGACGACGCCGGTCGCGGGACCGGCGTCGTGACAGGGTGAGGCAATGGCGCAGGCTAGCTCATGACCCTGCCGGCCTCATGAGCGTGCCGGCGAAGCGACAGGCAGCTGTGCGGCCGCCGCGTCGTCGGCGCGGTCGTGCAGACCTTGCAGATAGCTCGACAGCGCCTGGATCTCCTGCTCGGTCAGCGGGTGCGCCACCTGCGCCATGATATTGAACAGCGCCGGATTGCGCTCCTGGGTGGTGCCGGCCTGGTATTCCTTCAGGCGCCGCGCCACGTATTCGGCGTGCTGGCCGCCCAGGCGCGGATAGGCCGGGCCCGGGTTGCCGCCACCGGACGGGCCGTGGCAGGCCATGCAGGCGGGCACCCCACGCGCCACGTCGCCGCCGCGGTAGAGCTTTTCGCCAACTTCGTAGAACTTCATCCCCTGGTACGGGCCCTCGGCGATCACCGCATCGTCGGCCACGCCAGCGGCGGACTTCTGGGTGGCGAAATAGGCGCCCAGGTCGCGCATGTCCTGCGCGGTGAGGTCCTTGACGAAGGGCACCATCACTGCCGACATGCCGGTATTGCGCTCACCGCTGGCGATCAGTGCCACCTGATGCGCCACGTAGCGCTCGGTCTGACCGGCGATGCGCGGGTACATGGCCACCGCCGGATTGCCGTCCGGCCCATGGCAGGCCGCGCAGGCGGCGGCCTTGGCCTGCCCGGCCTTGGCATCGCCCCAGGTGGTCTTGGCCAGGTCCACCTCCAGCGGCGCAACGCGCACGGGCGGCGGATCGGGGATCGGCGTGACCGCCGATTGGGCGAACGCCAAGGCCGCAACGACCGGCACGGCGAGGGCGGCGAGGACTAGCACACGAGCATGGCGCATCAGCTAAAGCTCCGTATGGACCCGGCCCGCGCGCGTCTGGGTACTGGCTGTGGCAGGCGTACTTCGATTATCGGCACGCCTTTGCGCCAGGGTCAACGAACAGTGCAGCAAAACCGGCAGCGCCCGAACGTGCGATCCTAGGGGGATGTCGCTCCTTATCGAACAAGCCCGCTACCACCTGTCCGCCCACACCGCCCGGCAATTGCCTGACGATGGCGGCTACGAGGTGGCCTTCGCCGGCCGCTCCAACGCCGGAAAATCCAGCGCGCTCAATGCGCTGACCCGCCAGAACGCGCTGGCACGCGTGTCCAAGACCCCTGGCCGCACCCAGCAGCTGGTGTTCTTCCAGATCCAGCCCGAGCGCTATCTGGTGGATCTGCCCGGCTACGGCTACGCCAAGGTGCCGCAGGACCTGCAGGCGCACTGGCAGGCCTTCATCGACCGCTATTTCCGCACCCGCGAGGCGCTGCGCGGGCTGGTGGTGGTGATGGACATCCGCCACCCGCTCAAGGACTACGACCTGCAGATGCTCGGCTATGCGGCCGAACGCGGCCTGCCCGCGCACGGCCTGCTGACCAAGGCCGACAAGCTCGGCCGTGGCCAGCAGATGCAGACCCTGCAGAAGGTCAAGAAGGAAGTGACCTCGCGCTTTGGCGACAGCGTGACCGTGCAGACCTACTCGGGGCAATCGCGCCAGGGTGTGGACGAACTGCGCGGCATCGTCGGCGGTTGGCTGGGGCTGGAGACGGAGCCAACCGCGCAGGCGTGATCGACGCTGGCCGGTATCGGGCGCTGGCGGTCAGCGCTATTCGTCGGGGGCTGGCAGAGTTCCGGCGCACAGCGATGGTGCGATGCAACGAACAGTCCACGTGTCGGCTGCCGTCGACCCTTGCGGAGCCGAATCCCACGGCTCATTGCGCTGCAGGCGTGCCGCCGCTCTAGACCTGCACGCCGAACAAGCGGCCCACCAGGCCGGTGGCGAGCATGGCCGCCGCACCCCAGAACACCACCCGCAGCGCGCCGCGCCACATGCTTGCGCCACCGGCGCGCGCCGCCAGTGCGCCGGTGAAGGTCAGACCGGCCAGGGTCGATGCGCCGGTCGCCCAGATTTGCCCGCCGGCCGGTGCAAGCAGGGCCGCCAACACCGGCAGGACCGCGCCGGCAACGAAGGCTGCCGCCGACGTCGCTGCGGCCTGCAGCGGACGGGCGCGCGCGGTGTCGTTGATGCCCAACTCATCGCGTGCATGGGCTTGCAGGGCATCGTGAGCGGTCAGTTGCTCCGCGACACGACGTGCCAGTGCGGGATCGAGTCCGCGCTGGCAATAGATGGCAGCCAGCTCGTCCAGTTCGCTTTCTGGAAAGTTCTTCAGTTCGCCGCGCTCGGTCTCGAGGTCGGCATGTTCAGTGTCCACCTGCGACTGCACCGAGACATACTCGCCCGCCGCCATCGACATCGCACCGGCCACGGTTCCGGCAATGCCGGTCGCCAGGACCACCGAGGCAGAAGCGCCTGCGCTGGCTACGCCGACCACCAGCCCGGCGACCGAGACGATGCCGTCGTTGGCACCGAGCACGGCTGCACGCAGCCAGCCGCTGCGGTCGTTGCGATGGGTTTCGGTCGGTTGCGCAGGCATGTCTGGGTCCGTGGGTTAGCATGAGCGTATGGCGAGCCATCGCCATCGCCATCGGCGTGACTATCTCGCAATCGCATCGGGCCGCGTCGTGCACATGGGTGGAAATCTCAGACCTGGCCGATGGCGGCAATTCTTTCCATGCCCTGCGGGTATAGTGCGGGCCTTGCGGTGGATGGGGAAGATCCCCACATCGTCCCACCCCTTTCGTTTGCGAGCCTGCCCTTGTCGAGTCCCAGCCACGTTGCCGAAACGCCGATCACCGAACGCGCGGAACTGGTGCAGGTCCTCGCCTCCGGCGAGAAGGCCAGTGCTGATTGGCGGATCGGCACCGAGCACGAGAAGTTCGGCTTCCAGCTCGACGACCTGCGCGCGCCCACCTTCGACGGCGCCCGCGGCATCGAGGCCCTGCTGACCGGGCTGACCCGTTTCGGCTGGGAGCCGGTACAGGAAAACGGCCGCACCATCGCGCTGCTGCGCGACGGCGCCTCGGTGACGCTGGAGCCGGCCGGCCAGCTGGAGCTCTCCGGCGCGGCAGTGGAAACCCTGCACCACACCTGCGTGGAAACCGGCACCCATCTGGACGAAGTGGCGCAGGTGGCCGGCGAGTTGCAGCTCGGGTTCCTGGGCATGGGCTTCCAGCCCAAGTGGCGCCGCGACCAGATGCCGTGGATGCCCAAGGGCCGCTACCAGATCATGAAGAACTACATGCCCAAGGTCGGCTCGCTCGGCCTGGACATGATGACGCGCACCTGCACGGTGCAGGTCAACCTGGATTACGCCACCGAAGCGGACATGGTGAAGAAGTTCCGCGTCTCGCTGGCGCTGCAGCCGATCGCCACCGCCTTGTTCGCCGATTCGCCGTTCACCGAGGGCAAGCCCAACGGCTACCTGAGCTACCGCTCGCATATCTGGACCGACACCGACGCCGACCGCACCGGCATGCTGGATTTCGTGTTCGAAGACGGCTTCGGCTACGAGCGCTACGTCGATTACCTGCTCGATGTGCCGATGTATTTCTCCTACCGCAACGGCGTCTATCACGATGCCAGCGGGCAGAGCTTCCGCGATTTCATGCAAGGCAAGCTGCCGGCATTGCCGGGCGCGCTGCCGACGCTGCGCGATTGGTCGGACCACATGACCACCGCATTCCCGGAAGTGCGCCTGAAGAAATACCTGGAAATGCGCGGCGCCGATGCCGGCCCCTGGAATCGCCTGTGCGCGCTGTCGGCGTTCTGGGTGGGCCTGCTGTACGACGACACCGCGCTGGATGCGGCCTGGGACCTGGTCAAGGATGTCAGCCCCTCCGAGCGGCACGCGCTGCGCGACGGCGTGCCCAAGCACGCACTGGGCCTGCCGTTCCGCAATGGCACCGTGCGCGACCTGGCGGTGGAGGCGGTCGACATCGCCCGTGAGGGGCTGCGCCGGCGTGCGCGCCTGAATCGCGACGGCCAGGATGAAACCGGGTTTCTCGACGTGATTGCCGAGATCGCCCAAAGCGGCGTCACCGCTGCCGAGCGCAAGCTGGCGCTGTACCACGGCGCGTGGAACGGCGATATCGATCGCGTGTTCCGCGAGTTCGCCTACTGAGTCTCGAGACCGGCAGTGACGGGCGCGCTGGCATTGCCGCGCGTCTGGCCGGGTCGTGATGCGGAATGCGCTGGGAGCGACGCGGAGCGCTTGCGCTGTTTTCACTAAAACAGCGGACAACACGACTGCGCCGCTGCCGGGTGGGCGCTGGCGTTGTCCGGAATCGGCGGCGGGCTACGCGTCCGCTTCGGTTCCGAGCGCGGAGTCCATCCACACCTGACGGCTGCTCGCTAGGGGTTGCCAACTGTCTGAGTGGTCATCGCAAGGGCTGCCGACTTGCGGGCAGTGCCGACGCCGGATACTGATCGCCACCGGTCCACGCCCACGTAATCGATCTGAGCCCCAGTGACCGACCGACGTGCTCGAGGTCAGCGTCGCTCCGGCATGCACGGCAGGCGTACGGTCACGCGCAGGCCGCCCTGGGCGCGATTGTCCAGGCGCAGGTCGCCGCCATGGGCCAGCACGATGCTGTGTGCGACCGACAGCCCCAGGCCGATGCCGCCGGTGCCGCGGTTGCGCGAGGTCTCGCCACGCACGAACGGCAGCAGCAATTGTTCGCGCTGCGATGGGTCGATGCCCGGGCCGTCATCGTCGATCCAGAGCACCCCGTCTTCGCCGTCGCGCTGCAGCTGCAGGCGTGCGCATTTGCCGTATTTCAAGGCATTTTCGAGCAGGTTCATCACCGCGCGGCGCAATGCCAATGGGTCGCCATCCAGGGTGATCGCCGGCCCGGGCAGGAGCACCGCATCGGCGCCGATGTCGGTGGCATTGTCGACCACGCTCTCCACCAGCAGGCGCAGATCCAGCGGCGCGCGTTCGCCGCGATGGCGATCGTTCTGGATGAAATCCAGCGCTGCGGAAATCATCGCCTTCATCTCGTCGATATCGGCCAGCGCCTTGTCGCGCAGTGGCGGCTGCAGGTCGTCCAGGCGAAACGACAACCGTGCCAGCGGCGTGCGCAGGTCGTGCGCGATCGCAGCGACCATGTGGGTGCGCTCGTTGATCAGGCGGTTCAGGCGGCCCTGCATGGCATTGAACGAATCGGCCGCGCGCACGATCTCCGGTGGGCCGCTGCGCTGCAAGGCGGCGGCGTGGGGATTGCGGCCCAGCCGGTCGGCGGCCTCGGCAAAGCGCTTGATCGGCGCCGACAACGCGCGCGAGAACCACCAGGCCAGCGGCACATTGGCCAGCAGGCCGGCCAGGAACAGCAGCACGATATGGGTCTTGAACTCGGCCGACAGCTGACGCCGTGGCGATTCCACCGTGCGCCAGCGGCCATCGGGCTGCTGCAGTGCGGCGGTGAAGCCATCCAGCAACGGCACGCCGGGAGTCAGCCGCTCGCTTTCCCAATCCTCGGGCGCCTGGTCCGGGCGCGGCCCGTTGCCGAAGGCGCCCGCATCGGCCGCCCGGCCTGGGGGCCATCGCGGAGCGGTCGGCGGCGCGCTGCTGGGTTGCGGATCGGGCAGACGCTGCGCCTGGTCGCTGTCCGGGAACAGGCCGTCGCGGTCCTCGGCGCTGCGGTAGAACCGTACGTGGCGCGTGTCGACATCCAGCCAATGGGCCAGCAGCATTTCCGCGAATGGGTCGCGGACCTGATCTGCAGGCGGCGTCGGCGCCTGCGCACCATCGTGCACCTTCAGGGTCTGGCTGCCGGCCGGCATGCGCGTGGACAGCAGCGCCACCACTTCGGGCGGATGCACCGGCGGCTCGTATACCGGGGTGCGCATCACCAACAGGGCGATGCCGATGATCTGGGCGGTGAGCAGGGCCACCGCCAGCAACACGAAGGTACGGGCAAAGATCGACAGCCCGCGCCGTGCCGGTTCGCTCACAGGCGCGCGACGCTCGGCAGCAGCATGTAGCCTTCGTTGCGCACGGTGCGAATCAACTCGGTATGGACGCGCTCATTGATCTTGCGGCGCAGGCGGCTGATCTGGCTGTCGATGGCACGGTCGTAGACGTCGGTGTCGCGGCCGCGGGCGTAGTCCAGCAGCTGATCGCGGCTGAGCACGCGCTGCGGGTGCTCGACAAAGGTGCGCAGCAGCGCGAATTCGCCGTCGGACAGATTGATGAAGATGCCGGTGGGGTCGCGCAGGTCGCGCCGCACCACGTCCAGCCGCCAGCCGGCGAATTCGTAGACGTTGCCGCGCGGGTCGGCCTGCTCGTTGCTGGCCTGGCTGCGGCGCAGCAGGGCGCGCACGCGGGCCAGCAATTCGCGCGGATTGCAGGGTTTGGCCAGGTAGTCGTCGGCGCCCACTTCCAGGCCGATGATGCGGTCGGTGTCGTTGCCCAGTGCGCTGAGCATGATGACCGCCGGTGAACCGCGCTCGCTGGCCAGGGCGCGGGCCGCGCTGAGCCCATCTTCTCCAGGCATCATCACGTCGAGTACGATGAGACCCGGACGCTGCCGCGCCATGCTGGTGCGCATGTCCGCCACGTTTTCGGCCACGTCCACCTGGTAGCCATGGGCGCTCAGGAACTCGCCGATCAGCTTGCGCAGGTCGGGATCGTCGTCGACCACGAGAACACGGGGTTGCTGCAGGTCCATGGAGGTTGTCGTCGGTGGCGCGGACGCTGGCCCGCGCAGGGTGGAGGCTGAGGCTGCCGGATACATGGTGCTCGCAGGTATATGGCTGGAACTGCCATCATAACGATCAAATTTGTCAACCATTGGCACACATGTAAAGCGACATGACGGGACGAGACATCACACAGGACATCATCGCTTCGACGCTGTGCCACCGTGGTGGCGAGCGTGCGCATGACAAGGCGTTTCCGATGATGCGGGTGATCAGCCGCGACAATGGCGTGGGCCTGACCCGCGACCTGGTGCTGATGGCGCAGACCCTGCGCGCTGGCGGGGTGCCGGTGCAGGAGGTCGGGTTCACCAGCCAGCGGCTGCAGGACAGCGGGCGCGAAGCACGCCTGTGGGCCAGCCGCGCCCTGTTCGGTCGGGTGCCGTTGCAGATCTTTTCCGAGCGCGTCTATGCACGCTGCCTGCCGCTGGGGCAGAAGAATCTGCTGGTGCCCAACCCGGAGTGGCTGTTGCCCAAATGGTTGCCGTTGCTGCCGAAGTTCGATGCGGTGTTGTGCAAGACCCATCACGCCGAGCGCATCTTCCAGACCCTGGGCTGCACCACGCGCTACATCGGCTTCACCAGCCCGGACCGCTTCGATGCGCAGGTGCCGCGCCAGCGCGCGTTCTTCCATCTGGCCGGGCGCAGTACCGCCAAGGGCACCCGGGTACTGCTGGAGACCTGGAAGCAGCACCCGGAATGGCCGTTGCTGACGGTGGTGCAGAACCCGCGCACCGCCGGCAAGCCCGTGGCTGCGCCCAATATCGACCACCGGGTCGGCTATCTGGACGATGCCGAACTGCGCCGGTTGCAGAACGCCCACCTGTTCCACATCTGCCCCTCCGAGGCCGAAGGCTTCGGGCATTACCTGATGGAAGCGCTCAGCGTGGGGGCGGTGACCCTGGCCACCGATGGCGAACCCATGAACGAGCTGGTCAGGCCGGAGCATGGCGTGCTGATCCCGGTGGCCGAGGTGCGTCAGCGGCGCCTGGCGTCGTATTACTACGTCGATGGGCCCGGCATTGCGCATGCGGTGGCGGCTGCGCTGGCCTTGTCGCAGGCAGCGCTCGATCACCTGTCGGCCAATGCCCGCGCGTTCTATCAGGCCAATGACAGCGCATTTCCGGCGCGGTTCCGCGCTGCGGTGCTGGCCTCGCTACCCGAGCACGCCGCCGCAGCGGCGATCGGCACGGCACCGGTAGTCGTCGAGCGCTGATCTGGCGCGTCGGCCGCTTGCGACACCGCCTGCCGCCGCCGCTGCACGCGGCAGGTCGTGCCGGCGCATTGTTCACTGCTGTCCGCCACGCGCGTCACTGCGCGGCGGCATCCCGCTGCGCATCTGCTAGGCATGGCGACACGAACAGGTCGCCGCGATACGCGCCCAGCGCGGTCCTGCCTGCCGTGACTGCCCATAGCGCCGCCAGTGCCACGACCAGCCCCGTGCCGACGGCATCGAAGATCGTCAGATGCAGGGCGGTAGCGAGTTTCAGACTGGCCAGCGCGTACACGCCCAGCGGAAAGGTGAAGCCCCACCAGCCGAGGTTGAACGGCACCTCGGCACGGAAATAACCGGCCGTGATCAACCCCGCCAGCAGCAGCCACCACGCCCCCGCGCCCCAGAACAGCACCGCACCGATCACGCCCAGACCACCGGCGATGCGTCCCAGGTCGGCCAGGCCCTGCGCGGCGAAAATGGCGGCAGCATGCTGGCCGATCGACAGCAGGCCCAATGCAGCGGTGCCGAGCGGGCCGAGCGACAGCCAGATCGAGGCCGCCATGCTGGCTGGCGGCAGCGGATGCAATGCCATGCGCAGCAGCAGGATCGCCAGGATGCTCATCGCCACCGGCACCGAATACGCCCATAGCGCGTAGCTGGCGATGGTCACGATGAATTGCGCCTGCGCATCTGCCAGCTGCGCTGCCAGCAGGCCGCCGCTGGCAGCGGCTACCTCGGCGGCCACCACCGGTAGCAGCCACAGCGCAGTCATGTCCTGGAGCCGGTGCTGCTGGCGGGTGAACATCAGATACGGCACGCCCACCCCGCATGCCAGCGCGAGTGCCACATCCACCCACCACAGCACCTCGGCCAGCGGGACAACGGCACTGCCCCAGCGAGGCACGCCGTACAGCAGCAGGCCGTTGATCACGGTCGCCAGCCCCATCGGAATGGTGCCCAGAAACAGCGACGCAGAGGCATGACCGAAAATCCGTCGGGCTTCATCGAAGAACAGGGCCCAGCGCGCCGCATACAGCAGGCTGAACAACAGGAACAGGGCGCCGTTGCACAGCCACAGGAGCTCGCCCACCGCCGCCAGGCCCGGGTTGTGCCGGGGCAGTTGCGCGAGCGCCAGCGCGAAGATGCCGGTGCCCATGGTGGCGGCGAACCAGTTCGGGGTGAACTGGCGGACGAGCTCGCGTGGGCCGGACAACGCAGCCAAGGGACGGAGTTGCCGGGGGCCAGACAGTGCGTTGGGCGTGCGCATGATCAGAGGCGATGCGATGGTGACGACCGCAGTGTCGAACCAATGGCTATACCTGTAAAACGGGTAATATCGCTATCTCTTACCCAAAAGGCAGGTAGGTCGTGCGTCTGACGTTACGCCAGCTCCAGATCTTCTGCGCCATCGCCCAGCATGGCAGCACCACCGGTGCCGGGCTGGCCGTGGCGTTGTCGCAGTCGGCCACTAGTGCGGCGCTCAACGACCTGGAGCATGCGCTGGACACGCAGTTGTTCGATCGGGTGGGCAAGCGGCTGGTGCTCAACGATGTCGGCGCCGCACTGCTGCCGCAGGCACGCAAGCTGCTCGATGGCGCCCACGCGATCGAGGCCGGATTCACGCCGGGCGCTGCCGCGTTGGCAGGTCGCCTGAAGATCGGCTGCAGTACGACCATCGGCAACTACGTGTTGCCGCTGGTGCTGCGGGCGCTGCACACGCAGGCACCCGAATTGCGCGTGGACATGGACAGCGCCAACAGCAGCCGTATTGCCGGCAAGGTGGCGAACTTCGAGCTCGACATGGGCCTGATCGAAGGGCCGTGTCATCTGCCGGAACTGCACGCCGAACCCTGGTTGGTGGATGAGCTGGTGGTGGTGGTCGGCCGCCGGCATGCGTTGGCCAAGCGGCCGAAGGTCACGCCGGCCCAGCTGCGCGATGCCGACTGGCTGTTGCGCGAGCCAGGCTCGGGCACGCGCGAAGAGGTGGAACAGGCGCTGCTGCGGCATCTGCATACGCTCTCGGATACGCGCCAGATCGGCAGTTCCGAGGCGATCAAGAACATGCTGGTGCAAGGGTTGGGCGTGAGCTGCCTGTCGCGGTGGGTGGTGGACGGGCTGATCGCGTCGAAGAAGCTGCAGCCACTGAACAGCGGGCTGCCGCGGTTGACCCGGCGGTTCTTCCTGATCTGGCATCGCGACAAGTTCTTCTCGCCCAACCTGCAGCGCTTCCGCGATGCCTGCAGGCAGTTCAAGCAGGCCCGCCAGGCGCCTGCAGGACGCTAGAACTCATCGCGTGCCGCGCTGCGCATGCGGCAATGCAGCAGGTGCTGCTTTCCGGCCTGCATCCAGGGGCGCCGAAGCGCAGATCGGCGCTGGTGTGAGCGTGATCACTGTTCATCGCCAGTTCCCTGCTGGATGCAGTTGCCTGCATCGGCATCGCTTTTTTGCCGGATTTCCCTATACTGCCCCCCAGTATCCTGGGTCGAGGGCCGGCATGCCGCATTCGCCGCTGGAAAAGAAACGCGCACTGGCGCGGGTACGGCGCCTGCGCGGGCAGTGCGACGCGCTTGAGCGCGCGCTGCAGTCGGGCGCGGACTACGCCCCGGTGCTACAGCAGATCGCCGCGATCCGGGGGGCCGTCAATGGGCTGATGTCGCAGGTGCTTGAAGCGCATATCCGTGAAGACTTCGGACATGCCGCTGCGTCCGATGCGCAACGTGCCGAGCGTGTGCAGGATCTGCTCGGTCTGGTCCGGTCCTACCTCAAATGAACTCCCACCGGGCCGGCATCGCCGCGCCCTTCCCCGAACATCCCTGTCAGGAGCGTTATTCCATGAAATCCCGTGCAGCAGTTGCATTCGGACCCGGCAAGCCGCTGGAAATCGTCGAGATCGACGTCGCACCGCCGAAGGCCGGCGAAGTGCTGGTCCGCATCACCCATACCGGCGTGTGCCACACCGATGCCTTCACGCTGTCCGGCGACGACCCGGAAGGCATCTTCCCGTCGGTGCTCGGCCACGAAGGCGGTGGCATCGTCGAGCAGGTGGGCGAAGGCGTCACCAGCGTCAAGGTTGGCGACCACGTGATCCCGCTGTACACCGCCGAATGCCGCAAGTGCAAGTTCTGCCTGTCCGGCAAGACCAACCTGTGCCAGGCGGTGCGCGCCACCCAGGGCAAGGGCCTGATGCCGGACGGCACCACCCGCTTCTCCTACAACGGCGAGCCGATCTACCACTACATGGGTTGCAGCACCTTCAGCGAATACACCGTGGTGCCGGAGATCTCGCTGGCGGTGGTCAACCCGGAGGCGCCGCTGGAAAAGGTCTGCCTGCTCGGTTGCGGCGTCACCACCGGCATCGGTGCGGTGCACAACACCGCCAAGGTCAAGCCGGGCGAAAGCGTGGCGGTGTTCGGCCTGGGCGGTATCGGTCTGGCGGTGATCCAGGGCGCGGTGCAGGCCAAGGCCGGGCGCATCCTGGCCATCGACACCAACCCGGGCAAGTTCGACCTTGCGCGCAGCATGGGCGCCACCGATTGCATCAACCCCAAGGACTACGACAAGCCGATCCAGGACGTCATCGTCGAGTTGACCGACGGCGGGGTGGATTTCAGCTTCGAGTGCATCGGCAACGTCAATGTCATGCGTTCGGCGCTGGAGTGTTGCCACAAGGGCTGGGGCGAGAGCGTCATCATCGGTGTGGCCGGTGCCGGCCAGGAAATCAGCACCCGTCCATTCCAGCTGGTGACCGGGCGCGTGTGGCGCGGTTCGGCATTTGGTGGGGTCAAGGGCCGCACGCAGTTACCGGGCATGGTGGAGCAGTCGATGAAGGGCGAGATCGATCTGGATCCGTTCATCACCCACACCATGCCGCTGGACGAGATCAACCACGCCTTCGACCTGATGCATGAAGGCAAGTCGATCCGCACCGTGATTCATTTCTGACCAGACGGCCAGGAGCGGCGCGCGGCCGCTTCCGCGCACGTGAAACCCGAGACTCCGGGAGGGGCGTCATGACGAATGTGTCGATTCATCCTTCGGTGGATGGTGGTGTTGCGCGAGGCGGTGCAGAGAACTTTCAGGGGGGAACCCTGGAGTGCCACTGCGCCACCGACAAGGTCACGGTTGAAGTGGGCGCGCAGACTGCGCACAACCACGCATGCGGCTGCAGTAAATGCTGGAAACCGGAGGGCGCCACTTTTTCGGTGATCGCGGTGGCGCCGCGGGACAAGGTCAAGGTGACCGCGCACGCAGAAAAGCTGAAGATCGTCGATGAAAGCGCGGCGATCCAGCGCCATGCCTGCACCGGCTGCGGTGTGCACCTGTTCGGCCGCATCGAGAACAAGGAGCATGCGTTCTACGGGCTGGATTTCGTGCACACCGAGTTGTCCAGGCAACAGGGCTGGTCGGCGCCGGGGTTTGCCGCATTTGTCTCCTCCATCATCGAAACCGGCACGCCGCCGGAGCAGATGGATGCAGTGCGCGCGCGCCTGACCGAGTTGGGCTTGCCGCCCTATGATTGCCTGTCGCCGGCGTTGATGGATGCGTTGTCGACGCAGGTGGCACGCAAGAAGGGTTTGCTGCATTGATGGTCCAACCCTGCGGCTGGCGATCCGGCCGCAGGGTTTTCTCTTCGTAAGGAATCTTCATGGAACGTATCGAACACCGCGCCTGTTTCGGCGGCTGGCAGGATGTGTATCGGCATCAGTCGCAGAGCCTGGGGTGCAGCATGCAGGTGGGCGTCTACCTGCCGCCGCAGGCGGCCGATGGCCCATTGCCGGTGCTGTACTGGCTGAGCGGATTGACCTGTACCGAGCAGAATTTCATCAGCAAGGCCGGCGCGCAGCGCTATGCCGCCGAGCACGGCGTGATCCTGGTGGCGCCGGACACCAGCCCGCGCGGCGACGATGTGGCCGATGCGGAAGGCTACGACATCGGCAAGGGCGCCGGCTTCTACGTCGATGCCACGCAGCAGCCGTGGGCGGCGCACTACCGCATGTACGACTACGTGGTGAATGAATTGCCGGCGCTGATCGAAGCGCACTTTGCCACCACCGGTGCGCGCGCCATCAGCGGCCATTCGATGGGCGGGCATGGCGCCTTGACCATCGCATTGAAGAACCCGGGCCGCTACCGCAGCGTGTCGGCGTTTTCGCCAATCGTGGCACCCAGCCAGGTGCCGTGGGGCGAGAAAGCGTTTGGGCAGTATCTGGGCGAGGATCGCGACGGCTGGAAGGCGTATGACGCCACCGCGCTGATCGCGCAGGCGCAGGAACGGTTGCCGCTGTTGATCGACCAGGGCGATGCGGACGAATTTCTTCAGAACCAACTGAAGACCGCGCTGTTCGAGGATGCCGCCAACGCGGCCGGCTATCCGGTCACCGTGCGGATGCAGCCAGGCTATGACCATAGCTATTACTTCATCGCCAGCTTTATCGGCGAGCACATCGCGCATCATGCGGCGGCTCTGCGCGGGTGATGGAGGGCGGTTGAGGGTGTGATCGGGTGGGACGGGATGGGATGGCCCGGCAAGTGGCAGATATCTCGCGGTCCCCGGGTCGCACCGATTGGCGGCAACGCAGACGACCGCAGACCGAAAGTGATCCCTTCTTCCTTCGGGAGAAGGTGCCCCGAAGGGGCGGATGAGGGTACGGGCGAAGCCGCATGCGGTTGAGCGTAGCGAGGGCTTCGCCGCGTACCCTCACCCCAACCCCTCTCCCGGTGGGAGAGGGGCTTGCTATTTCCGCGCTAGCATGCCCCCTGCGCTGCCAGCTTCCCCAATCGCCGCATTGCGCGCTCCAGCGTCTCGCTCCAGGCCTGGCCGCAGCTCAGGCGGATGTGATCAGCGTAGTCGCCGCGGCTGGAATACAGATGGCCCGGCGAGGTGCCGATGCCTTCGGCCAATGCGGCTTCGAACAAGGCCTGGCCACTGCCACCCTCGGGCAATTGCAGCCACAGCGAAAGTCCGCCGGCCGGGTCGCCCACCCGCGTGCCCTCAGGCCAATGCCGCATGATCGCATCGCGCAGGCGTTGGCCGTTGTCGGCCAGGGTGCGGCGCAGCTTGCGCAGATGCCGTTCCAGATCGTGTTGCGCCAGATAATCGGCCAGTGCCAATTGCGGCAGGCTGGCGCTGCCGACGGTGGAAAAGTATTTGGCCCGCACCAGGGCATCGGTCCAGTCGCCGCCGAGCAACCAGCCCACGCGCAGGCCGGGCGAGAGTACCTTGGAGAACGAGCCGCAGGTGATCACGTTGGCATGCGTATCGAAGTGCCGTAGCGGGCGCGGTCGCTGGCCCGACCAATCCAGTTCGCCGTAGATATCGTCTTCGATCACCACGGTGCCGTGACGTGCGCAGCTATCCAGTAGCGCGCGTTTGGCAGCGTCGGGCGTGAGGCTGCCATTGGGATTGTTGAAGTTGGGCACCAGCACTGCCGCACGCACCGGCGTGCGTTGCAGCAGCGCGTCCAGGCGCGCCACATCGATGCCATGACCGGCGCGGTTGGGCACTTCCAGCACCTTGAGCCGTAACGCGGCCACCGCCTGCAGGATGCCGTGGTAGGTGGGCGTTTCCACCAGCACCACATCGCCCGGTGCGGTGAGCGTGCGCAGTGCCAGGCTGATGGCTTCCATCGCGCCGGCGGTGATCACCACTTCTTCTGCAGGCACAGTGGTTGCGCAGTGTGCGTAACGCTGTGCGATCTGCCGGCGCAGGGCGGCCTGGCCTTGTGGCGGTGCGTAGTCCAGTGCGGCGCTGCGTTTGCGGCGCAACTGACGCGAGAGGGCGGCCGCCAGCTGTGCGGTCGGCAATAGCGCCGGCGCGGGAGTGGCGGTGTGCAACGGCACCAGGTCGGTACGCGCAACGGTGTCGAGCACGCGCTGCAAGGCCGGGTTGTCGACCATGCCGGGTTTGCGCCGGCGCGGTGCGGGCGTTGAGACAGGCAATGCAGCGGCGGTGGTACGCACGAAGTAACCGGAGCGTGGCCGCGCCTGTACGCGTCCTTCGCGTTCCAGCTGCAGGCAGGCCTGCACTGCCGTTGCGGTGCTGATGCCGTGATTGGCGGCCAATTGCCGGATCGAGGGCAGGCGCTCGCCGGCGCGCAGGGTGCCGCGGTCGATCTGCTGTCGCAGCTGGGTGGCCAGCGATTCGTACAGAAGCATGTGCCGGTGCCCTCGATCTGTAGTGGTCGATTTGCAGCGTATCTGAATCTGTCATGGTCGTGTGGCGCATTGCAGACTGGCCGTGCCCGGTGCATGCGCCAGGTGTGTCCTCTTCCGTGAGGTTTGGTCGTGCTGCTTTCAGTGTTTATCGTCGATGCGTTCACCACGGTGCGCTTCAAGGGCAATCCTGCAGCCGTGGTGCCGTTGCAGGAATGGCTGCCGGAGTCGCTGATGCAGGCGATTGCCAGCGAACACAATCTGTCGGAGACCGCATTTTTCGTGCGCGACGCGCGCGGGGTATTCGACATTCGCTGGTTTTCGCCGCTCAAGGAAGTCGGTTTCTGCGGGCATGCGACCCTGGCCAGCGCGTTGGTGATTGCGATGCATCAGGACGCTGTCTTTCCGTTGCGACTGCGGGCGCCCGCAGTCGGCGAGATTGCGGGCGCCCGGGTGGGCGAGCAGACCTTCGAGCTGCGCTTTCCCAACCAGATGCCGGCGTTGCTGCCGGTGGCGCCGCAATCCGTATTGGCGTCGTTGTCGATCGCGCCACAGGCTGTCTATGCGAACGCGCAGGCGCATATCGCCGTCTACGCCGATGAACGCCAGGTGCGTGAGGTAGTGCCAGACCTGAGCCGGATACTGGCGCTGGCGGCGCGCGATGTAGCAGTGACCGCGCCAGGGACGGGGCATGACTTTGTCTCGCGCTACTTCTGGCCAGCCAATGGCGGTAGCGAAGATCCGGTGACCGGGTCGATCCATGCGGCGCTGGCGCCGCTCTGGGCGGGCCGGCTGGGCAAGACGCAGCTGACCGCGCTGCAGGCATCTGCGCGCAGCGGCGAACTTGCCTGCCGGGTGGAGCCGCAGCATGTGTACGTGCGCGGCAGCGCCGTGCAGTATCTGCAGGGAACGATTGCGCTATGAGCATCGCTTTTTTGTCTTTTCAAGCGACATCGGCCGGCACTGCGCGACGTGCGATCTGGCAATTGCTGGTGGCCGAAGTGTTGATCGGGTCGGTGGGCGTGTTCGTGCATGAGAGCGGGCAGGATCCGGTAACGGCGGTGTTTTATCGCTGCCTGTTCGGTGCGCTGTTTCTCACCGTCTGCGGTCTGATCGGCGGGCAGCTGCGCGGGCTGTGGCGTGAGCGCGTGTTGCTGCGCGATGCGGTCGTCAGCGGCGTCTTGCTGGTGCTGAACTGGGTGGCCTTGTTCGCCGGCATGGCGCGCTCGTCGATCGGCGTGGCGACGATGGTCTATCACGTGTTTCCGTTCGTGATGCTGCTGTTGGCGGCGTTGCTGCAGGGCGAGCGCACGCGCCGCGCCGACCTGGGCTGGACGTTGCTGGCGTTCATCGGTGTGGCGTGTTCGGCCAATCCGGCACGGCTGTGGGAGGCGGCCGATCGCGGCTACCTGCTGGGTATCGCCTTGACCCTGCTGGCGGCGTTGCTCTGCGGTGCGTCGCTATTGATGTCGCGCCGCATCAGCCGTGAGCGGCCGTTGGCGGTGGTGACGGTGCAATGTTGGGTCGGTGCGCTGTTGCTGGCCGGGTTTTCCAGCCGCGCCGCGCTGCACCCGGGGCTGCACTGGGTCTGGCTGGTGGGGCTGGGCGTGATCCACAGCGGGATCGTATATGTGCTGTTCTATTCGGCGTACCGGCATCTGCGGGTGGCCACGATCGCCGTGCTGGCGTTCGTCTATCCGCTGGTCACGCTGCTGCTGGACTATCTGCTGTACGGCCACGCCCTGGTGCCGGTGCAGTGGCTGGGTCTTGCGCTGATCGTGGTCGGCACGCTGGCGGTCAACCTGAAATGGCGCTGGCCGCGCCGTGCCCTGGCGCAAGAGTGAGCGCGCCGCCACGCAGGCAGCGTGGCGGCATCGCCTTGATGGTGGTGCGTCAGCGCACGTCGCGCATTTCCCAGTGACCGCCGGCCAGTGCCTGCATGCGCTGCTTGAATAGATCGCCGGGGATGCTGGTGGTGGCCACCAGGTCGACGCGCAGATCCTGCTGTTTGCCGGTGACCGTCGCCGCCGGGTCGGTGATGCCCAGCGCCGGGTCCACCTCGTCCGGGTCGGCCTGCAGCTGGCGCCAGCGATCGAACCAGGCCGGGTCGCGCAAGGCCGCCTGCAGCTGTTCGGCAAACGCCTCGGCGCCATTGGCGGTGAAGCTCACCGACGGTGCGCTGCCGCGGGCAAGCTTGGGGTCGGGCAGGCTGATCGAGTAGCTGACAGGCATGGGAAGACTCCGTTGGATGACGGCGGCACGTTAGCCAAGACGGGGTGACAACACCGTCGAGGACGCAGATGCCCGCGCGCTGTTGCTTCAGGCGGAGAAGGTGTGCGGTTCGGCCGCGAATGCCACTGCCAGCGCGCCCTTGCCCACGTTGACCATGCCGGTCAGGCTCATCACGCTTTCGAACAATTCCACGCCATGGCTCTGGCAGGCAGCCTGCAGCGCGGTGTAGCCGGGCAGGGCATGCAGCTCGGACAGCTCGCCGCCGTACCCCACGCACACGGTAGGTGTCATCAGGCCTTCGCGGATCTTGCGCACGGTGAAGCCGAACAGCTTTTCGGCAGACGGTTCGAAGCCCTTGAGCTTGGCCACCGGCTCGGTGACGCCGCGATAGGCGCGCAGCACCGGCTTGATGTCGAGCGCGCTGCCCAACGCGGCGCCGATCAGGCCCACGCTGCGATCGCCCTTGGTGCGGGCACGTGCGCGCAGGTAGTACAGATCGCGTGGAATCATGTAGCCATAGGTGTGTTCGGCCAGCTGTTCCAGGCGGCTGCGGATCGCTGCCACGCCCTGGCCCTGGTCACGCAGGCGTACCGCTTCCACCGCGGTGATGCCTTGCCCGGCGAACAGGTTGAGCGTGTCGATCACGCGCAGCGCGAACGGCGAGCTGTGGCCGGCCGCCTGGCGGATCGGCTTGTAGTCGTTGAGGATCGCGAAGCTGGCCTGCATGGCATTGTCGAAAATCTGGCTGCGCAGCTTGGAGATGGTCAGGCAGAACACATGGTCGTAGTCGATCACCAACTGCTGCAGGAACAGGTCGCGGATATGGTTGACCGAAAACGGCGTGGTCTCGGCCTCGTGCCCGCGCTCGGCGACATGCGCCTGCAGGAAGCTCAGCGTGGCCTCCTCGTCGCGGTGATCGGCCAGCACGGCTTCGCCGATCCTGACGCTGATCGGCAGCACGATGACGTTGTTGCGTTGGATGAAGTCCTGCGGCAGGTCGCACGCACTGTCCACCACGATTCCGATGCGCATCGTCGCCCCCTCCGGCTATTGCGTCGTCTCCAAGTGCGAACGCTATCGCAAAACCGGTCCCAGGCGTAGACCCATGCGCTGAATGCCCGGGCCGGCGGGCCTGCAGCCGCGGACTCGTCGCCGCCGGCGCCTTGCCTGCGCGGGAGGGCAGGGACAGCTTCAGGGGCCCGGGTCATCGACACCCACCAACCGCATGATCGCCCGCCCGCTGGCAGGCAGATGCATGTGGCTGTGCAGCATTGGCACGCTTGGCGGGGCTGAGCACCTGGGCGGGACATGATGCCGTGCCTAGGCAATGGGCAGGAACTGAGAACCAGGACACGCTTCGGGTGACTGGTGGCGCCCGCTATCGCGCTTGGCGCGCCCGCCCTGCCGGAATCGCTATAGCTCCTCTCGCGCAGGCGCTGCTAGGGTCGGTCGCGACCGCTACAGGGCAGGTCTCGGTGGCGCCGTACCGGTGTCGCTGCGCCGAACACAATGGAGAGTCCAATGCACACCACCCCATCGAACTCCCTCGCTCAGACCGGCGCGCAGACGCCTCGCCCCCGGCGACGTGCATCGCGCTGGTGGAAGGCGGCGCTGGCCATCGGCCTGGTGGCGCTGGCACCGGCGGCCCTGGCGGGGCCTTACAAGATCTTTGGCAACCACTATGCATGGGTCAACAACTTCAACGACCCCAACAACATCATCCAGGGCACTTTCGGAACCGGCAGTACGCCCGAACTGACGGTCACCTTCAATTTCGCAGACTACAACCTCTACGGCTACCCGGCGATCGTGCGCGGCTGGCACTACGACTGGAATCCGACCAGCGACAAGCTGTTTCCCAAGCAGATTTCGGCGATCAGCTCGCTGCCGTTCAAGTTCAACTACAGCGCCGGCGGCAGCAACCTGGCGGGCGATTTCGCCTACGACATCTTCTTCCGCTGGGATACCACCAAGGGCAACCCGCAGCTGGAAGTGATGATCTGGGGCGACCATAACTCCTGGCCGATCGGCACCGTGACCGCGACCAAGGTGATCACCGCCGGCGGGCGCACCTTCGATCTGTGGGAAGGCTTCAACTCCGGCGCCGGCTACTACGTCTACACCTTCATCCCCACCGGTACCGCGGGCCAGCCCACGCTCAAGACCAGCGGCAGTCTCAATATCGATGCCAAGCCGTTCCTGACCTGGCTGCAGAACAACCGCTCCAAGGACGGCCGCTACAACAACAGCATGTACCTGCACGCGGCTGAGGCAGGCTTCGAAGTGGTGCGCGGCAACGGCTGGGCCAAGGTCAGCGCCACCATGGACGCCAAGTAACTCCCAATGCCGACGACAGCGCATGGGCCGCGGCCGAGGCGGTCCATGCACGGCTGTATCGTGCTGACGTGATGCATGGCACGCTGCGCGCCGACAGTCGGCGCAGGCATCGCCGCAAGCGGCAGCTGCCGGCACCATGGCCGAACCCCTGCCGGCGTCGCTACAACGCCACCAGCTGCACGCTGTCGAAGACCAGGGCCGGGCTCAGGTAGCCGTTGTCCGGCGATCCCGAAGCGATGCCGATCTCGATGCGGTTGCTGCCCGTCTGCAGTGCGGAGGCTGGAATGTCCACCTCGTACAGCGTGTTGTTGCCGCGCGTGGTGCCACGGGTGATGCCACGCGTCTTGGGCTGCGTGGGCGCAGCAGGCACCGGCCCGTTCCAGCGGGCATTCACGCTGACCTGCGGACGTGCACTGACCTGGGCCAGCGGCACGAAGATGCGCAGGCGATAAGCGCGCACCGCGTTGGATGCCAGGGTGAAGTCGATACGGGTGGGCGTGTTGATGCCGCGCCACTGCACTGCGGGGAAACTGCCAACATTGCTGGAGCCCACGGTGTAGGTGAGCGGGGTCCAGCGCATGCGTGTGTCGGAAGGATGCGCGCGCGGCAGCAGGTCGGCATGCCGGAATCCGCCCGGAGTGCCGTCGGCAACGCCGATCTGCCATATCAGCGTGCCTGGCAGTGCTGTCGCCTGCAAGGCAGCGTGTGCGGTGGCATTGGCGAACACTTCGACATCGCGTTGTGCCACCTCCAGCTCGTGTTGATACAGCGTCATGCGATAGCGGCCCGGGCGCACACCGGCAATCTGGTAATCGCCGCTGCCATTGGCGGTGGCCCAGTACTGCGCCTGCGCGTTACGCAGGCCGATCACCGCTGGTTGCCCGGCCAGCACGCCGCTCACCCGCCCGCTGACGCCGCCGCGCCCGCTGCTGGCCAGGTAGCCGCTGAGCCCCAGCGTGGCATCGATGAACTCGGTGCTGCGTTGTGCGCTGGACGGCGCACCGCCATCGGTGAACAGCAGGCCATAGACGCCATGCAGGCCGCCGCGGAAGGCCTCGGTCTGGGTATGGTCGGAGTACATGTAGTTGTAGAGCTCATGCGTCACGCGGGTTTTCTGCGTGGCGATGTCCTTGAAGAACGGCCCACCCGAGCTGTGCTCGCGATTGCCCATCAGCATGAACACCGCTACGCCGGAGCCGCTGACGCCGTGCTCTTGGTCGTCCAGCATGCGTCGTGCGGAATAGAACTTGGAGCTGGTACGTCCATCCGGCAGCAGGAACACATCCTCGCCTTCGATCGCCGTCCCGACGTTGGAATCGGGTTCCTGCTGTGCAGTGGGCAGCTTGTCGACATTCAGGCGCGCAATGAAGCGCAGTTCACCCACCGGTAGCAGGGTCGGCGCGTAGGTCGCCATGTAGATCGCGTTACGGCCCTTGCGTGCGATGTAGTACTGGATCAGATCGCCCGCTTTGGCCGACACCACGATCGCTCCACCTACCACGCGTGCCTCCACGCTGGCGCTGCCCAGCCCGGAGGCGAGATGCGAACCCTTGGATTCGGTGGTCTGCAGCTCGTTGTTGCGATAACGCATCGAGACGATATCGCCATTGTTGGCATTGACCGAAAACACCAGCTCGGCCCCAGTATCCACCACGATGCGGTCGCTGCTGCGGGTGACGCCGAATGCGGCCATCGCCGGTGCGCTGATGCCGGCATACAACAACAGGGCGCAGGCGAGGGTGTGCAAACGCGGGCGGGGCATGCGGGTCTCCGTGCGGAAGCGGGGCATCGTGGCGATGCATGCGCGCGATCCTAGGCGAGCGCGACGGCGGCGGCGAGCGCGGGAGACGCGGAACGTGCGCGCCGTTGGATATTCCGGAAATGAAGTTTTGAGTGGTTGGCAGAGTGCAGGCGTCGCCGCTCCAACCGTACGCACCGTAGGCAGGGGCGGCGCTTGCAAATGGAATGTTTCAAAAGTACGGCGCGTCGTTACCAGGTGGGCGTAGATAGCGCATAAGCACTGCAGTGCGATCGTCGTGCATGCCGCACCGAGCAGCACCGCACATGGCGGTGGGCGCAGTCGTTTGTCAGCTGCCGTGCTGACGTCGTTATGCAGCTCAGCGCAACGCCCCGCGCAGCGAGGCGATATTCGCCATCCATTGCTTGCGCTCGCCGATCACGAAGCGGTGCACGTTTCCATCGCTCACGTGCACCGCCAACGATGTGGGCGCGATCGGCACCACGCCGAACAGGCGCGTCCAACAGGGCTGCATCGCCACGATCTGCCGCAGAGGCAGGCTCAGCGACCGCGTCTGCACATGCAAAACATGTGGCTGAAACAGCAGCGCATCGGCGGTGAGAATCAGACGCCCGCCCACCGCTTCCATCCCGCGCTGCAGCGTGGCGGGAGCCTGGCGTAGTACGTCGCGCTCGATCGAACGCAATTCGCCGCCTTGAAACAGCGAACTCACGGTCGTGCAGCGGTGATGCGGGCACAAGGCATCCGCCAGGGCGGGACGCCACGGCTGTCGAGCGGTGCCAGGACTGAAACCGGAAACATGCGATAGGCCTGAGGGGCTGTGTCACTGCGGCGAGGGCTGCCGGTCAGATGCGGCGGCTTGCTATGACAGCACACCGCCCATGTACGCTAGACCACCGCCGATCAGGCACATGCGCAGATCGTGCATGGTGGCGGTGTTGCCGAGCGCGTCCTCGGCAGCGCTACCGGAGCGCAGGCCGAGGCGGTCGGCCAAGTGGATCGCCTGCCGGCCTTCGATCAGGCACCTGGTGGTCACTGCCAGTGCGGAGAGCCCAAGCACGCCACGCCATCCGCAGTGGACCAGGATCACCGCCAGCCCAGCGCCCAGGCTGCCGCGCAGACGTATCGACTGCGCGGGGAGCGATGCGACGCGTGGCGCTTGGATCGCCGCAGGCCGCACGCGCTTACTTCAGATAGGCACGCGGCAACGGGCCGGCCTGCGGCATGTAGCGGTCGCGCAGCTCGGTCTGACGCGAGCGCATCGGCATCTCGCGCCCGCCCAGCCACACCTGCTCGGCGTAGTGCGCCACGTCCAGCGGGTCGCCTTCCCACAGCACCAGGTCGGCCTGCTTGCCCACCGCGATGCTGCCGATGCGATCGGCCACGCCGAAGATCTCGGCCGGCACGCGGGTCAGCCCGACCAGGCCGGCTTCCCACGGCAGGCCGTTGGCCACCGCATTGCCGGCCAGCTGGCGGAGCTTGCGTGCGTTGTGCGAGGCATCGCCGCTCTGGCTGAAGCTGACCTCCACCCCGGCGGCGCGCAGGCGCGCGGCGTTCTCCAGCGTGGCACCGATCTGGTCGAAGGTCGCCGGTAGATCCGCCAGGGCATTCACCAGCACCGGCACCTTGGCCTGGGCCAGTTGCGGGGCCAGCTTCCAGGCTTCGGCGCCCCCGGCGATGGCGATGCGCACCTTCTCACGCTGCGCCCAGCGCAGCAGTTGGCGGATGTCGGCGGCGCGTTCCACCTGCACCACGATGCGGCCTTGCCCGGCCAGATACTTGGCCAGCACGCTGCGGCCCATCGGGGGCAGCAAGGCATGCGGCGAATCGGCCGGCACGCGGCCGCGCGCTTCGGCCACCAGTTGATCGAGCAGCATCCACTGCGCGGCACGCGAGCTGCCGGTCAGGTTGGACGCGGCCGCACCGATGCGCAGAAACAGGGCATGTGGCCCGACCGGATCCGGGCTGCCATCCAGCCGCACGATGCCGCCCTGGCCGGCGATGAAGGCCCCACTGGTGGTCGCCCCCAGTGCCGTGAATCCGATGCCTTCCACGCGCGCCACCGGCACCAGCACCGACTCCGGGTTGTAGGCCAGGGTGACGTCGAATTCCGGGCGCATCGGTTGATCGGCCAGCTTGACGCCGCTGTCCACGGTGCTGTCTTCGCCGGAGACTTCCTCGATGCCGATCTCGGTGATGCCGCCGAACAATGCCGGGGTCAGCGGCCGGCCCCTGGCATCGATCACGCGGCCATCGGCCGGTGTCGCCAGGTTGCTGCCGATGGCGCGGATCACGCCGCCCTGCACCAGCACATCGGTATTCTTCAGCGTGCCCTGCGCGGTGGCGGTGTGCACGGTGGCACCGCGGATCAGCACCTGCTGGGCGGCGGCGGGCAAGGCCAGCGCCGCGAGCAGCAGGGCTGACAGTGCGCGCAGACGCGGGCGATCGAGGCGTGTGCGGCTCATCGTGCCACCTCCTGGCCGAGCATGAAGTCCGAGACCGGCTGCAATGCGCGGTTGTGGCGGTCGTAGACCTGCGCACCGTCGATGTAGACCTGTTCGGCCAATGCGTAGGAGCTGAAGGGGTTGCCGTTCCACACCACCACATCGCCCATCTTGCCCGGCTCCAATGCGCCGGTCTGCTGCTCGATGCCCAGTGCCTTGGCGGCATTGCTGGTGAGCCAGCGGATCGCACGTTCGGGCGGAATCTCCATGCCGCTGCGGCGCGCGTTGGCGATCACCTTGGCCGCTTCCTGGTTGAGCCGCTGGATGCCTTCTTCCGAATCCGAATGCACGATGGCGCAGCTGTTGGCCGGGCGGTCGACCAACGCGATGTTCTCCTGGATGCCATCGAAGGCTTCCATCTTGAAGCCCCACCAGTCGGCCCACAGTGCGCCGCAGACGTTGTCCTGCGCCAGGCGGTCGGCCAGCTTGTAGGCTTCCACGCCATGATGGAAGGCGGCGATGTGGAAGCCGAATTCTTTCGAGAGATCCAGCATGGTGGCCATTTCGTCGGCGCGATAGCAGTGGATGTGCACGCGGATGTCGCCATTGATGGCGCCGGCCAGCGTGTCGAGCTTGAGGTCGCGCTTGCCGCCGGCATCGCCGCTGCTGTCGTTGTCGCCGCCGCGGCTCCACCAGTGGCGCTTCTTTTCGGTTTTCTTCGGTGCGTTCTTCTGCAGGTACTCGGCCGCGTCGATGAAGGCGGCGCGGTAGCCGGCCACGTTGCCCATGCGGGTACCCGGCCCGCCCTTCTCGCCGTAGACGCGCTTGGGGTTCTCGCCGCAGGCCATCTTCAGGCCCCAGGGCGCGCCCGGGAACTTCATGCCCTGGTAGGTGGTGGAGGCCACGTTCTTGAGCGTGACCCCGCGCCCGCCGATCAGGTTGGCCGAGCCGGGCAGGATCTGCAGCGAGGTGATGCCGCCAGCCAGCGCGGTGCCGAAGCCCGGGTCCTGCGGCCAGATCGAATGCTCGGCCCAGACGTTGGGGGTGACCGGCGCGGTCATCTCGTTGCCATCGCTGTGCGCGCTGACGCCGGGGCTGGGATACACGCCCAGATGCGAGTGCACGTCGATGATGCCGGGAGTGACCCACTTGCCGGTGCCGTCGATGCGGCGTGCATCGGCCGGCGCCTGGAGTGCGCGGCCCACGGCAGCCACCTTGCCGTCGCGCAGCAGCACGTCGGCATCGTCCAGCCGCTCGCCTGTGCCGGTCAGGACCGTGGCGTGCTGGATCAGCACCGGACCGGACGCAAGCGCGTGGTAGGTGCTGGGGTAGGGGTCTTGCACGAAACGCGATGCCGCAGACGCAGGCCCGCACAGCAGCGCCGCGCCAAGGGCGGCGAACAGGATGGAACGCATGGATTTCCCCGGTGAAACGAAAGCACAGGCCGCAAACCTAGCCGCCAGCGCGGTACTTGCCAAGTGCTGAAGGTTGCGGTCGCGGCTGCCTCATCACATGCAAGAGTGCATGCTGTGCGGTATTCCTCAGGGGGAGCGTCGATGATTGCCAAAACGGAGCGCAACAAACAGGCCGATGTGGTGCTGGCTTTCTGGGAATTGGCCGGGGCGGCGCGCTGGTTCACGCGTAACGACGCGTTCGATGCCAACTTCCGCCAGCACTTCAGCGAGCAGCATTTCGCTGCCGCACGCGGCGAGTATGCGCACTGGCTGGAACGTGCCGAAGATGCACTGGCCCTGCTGATCCTGCTGGACCAGTTTCCGCGCAATGCGTTCCGCGGCAGCGCCCACGCCTACGCCACCGATGGACTGGCGCTGCACTGCGCCCGCCAGGCGCTGGAGCGCGGCTTCGACCAACAGATCTCGGCACAATTGCGGCTGTTCTTCTATCTGCCCTTCGGGCACGCCGAAGCGTTGCAGGAGCAGGCACGTGCAGTGCAGCTGATCGGCGCCTTGAACGATGCGGACGCCACCGCTGCAGCGCTGGAGCACCAGCAGATCATCCAGCGCTTCGGCCGCTTCCCGCATCGCAATGCGGTACTGGGGCGTGTCACCACGGCCGAGGAACAGCAGTTCCTGGACGACGGCGGGTTTGCTGGCTGACCCTGGGGCGGGACCGGGATTGCCAGATCGGCATGGCCTCAGCTGCGCTGCCGTATCGGGTCACGCTGTGTGGCGGCAGGAGGCATGCGGCCGGTGATCGGGTCGCCTGCAGGCGGCGCCGTTGGAGCATGTGGTCGCTCCCTGCCATCCATCCAGACCGAAACGGGCGCCCCGTGGAGCGCCCGTTTCGGTCAGCGGTGTCCGGCCAGGTTCAATACTTGGCCACGCCGCTGTCCACCGCGTCCGACCACGCATCGATGCCGCCGGTGATGTTGTAGACGTTGGTGAAGCCCAGGCCGCGGAAATGCTCGGCTGCCTGCAGGCTGCGGCCACCGCGGTGGCACAGGAACGCCAGCGGGGTGTCCTTGGGCAGTTGCTCGATCGCCTGGCGCTCGTGCGCATCCAGGGTGCGGAACGGCGCGGCCACCGTGGCCAGTGCGCGTTCGTCGGCCGGGCGCACGTCCACCAGGGTCAGGCTGCCGGCCTTGAGGCGGTCGTCGGCATCGCGTACCGACAGCTCCTGCACCGGCTTGGGCGCATTGGGGTTATCGATGGCCAGGCCACGGCCGCGGATGTCGTCGACCCAATCGATGGTGATGCCGTCGGCGCGGCGCGCGCTGGCCAGGTCGAACTGCACGCGCAGCCCGTTGGATTCGGCCGCGATCGCGTTGGGGTTGGTCGGCGCCAGCTGGAAGTTGGGCTGGAAGTTGGCGTCGATGGCCAGCGTCAGCGAGGCATCCGGCGCATCGGCCAGCGCACCCTTGAGCATGTCCACCGCCGCCGGGGTGATGGTGATCTTGGGCGGGCTGCGGTCCGGCGCCTGCAGCCCGAGCATGCTGCTCAGCTCGCCGCTGTCGGCCATCTGCACGATGATGTCGCTGCCGCCGATCAACTCGCCATCCACGTACAGCTGCGGAATGGTCGGCCAGTCGCCATAGGCCTTGATGCCCTCGCGGATCTCCTGGTCGGCCAGCACGTTGACGTGGGCATAGTCGATGCCCAGGCCGTCCAGCACGCCGACCGCCTTGGCCGAAAAACCGCACTGCGGCATGCCGGGCTGGCCTTTCATGAAGAGCACCACGCGGCTGGATTGCAGCAGCGTATCGATACGGGAACGCAGGGCGGGATCGAGGGACATGGCAGCACTTCGGTGAGAACGTGGAGACCGTCCATTCTACGCCGCGTGGCATCATGCGGCATGACCACGCCGGAAACGCTGTATCGCACCCCCTCGCGCCCGTACCGCTGGGTGGGCCTGTTCGCCCTCTCGCAAGCGGCAGTGGCAGTGCTGTGGTGGCACCTGGGCTGGGCCTGGGGCCTGCCGGCGCTGCTGGTGTCGCATGCGCTGTTCGTGGTGCCGGTATTCCTGCCGCGCGCACGCCTGTATGCGCCGGTGTTGGCACGGCTGCCCGGACGGGCGCCGCAGGTGTGGCTGACCATCGACGACGGCCCCTCCGACGACACCCCGGCGATCCTGGACCTGCTCGACGCCTACGACGCCCAGGCGACATTTTTCGTGGTCGGTGCACGCGCCGAACAGCGGCCGGAGCTGGTGCGCGAGATCGTGCGGCGCGGGCACGGCATCGGCAATCACAGCCATACCCATCCGCAGGCCTGGTTCTGGGCGCTGGGCCCGCACCGCATGGCACAGGAGATCGGCCTGGCACAGCGCACCCTGGCTGCCATCACCGGGCAGGCGCCGCGGCTGTACCGCTCGGTGGTCGGCATGACCAATCCCTTCGTCGCCTCGCCGCTGCGCGCACACGGGCTGACCCGGGTGGCGTGGAGCGCGCGCGGCTTCGACGGCGTGCGTTGCGAGCCGGCCGCCACCGTGGCGCGCATCGTGCGCGACCTGCACCCCGGCGCCATCGTGTTGCTGCACGAAGGCGCCGCGCACGGCCACAACCTCACCATCCTGCGCGGCGTGCTGGACGCGATGCAGGCGCGCGGGCTGGCGGGGCGGCGCCCGGATTGAGCCAGGCCACTGCCGCGGCGAAGCATCAGCGCGGTTCGGCCACGATCAGCCAGTTGTTGAACGGGGTATTGCCGTACAGCGGCGCAAACGTGGCGCGCAGGCCTGCGGCATCCAGCTGGGCCTGCAGGCTGTCGCGGGTGGGGTAGCTGCGCGGCATGCGTTGCATCCAGCCGCTCAGGTGCGCCAGCACGTCGGTGACGCGGCTGGTGCGGCCGCGCCGGCTGTCGTCGCCCAGGGCGCTGCGGATCACCAGCTTGGCTCCGGGGGTCAGCATCTGCGCCACGCTGCGCAGCAGGCCGGCCTGCATGTCCGACTGCAGGTACTGCAGCACATCCAGGATGGTCACGCTGCCCTGGTGCTGCGGCCATGCCAGGCTCAGGTCGACCACCTCGAATCTGGTGTTGCCCAGCGCCGAGCGCTGCGCGATGTGGTGCGCGCGGCGGATCTTGGAGGCGTCCACATCCACGCCGTAATACGCCAGCGCCTGGCCATCGGCGCGCAAGGCATGGGCAAGCAGGCCCAGCCCGCAGCCCAGGTCCAGCACCGGCGCGATGGTGCTGCGCAGCTGCGCCAGCACGCCCGGATACAGCGGGTCGGTACGCAGCTTGGCCTGGGTGTAGTAGTAGTCGTACCGGTTGCCCAGCGGATGCGGAGGCAGGAAGGCGCGTGCAATGGTCAGCGCCTGTGCGCGGCTCATCGGTTGGGTAGCGGGGCTGTGCAATGTCGTTCCTTGGCAATCAGGCGTGCTGCGCGGGTAGCTTATGAATCAGGCGAGTAAGCGCCAGTGTGGGCCGCCCTCGGCAATCTGCACCGTAAGCTGTTTGCATGCGGCTTGTGTCAGGCAATCGCTTGTCGGAACTCGATGACGTAGTTTTCGCCATCGATTTTGGCTACCCGGCCGATCAAATCATCTCGTACAGCGAAAGTCTTGGGAACCTTGCTGCCATCCTCACCACGCTGGATGCGCTCTGGCTGCAGGGCTCTAGCGAGAACAAGACGCACCGCCGCACCCGCATCGTACGCCCGCGTCACGTTAGCGCGGAATTCCCGGTTGCCTAGCCCGGACCAACGATCGAATCGATCCTCGAATGCTAGAACTCCCGAGCCAGGACGGGTGGCGTGGTGATCCCAGAGGCTCACCACCAACGTGTTTTCTGCGGCCCAAGAGCTGACGGACCAGTTGACATTCCTGAGTACTGCCCCGTATCTGCGAAAAGCTTCAGAAATCCCGATTTTCATTGCGATCTACTCCATTCTGCTCACCGAGCCGATCGCGCCCAGTGCATCGCGTGCTGCGGGCAAGGCCACCGCGGCCCAGCGCGCATACATCGCGGCCGAGGGGTGCAGGCCATCTTCGACCAGCATCTCCACCGCATCGCCGCCATCGCGGCTTGTGGGTGTGATATCGACGAAGCGGACTGCGCGCTCGGCACAGCGCTCCGCCGCCACAGCGTTGAACGCGTCGATCTGCGCTGCAATCAACCCGGCGTCGCGGCCTTGCGCGCGTGCGAATGGCGTCAGCCCCCAATCGGGAATCGACAGCACCAGCACGCGTGCGGCATGCCCGCCAGCCAGGTCGATCGCGTGCTGCAGCAGCGCATCGAACTGGCTGCGGTAGTCGTCCAATGAGCGCTCGCGGTACTGGTTGTTGACACCGATCAGCAGGCTCAGCAGATCGAACGGGCCCTGCGGCGCGGCCGCATCGATTCCGGCCTGCAATTGATCGGTGGTCCAGCCGGTGGTGGCGATGATCTGTGGTGCTTGCACCGTCCACCCGTGCGCACGCAGGCCATCGGCCAGCTGCGCCGGCCACCCCTGCGCAGCGGCGACGCCTTCGCCAATCGTGTACGAATCGCCCAGCGCCAGATAGCGCTGCGGCACGCCCAGCGCGGCCATCACGCCACGCTGCGCGGTTTCAGCGGCACCACCTTGGTCACCGCCTCGGCGCGGCGTGCCAGGGCGCGGTCGATACGTGCGAACACGTCGCGCATCACGCTGGCTTCCGGCATCAGGGTCACGCGGAAGTGATGGCGATACGGCACGTTGAAGCTGGAGCCCGGCACCACCAGCACGCCTTCCTCGTTCATCAGATCGAGCGCGAACGCGTGATCGTCGAAGTTACGCGCGGCCGCGCCCACCACCGCCGGGAATGCGTACAGCGCCCCGGCCGGTGCCACCAGCTGCAGATGCGCGCTGGCCGCACAGGCCTCGATCACCGCCCGGCGGGTTTCATACAGGCGGCCACCCGGCGCGCACAGCGCCGAGATGGTGTCCGGCCCGTTGACCGCCGCATCGATGGCGTACTGGCCCGGCACATTGGCGCACAGGCGCAAGGCGCCGAGCAGGTCCATTGCGTTGCGCAGGTCGTTGATGCGCGATTGCTCGCCGGACAGCAGCGCCCAGCCCACCCGCCAGCCGCAGGCACGGTGCACCTTGCTCAGGCCGCTGAAGGTGATGCAGGGGTGTGCGCCTGCCAGCGGCGCCACCGGCACGAATTCCGCGCCGTCGTAGAGCACCTGGTCGTAGATCTCGTCGACCATCAGCAACAGGTTGTGCTTGGTGGCGATCGCCACGATGCGCTCCAGCAGTTCGCGCGAGTAGCTGGCGCCGCTGGGGTTGTTCGGGTTGATCAGCACGATGGCGCGGGTGCGCGAGGACACCAGCGTCTCGATCTCCACCGGGTCCGGCTGAAAGCCGTTCTCCGGCGCGCAGCGGTAGTACACCGGGCGGCCATCGTTGAGGATGGTGGCCGCCGACCACAGCGGGTAGTCGGGCGAGGGCACCAGCACTTCGTCGCCGGGATTGAGCAGGGCGCGCAGCGACAGGTCGATCAACTCGCTGACGCCGTTACCCAGGAAGATCCGGTCCGGGTGCGCATCCGGGTGCTGGCGGCGCGAGTA
This sequence comes from Xanthomonas campestris pv. badrii, assembly GCF_012848175.1. Taxonomy (NCBI): domain Bacteria; kingdom Pseudomonadati; phylum Pseudomonadota; class Gammaproteobacteria; order Lysobacterales; family Lysobacteraceae; genus Xanthomonas; species Xanthomonas campestris. The sequence continues at coordinate 3,503,351 of NZ_CP051651.1, read as the reverse complement.
CGCGGTGGCGATGGCTTCGCGCGCTTCCGGCAGGCCCTGCTGATGGGTGTAGGGATCGGTGCGGCCCATGTCGTCGGCGATCGCGCGCTGCAGATGCTCCGGCGCGCGGAACCCGAATGCACCCGGGTTACCGATATTGAGCTTGATCAGCTTGCGGCCCTGTGCCTCCAGCTCCCGCGCTCGCCGCGCCAGTTCGCCCCGGATTTCGTAGCGGACTTCGGACAGACGCTCGCGGATGGCGAGCGGCTTTTGCGGGGCAGTGGACATACGGCGGGCCGGTTGTAGGCGTGAGGCTTGGCATGGTAACGGAAATATGACAGGCGGACATGCTTGCATCGGCAACGATGTCAAGTAGCGCCGCAGGCCTACCTGCGTGCTCAGTGCACAGGCTGCCTCGGCCAGCCAGCTAGAATCCCCCCAATGAGCACGCCTTCCCCGGATTACCCCACCCTCCAATCCATCGGCTGGCCCTGGCCCGGGCCGCCGGAAGAGGCTTCCTGGCAGGCGATCTTCGCTGCGCATCCGCAGGCATTGCCGGCGCGGGTGGTGGAGCAGCACCGCACCGGCTATGTGGTGGCCGATACGCCCGAGGCCAGCCTGAAGGCCGAGTCGTTGCCGGAGTGGCAGCGGCCGCGCTTTCCCAGCCATGAGCGGGCGGCGGTGGGCGATTGGGTGTTGATGGAGGGCAAGCGCATCGTGGCGCTGCTGCCGCGGCGCACCTCGATCAAGCGTGGGGCGGCCGGCGAGCATTACCACCAGCAGGTGATCGCGGCCAATATCGATACGGTGTTCATCGTGTGCGGGCTGGATGCGGACTTCAATCCGCGCCGCATCGAGCGCTACCTGTTGCTGGTCGGTGGCGGGGGGGCGCAGCCGGTGGTGGTACTGACCAAGGCCGACCAGACCGAGTACGCCGAGGATGCGTTGGCGGTGCTGGAGGAGCTGGAAGCGCAGAACATCCCGCTGCGCGCGGTCAATGCCAAGGACCCGGCCAGCGTGGCCGCGTTGCGGCCGTGGCTGGGCGATGGCCGTACGGCGGTGCTGGTGGGTTCGTCCGGTGCGGGCAAGTCCACCTTGACCAACACCTTGCTGGGCACCGAGAAAATGAAGACCAATGCGGTGCGCGAAAACGATTCGCGTGGCCGGCATACCACCACGCATCGTGCGCTGATTCCGTTGCCCACCGGTGCGTGCCTGATCGATACGCCTGGCATGCGCGAGCTCAAGCCCACCGGTGAGGAAGATCTGGCCGAAGGCGGTTTCTCCGATGTGGAGGCGCTGGCGGCGCAGTGCCGTTTCAACGACTGCGCGCATATCGCCGAGCCGGGATGCGCGGTGCAGGCGGCGATCGAAGCCGGCGACCTGGATCCGGAGCGTGTCGCCAACTACATGAAGCTGCGTGTGGAAGTGGCCAGTGCAGCCGAAAAACTTGCCACCCGTGTCGCGCAGAACACGCGCGGCAAGGGCTCGGGCAAGCGGCCGGCCAGCGTCGATCGTCCCGGGCGGCGCTGATGCCATCGCGCAAGGGCCCGCCGGACATCGTCCACCACGCGGCGCTGGATGCGCGCCTGGTCAAGGCCGTGCGCGGGGTGCGTTTGCTGGCGTTGGCGAGCTGGCCGCGCTCGCTGCAGGAGCCGTTCCTGCACAGCGTGGCGCGCGGGCAGCCGGAGCTGCCGCAGGTGGAGTACCCGGTACTGGATTTTGGCGACACCCGGCGCGAGCTTTCAGCGATTGCGAAGGCGGCCGATCCGCATCATCCGATCGGTGCCTACCTGATCGATTCGACCCATAGCTGGGATCTGGCCGCCGGCCTGCTGGAGTCGCTGGGCACCGCGGCGGTCAGCGATTATTCGGCGCAGCTGTTCGGTGTGCCCGACGACCCGATGCCGGGCAATGGCCCGAGCACGCGCGAAGCCGCCCGACATTTCATCCAGATCGCGCAGGAGCTGGACCGCGAACTGCTTGCACCGGAAGAGCAGGTGCCGGTCTCGGCCACTGCCTTGCGCATGCAGCTGCAGAACGATCTGGACGGCTTCTTCGAGGGGCGCGTGATCACCGTGACGCTGGATCCGGATCTGCTCGCCAAGGCGGCGGCCGGCGCGCACCGCATCCGCCTGCGCAGCGGCGCCACCTTCAGCGATTACGACCGCGCGCAGCTGTTCCATCATGAGGCGCTGGTGCATTCGCTCACCGCGCTCAACGGGCGCGCGCAGGTGCACCTGCCCAGCCTGGGCATTTCCTCGCCGCGCACCACCGCAACACAGGAAGGTCTGGCGACCTTTGCCGAGCAGATCACCGGCAGCATCGATATCGAACGCATGAAGCGCATCAGCATGCGCATCGAGGCGATTGCGATGGCGCGTGCAGGTGCGGATTTCATCGAGGTGTTCCGCTATTTCACCACTGGCGGGCAGAACGCGGCGGAGAGTTTTTCCTCGGCGCAGCGTGTCTTTCGTGGCGTGCCCACCCAGGGCGGCGGTGCGTTCACCAAGGACACCGTGTACCTGCGTGGGCTGGTGGCCGTGCACACCTTCTTCCGGCATGCCCTGCAGCGCGACCAGCTGCAGCTGTGCCGGTATCTGTTTGCCGGCAAGATGGCGTTGGGCGATGTGGCGCGGTTTGCGCCCTTGTTCGACAGCGGCGTGCTGGTGGCGCCGCGCTGGCTGCCGCCGTGGGTGAGCCGCGCCAGTGGGCTGGCCGGCATGCTGGCGTTCTCGTTGTTCGCCAATCGCATTCGCATGGACCAGCTGCAGCCGCCAGCGATCAATGTGTGAGCAGTGGAGCGCAGTCGCGTCTCCGTCATGAGGTAGTTACTACATCTCTGAACACATGCGTGCCTGCCACGCGCTCTACACGACGCTGCAACGGGCTGAACTGCACACTGCCTGCCTCGCCCGAGATGGGCAACAACGCGAGGCAATGCGATGAAGATCCTGATGGTGCTCACGTCCCACGACACACTCGGCGACACCGGCAAGAAGACCGGTTTCTGGCTGGAAGAGTTCGCCGCGCCGTACTACGTCTTCAAGGACGCTGGCGCCGATATCACCCTGGTCTCGCCCAAGGGCGGCCAGCCGCCGCTGGACCCGAAGAGCGACGAGCCCGATGCGCAAACCGAGGCGACCAAGCGCTTCAAGCAGGACAGTGCCGCGCAGCAGGCCCTGGCCACGACGCATCGCCTTGCCGACGTAAAGGCCGAGGACTTCGATGCGGTGTTCTACCCGGGTGGTCACGGGCCGCTGTGGGATCTGGCCGAAGACACGCACTCGATCGCGCTGATCGAGGCCTTTGCCAAGGCCGACAAGCCGCATGGCCTGGTCTGTCATGCGCCGGGCGCGCTGCGTCGGGTCAAGGGCAGCGACGGCAAACCGTTGGTCAACGGCCGCCGCGTCACCGGTTTCACCAATGGTGAGGAAGAGGGCGTGGGCCTGACCAAGATCGTGCCGTTCCTGGTGGAAGACGTACTGACCGAACTCGGTGGCCGCTACGAGAAGGGCGCCGACTGGGGCGTACACGTGGTCACCGCTGGCACGCTGGTGACCGGGCAGAATCCGGCCTCGTCGGAGAAGACCGCGCAAACGCTGCTGGACCTGCTGAAGCGCTGAGTCGACCACTGCGGCGTAGTAGCGCCGCATACCGCACCCTCATCCGGCGCTACGCGCCACCTTCTCCCGATGGGAGAAGGAATAGCGGGGGCAGCGGGCCGAAGAAAGCACTTTCCGTACGCCCCTCTCCCGCCGGGAGAGGGGTTGGGGTGAGGGTACGGTCGACGCAGTAGCCAGGCCGATGCACCAACCAAGCCGCCACACCCACATCGATCAATCGATACGTTGCAACCAGCGCACGGCATACCCCGGCAGTACAAGGCGCATGTCATCGCCCAGCGGTGCTGCAGCTGATTCGCTTCGGTCTCCCAACACCCGCCAACGGCCGTCGACCTTGCCCGCAAGCTCGGCGTGCAGCGGTCGATCGCTGAAGTTGTGGAGGGCGAGAAAGCCCTCGCCACGCGTCAGCGCAAACACCTGCGTGTCAGCCAGTCGCACGCTACCCAGCGAGTGATTTGCAGCAAGTGCCGGGAGTGCTGCGCGTTGCTGGATCAACGCATGCAGGCGCTGATAAATCTGCCCGGCCAGGCTGCTGTCGTCATGCCGCTGCGCCGCGCGTTGCCAGTCCATCGCCGGCCGATGCAGCCAGCGGCCCTCGTGCCGGCGCCCGGGATCGCTGCGGTAACTGGTGTCGTTGGGCAAGCCCAGTTCGTCGCCCATGTAGATCAGCGGTACGCCAGGCATTGCCAGGGCGAGCGCATAGAGCAGTATCAGCCGGTCCACTGCCAGCGCCACTGCTGCCGCATCTGCGCTTTCAACAGCCGCCTGGATGCCGGTCAGCGCCGCGGCCATGCCGTTGGTGCCGTGCACGCCGTCGCCGCTGCTCTGGAAGGGTTCGCCGCGCGCGTAGCTGCCAGGCACCGCGTTGGCATAGAAGCGCGCGACATCGCGCAGTGCGAAGGGCGGCTGCGCGGCATTGCCTGTCGCTTCGTGCTGCAACACGTTCCACCCGATGTCGTCGTGACAACGTACATAACTCAGCCATGCGCAATTGGCCGGCAGCGGCGGGCTGTTGCCGATGACGTGATGCAGGATATCGCCGCGTTGCAGTGCCAATGCCGACCAACCGGCGGCCATCAGCGTGCTGTGGTACGCCAGGTGACATTCATGGCCCTGGTCGGTGCCGCTGCCGAAGTACGGCGGCAGTTCGGCCATCGGCACGATGGCTTCGGCCTTCATCGCCACCGCCGGCGCCACGATATCGGCCACCGCACGCAGCGCCACCAGGAGGGTGTGGGCCTCGGGCTGGTTCATGCAGTTGGTGCCGGGGCGCTTCCACAGGTAAGCGGTGGAATCCAGGCGGAAGGCTTCCACGCCCAGGTTGGCCAGCTGCAGGAGGGCCAACGCCATCTCGCCGAACACCGCCGGGTTGCCCCAGTTCAGATCCCACTGATAGGGGTAGAACGTGGTCCACATCCACTGCCCGGTGGCCTCCACCCAGGTGAAGTTGCCCGGTGCGGTATGCGGGAAGACCTGCACCAGCGTGGCGTCGTACTGGTCGGGACGCTGGCGGTCGGCAAAGTGGTGGTAGTAGTCGAGGTAGCGCGTGTCGCCGGCGCGTGCGGCGCGGGCCCAGGCATGGTCGTCGGCAGTGTGGTTGAGGACGAAGTCCGCACACAGGCTGATGCCGGCCTCGCGCAGCCGTGTGGTGAGCGCGACCAGATCGTCGTTGCTGCCAAGGCTGGGTTCGACCTGGCCGTAGTCGCTGACGGCAAAGCCGCCGTCGTTGTCGCCGGCGCGTGCGCGCAGGAACGGCAGCAGGTGCAGGTAGCGCACGCCCAGCTCCTGCAGGTAAGGCACGCGTTCTGCCACGCCCTGCAGCGTGCCGGCAAAGCGGTCCACGTAGGCGCTGTAGCCCAGCATGTGCTGCTCGCCGAACCAGCCCGGTTTGCGCGTTGCATCCAGCTCTTGTAGCGCCTGCGGACGCTGCTGGGCACTGCTGCCAAGCGCAGCCAGCCAGTGTGTGAGCCATTGCGCGTAGTCGCTGCGCTGGCCATACAGCGCGTGCAGCGCCGCCAGCAGGCGCGGTGCGTGGCGATCGAAGCGCGCCAGCAGCGCGCCTGCCTGCGATGCATCCAGCGGCGCGGCAAATGCCGCGCGCCATGGGGTGGGATCGTTGGGGGAGGTGCTCATCGTCAGACGCCGGGGCTGGGCCCGGCACGGGGTCCTTAGAAGTCGTAACGCAGGCTGATGCTGGTGGTGCGGCCGGCAATCGAGCGCGCGCGGATGATGCCGTTGGCCGGAATCGTGGCTTCTTCGGCTTCGGTCAGGCCAAAGGTGTTGAACAGGTTGTTGACGTTGAGCGCCACGGTGAGCGCGTCGGTCACGCGGTAGTCCCCGAACAGGTTCACCTGCGTATAGCCCGGCATCTTCAACTGGTTGGAATCCTGGGTGTAGGCATCGGTGGTGCCGATCAGGTTGACGCCGAACTGGTAGCCATCGCCACGGTAGCTGGGGGTGAGCTGCCACACCACGTCGGCCTGCCGGCGCGGCACATTGCCGGTGTTTTCCGGGGTGATCTGGTCGCGGGAGATCTCCGCATCGGTCCAGGTCAGGCCGCCGTTGACAGTGAAGCCTTCATGGCGGTAGCTGGCTTCCAGTTCCACGCCGTGCGCTTGGTAGCTGCGGTTGAAGAAGCGCTGGCTGGTGACTTCGAAGTTCTGCTCCTGGGTGCGTGCGGAGAACGCGGTGGCGAACAGGCTCAGCCCGTCGCGACGCCACTTCAGGCCGGCTTCGGCCTGGCGCACCACGTTGACGCCTTCATCGGAGGACACCGAGCCGTCGTCGCGCACCACGCCGAACAACAGGCGGTCTGCGTTGGCGCGTGCGCCGCGGCTGATGCGCGCGAAGGCGCCCAGGTCGTCGGTGATCAGGTAGTTGCCGCCCAGCGAATACGACAGGTAGTTCCAGTCGTAGTCCACCGGCCGTGCGTTGGCGGTGTCCACGGTGGCCACGCGTTGTTCCACCGGCTGGATCACGCCATCGCCGTTGACGTCCAGGTTCTGTGCGATCGCGGTGCCGTTGTAGCTGCCGCGCGCATCGCCCATGTCGTAACGCAGGCTGCCGTCGATGCTGAACTTGCCGCTGTCGAAGGTCAGTGCCACATACGGTGCGTTGACGTCGTAGCGCACGTCGTAGCTGCGGGTGATGCAGCAGTCGCCCCAGAACGGTGTGCCATAGGCATACAGGCCGTTCTGCGAGCGCGACACGCCGGTGGCGTCGACCACGTTGAGCAGGCGCGAGTCACGGCCCAGGCTCTGCACGTAGGAGTTCCAGGTCCAGTCCATGTCGATGGTCTGGCGCGAGCTGTAGTAGCCCATGCGCAGGTTGAGGGTGCGGCCATCGCCACCGAACTCGCGCGAAACGCTGAGGTCGTTGGTGACGTTGCCCAGGTCGTTGATGGCGACATTGAACAGATGGGTGCGGATGGCGTTGCCGGTGTAGGCCTGGCCGGCATTGGGGCCACCGGCTTCCACCAGCTGCGCGCCGGCGCCGCCGATGGACGATGCCAGCGATGCGGCATCGGTGACTTCGGCCGGGAACGGGCTGACGAAGCGGCCGCTGTTGTCGGCGACGCGGAATTTCTCGCTCAGGTTCCAGCCATTGCCCAGGTCGAACCAGGCTTCGGCACCGATGGTGCGCGAAATCGGGTGCATGCCATCGCCCAGGTCGGTGCGGCGCGGCTGGTTGTTGCCATCCAGGCCGACATCGGTGCGGAAATTGCGGCTGTACAAGGTGTCGTTGCCGGGATCGAAGCCGGGGAAACCGCCCAGGTCCGGCGAGCCATCGCGGCCGCGCACGGAGGTGGGCACCGGCAGATAGCCGGCGGCGCGGTCGTTGAGGTATTTGCCGTACAGGCGCACGTAGCCGTTGTCGAACAGGCGGGTGAGGTTGGCCTTGAGCTGGCCACCCTTGTCGGTGGTGTAGCCGGCATCGCGCACGCCATCGCCCTGGCGGAAGAAGCCGCCGATGTTGAACTGCCACTGCTCGGCAAACGGCGCGCCGTAATTGAAGTCGATACGGGTGTTGTCGTAGTCCAGACCGCGGCTGACGCCGACGCTGCCGCCTTCGGTGTCGCCGGTCTTGCTGATGAAGTTGATGATGCCGCCGGGCGCGTTGCTGGTGAACGTCGAGGCCGAGCCGCCGCGGATGGCCTCGATGCGATCCAGGCTGAAATCCGAGCGCAGGAAGATGTCGGCGTTGCCGAAGGCGATGTCGCCGAACTCCATCACCGGCAGGCCGTCTTCCTGCAGCTGCAGGAACTTGGCGCCGCCGGAGGCGACGGGGAGGCCGCGCACGGCGATATTGGCGTTGCCTTCGCCGCCGCTGGACTCGGAACGGATGCCGGGAATGTTGCGGAAGATTTCCGCCGTGCTGCGCGGCGCCGACTGTTCGATGGCCTCGGCACCGACGGTGCTGACCGAGACGCTGGATTTCAGCTTGGTGGTGGCGGTGGAGGTGCCGGTGACGAACACCGCGTCCAGATTGACCGCGGCGCTGTCGGCAGCCGGCGGTGTGGCGGGCGCGGCTGCTGGCGTGTCCTGGGCCAGCGCGGCGGGCGCGCACAGGCAGGAAACGACCGCGCAGGCCAGAGCGTGCAGGCGCAGGGTATGCAAGGTGGACATCGCGATTCTCTCTCTCACAGGTGGTGGTATGCCGACGCCTGCATCGTCCCCTCCCAGGGGCCGGCCGTGTGGCCTGCAGTGCGGACGCAGTAATACGCCGCACTGCAATCGATTGCAATCCTGCAGTGCAACATTGTCCAGCTAAAATTTTAGGGCGGGATACAGGCGATGGATCTGTTGCAGCGCAGCGTTACAATCGATTGCAAAGACGGCAGGGTATAGTGCGCTGCGGCCACCGGGTGCCGCACCGATGCCCAGGGCCCTGCATGTCGTCGACCGCGTCTCCGTTCTCCTTCGCGCGCATCCTGGCGCTCAATGCCGGCTTCTTCGGCGTGCAGTACAGCTTCGGGCTGCAGCAAAGCAACATGAGCCCGATCTACAACTATCTGGGCGCCGACCACGCCAGCCTGCCGTACCTGTGGCTGGCCGGGCCGATCACCGGGCTGGTGCTGCAGCCGTTCGTGGGTGCGTGGAGCGACCGCTCGGTGACCCGCTGGGGCCGGCGCATGCCGTACATGGTGCTGGGCGCGCTGGTGTGCAGCCTGTGCCTGCTGGCGATGCCGTTCAGTACCGCGCTGTGGATGGCGGTGTGCCTGCTGTGGGTGCTGGATGCGGCCAACAACGTGGCGATGGAGCCGTACCGTGCGTTGGTCAGCGATGTGCTGGCGCCGCCGCAGCGGCCATTGGGCTATCTCACCCAGAGTGCGTTCACCGGCCTGGCGCAGACGCTGGCCTACCTCACGCCGCCGCTGCTGGTGTGGATGGGCATGAACCAGGACGCCGCCAATGCGCACCATATTCCGTACGTCACCATCGCCGCGTTCGTGATCGGCGCGGGGTTTTCGGCTGCTTCCATCCTGCTCACTGCGCGCAGCGTGCGCGAGCCGGCCATCCCGCCGGCCGAGATCGCGCGCATGCGCCAGCGCGGTGCCGGCCTGGGTGCAGTGGTGCGCGAGATCGGCGGCGCGTTGCGCGACATGCCACCGACCATGCGCCAGCTGGCGCCGGTGATGCTGTTCCAGTGGTATGCGATCTTCTGCTACTGGCAATACATCGTGCTGTCGCTGTCGACCACCTTGTTCGGTACCACCGACGCCACCTCGCACGGCTTCCGCGAGGCGGGCCTGGTCAACGGGCAGATCGGCGGTTTCTACAATTTCATCGCGTTCCTGGCGGCCTTCGCGATGGTGCCGGTGGTCCGCCGCTTCGGTCCCAAGTACACGCATGCTGCGTGCCTGCTGGCTGCGGGTATCGGCATGTGGATCCTGCCTGGCATCGAGAACCGCTGGCTCCTGCTGCTGCCGATGATCGGCATTGGCCTGGCCTGGGCCAGCATGATGGGCAACCCGTACCTGATGCTGGCCGACAGCATTCCACCCGAGCGCACCGGCGTGTACATGGGCCTGTTCAACCTGTTTATCGTGCTGCCGATGCTGATCCAGATCGTCACCCTGCCGCTGTATTACGACCGGTTATTGCACGGCGACCCACGTAACGTGATCCAACTGGCTGGTGCGCTGATGCTGGCTGCGGCGGTGGCGATGCTGTGCGTGCGGGTCCGCAAGCCGGACGTGATCCTGGCAGATTCGTAGGAATGCCTGGCTGAGATCACCGGCTGCCGAAGATGCCAGACGTGCGTGCCTGCCGGGTTGCCTGGTTGCCGAGTACGGTGGACCGGCTGGCCGCCCGCCCCCCCTCATCCGCCCTTCGGGCACCTTCTCCCGCAGGCGGGAGAAGGAAGCGGGCTGCCGGCTGGCAGCTCCGAATCCGCAATCCCAAATCCCAAATCCCAAATCCCGATTCCCGATTCCCGAATCCCGAATCCCGAATCCCGATTCCCGATTCCCGATTCCCGATTCCCGATTCCCCGCCTCAAGCCGACTCGCGCACCACCAGTTTCACCGGCATCTCAACCGATTCCACGGTGTCGCCTGCGATCAGCGCCAACAGCCGGTCCACCAGCAGGCGCGCGGCCAGGTGGAGATCCTGCCGCACCGTGGTCAGCGGCGGCTGGCTGTAGGCGGCCAGTGGGATGTCGTCGAAGCCCACCAGCGAGATGTCCTGCGGTACGCGGTGTCCAGCCTCGACCAGGGCGCGGATCGCGCCCACGGCAATCACGTCGGAAGCGGCGAACAGGCCATCCGGCGGGTCGGTCTTCTTGAGCATGGCGCGGGTCAGCCGGTAGGCATCTTCGCTGACGAAATGGCTGCGCGCATGCAGGCGGGTGTCGAACTCCAGCCCATGCCGTTCCAGCGCATGACGGTAGCCGGCAAAGCGCGGCGCCACCTCCGGTAGCTGGTCATCGCCGAGGAAGGCGATGCGCTGGCGGCCGCTGGCGATCAGGTGTTCGGTGGCGAGCGCGCCACCCTGGAAGTTGTCGCTGCCCACGCTGATGTACGACTGCCCATCGATGCGGCTGCCCCACACCGCCATCGGCAGGCCGTCGCGTGCGGCCTTGTCCAGCGCGGCGTGTTCGGAACTTTGCCCCAGCACGATCACCCCATCGGAGCGGCTGCCGCGTGCGAGCTGTTCCACCCAGCCATCCTGATGCCGGTCCAGCTTGGACAGCAGCATGCTGTAGCCGCGGCCGGTGAGCTCTTCGGCCAGCAGCGCCAGCATGGTCATCAGGAACGGGTCGGACAGCGGTTGATCCAGCGCATGCATCATCGGCACCGCCACGCTCACCGTGTTGGAGCGCTTGGCGCGCAGGCTGCGCGCGACCGGGTCGACCTGGTAGCCGGCATCGGCAGCGATCTGCTTGATGTAGGCGCGGGTCCGCTCGGCCACCACCGGACTGCCGGCCAATGCGCGCGACACGGTGGACTCGGACACGCCCGCCATGCGGGCGATGTCGGCCATCTGCGGGCGGGAATTGGGCGGTGTGCGTTCTGAAGGTTTGGCCATGGCAGCGCGCTGCGGAAAAGCCAGAGTGTAATCAGTTCGCATTGCAGGCGGGTCGCTCGCGCAGTGGCGGCCGCTTGTGTGCGCAGGCAGGGCGCACATGCGCACGGATCTCCTAGTGGCATGGGCGCTGGCGCAGATCCAGCGCCGGACGTACAGGGCAGGCGGGCAGCGGGACATGCAGCCGTGCGCGGTGAGCGCGTGGTGTGCGTGCAGCGCAACGGCCGTCGATTGCGCGCCCGCTCAACCCATGTAGAGGCCGCCGTTGACCGCGTAGTCGGCACCGGTGACGTAGGCGGCATCGTCGGACGCCAGCCAGGCGCACAGGCCGGCCACTTCCGAGGGCTTGCCCAGGCGGCGTACCGGCACCGAGGTGGCCAGGCGGTCGAGCACATCCGGTGGAAAGCTGCTGATCGAGGCACTGGCGATATAGCCGGGCGAAATGGTGTTGACGGTGACTCCGCGCGAGGCGACCTCCTGCGCCAGTGCACGGCTGAAGCCATGCATGGCCGCCTTGGCGGTGGCGAAATTGATCTGCCCGATCTGGCCCTTGTGCGCGCTGACCGAACCGATGTTGACGATGCGCCCCCAGCCGCGCGAGGTCATGCCATCGACCACCTGCTTGGTGATGTTGAAAAGCGAATGCAGGTTGCTGGCGATCACCGCATTCCAGTCGTCGCGGCTCATCTGCCGGAACAAGGTGTCGCGGCTGCCGCCGGCGTTGTTGACCAGCACATCGATCTCGCCCACTTCGGCCTTGACCTTGGCAAACGCGGCGACGGTGGAATCCCAGTCGGCGGCATTGCCTTCGGAGGCGACGAAGTCGAAGCCTTGCTCGCGCTGCTCACGCAACCAGGCCGACTTGCGCGGCGAATTGGGGCCGCAACCGGCCACCACGGTATGCCCGCTGCGCGCCAGCTTCTGGCAGATCGCGGTACCGACACTGCCCATGCCGCTGGTGACGTATGCGATGCGGAGAGTCATTGATGTAACTCCTTCGGAGTTTGGGAATGGGGAATCGGGAATGTGGAATCGGTAGAGCAGGAGCCACTTTTGCGGTTTCTGTCTTTGTACGTGGAAGTCAAGAATCGAAACGACCGCACGGCGCCGCTCTTACGATTCCCGATTCCCCACTCCCCATTCCCAGCGCCAATCAGCGCGCCAACGGAAACAAGCCAAACACCAGCCCGCCGCCCAGCATCAACAGCGAGATCAGCACCGCCCACTTCAGCGTGAAGCGTTGGTGGTCGGCGAAGTCGACCTTGGCCAGGCCGACCAGCAGGTAGGTCGAGGGCACCAGGGGGCTGAGCAGGTGCACCGGCTGGCCGGCCAGCGAGGCGCGCGCCATTTCCACCGGGGTGATGCCGTAGTGGCCGGCGGCTTCGGACAGGATCGGCAGCACGCCGAAGTAGAACGCGTCGTTGGACATGAAGAACGTAAACGGCATGCTGACGATGGCGGTGATCATCGCCAGGTACGGACCCCAGCTGTCGGGAATGACGGCCAGAAAACTGCGCGACATCGCTTCGACCATGCCGGTGTTGGACAGGATGCCGGTGAAGATGCCGGCAGCGAAGATCAGCGACACCACCGACAACACATTGCCTGCGTGATTCACCAAACGACGGCGCTGTTCGGCCAGGTTGGGGTAGTTGATCATCAGCGCCAGCGCGAAGCCGATCATGAACAACACCGGCATCGGCAGCACACCCACCACCAGTGCGCCCATCAGTGCCAGGGTCAGCACCAGGTTCACCCACAGCAGCTTGGGGCGCTTGCTATCGTCGGTGTCTTCCACGCGCGGCAGGGCGTCGTTGTCGTCGGGCAGGCTGGTGTCCAGCCAGTTGCCGTCGGCCGGCAGGCGCACCACGCCAAGGCGGCGACGCTCGCGCATGCCCAGGTACCACGCCAGCGCGATGATGCCGGCAATGGCCAGCAGCATGGCCGGCACCAACGGCACGAACACATCGGCCGGATCCACATGCAGGGCGGTGGCCGCACGTGCGGTGGGGCCGCCCCACGGAGTCAGGTTCATCACGCCACTGGCGAGGATGGTCACGCAGGTCATGTTGAGCGCGTTCATGCCCAGGCGTTGGTACAGCGGCAGCATCGCCGAGACGGTGATCATGTAGGTGGTGGAGCCGTCGCCATCGAGCGAGATCAGCATCGCCAGGATCGCCGTGCCCATCACGATCTTCAGCGGATCGCCCTTGACCAGGCGCAGGATGCGCCCGACCAGCGGGTCGAACAGGCCGGCATCGATCATGACCCCGAAGTAGAGGATGGCGAACATCAGCATCACGCCGGTGGGCGCGATCTTCTTGATGCCGTCGAGCATCATCTCGTTGATGCCGGTGCCGAAGCCGCCCAGCAGTGCGAACACGATCGGCACCGTGATCAGAGCCACCAGCGGCGACAGCCGCTTGCTCATGATCAGGTACATGAAGGTGATCACCATTCCGAAACCGAGCGCGGTCAGCATGCGGGCGAATCCTTTGGGGCGTGCAGCAGGGGGAGGGTGAAACACAGCGCAGCGCAGCGGGCACGGCGATGGCAAGACGGATGTGCAGGAGTGCAGGGCAGTGCATGTGCGTCTGCGTGTCGAAGACCCATCGCCTCGCCGCAGAGGCGGCGCCGTGACCGCAGGGCCATGCGGCATGCAGCCGTGACGCTGGCCATGGGCGCGACGATGCGGTGCATCAGAAGTCGTACTGGAAGCGGCCGGTCACCGCCAGCGTGTGGTCCACCACCGCATCCATGGTGCGGTCGCGGTTGCGGCTATCGATGACGTTGAGCATCACGCGCAGGTTCGGCTTGAAATACCAGTTGCCGCCCAGCGTCCACGACTGGGTGCTGGCATCGATGAAATTGGGCTGGCCATCCAGGTGCTGGTCGCCGCGCATGTAGTCGTAGCGCAAGGCCAGTTCGAACGCGCCATGGCGGTGATTGGGCGTGGCGATGCGGCTGAAGCGGCCGGTCTTGCGGTCGTAGCCGCGCGACTCGCCGGTGACGAACCAGCTGACCAGGCCATAGCTGGCCAGCACCTTGGCATGCTGGCTGCCATCGTCGAGCAGGCCGCCGCTGAATTCGCTCTGCCACGACCACGGGCCCAGCACTTCGGCATATTCCAGCGACCACTTGTCGAAATCGGTATCGCGGCCATCGGCAAACCGCGCCAGGGTGATGCGGCTGTTGTTGGCCAGATCGTTCTCCGGGCGTGGGCGGATCAGCAGCGGTGCTGCGCCACCGCTGCCAGGATGCGAATAGCGCTCGTGCGCCAGCGAAATGCCCAGGTGGCGCAGGCGTGCCTCGCCCATGTCTGGCGCGTAGGTCAGGCGTGTGCCGAGTGCACTGCCCTTGGTCGAGGAATTGTCGATGCTTTCCAGGCTGTATGCGGACGTGGACCAGGTCGCATCCGGGCGATTGGCCTGCCAGGAAATCGCCTTGCGGTAGATCGGCGCCAGCGTAGTCGAGGCGTAGCCGCGTTCCAGGAATGGGCCATAGTTGGAACCGGTGCGATCGTCCAGCGAGAAATACTGCTTGAACTGCCCAACGGTCAGTGTGCCGGCCGCGAACTTCTTGGCGATATAGACATCGCGCGCCAGGATGCCGCGGCTACCGGACTCGTACTGCAGGCCGGCGAACTCCGCTTCTGCCTTGTAGTTGAAGCCATGGAACTTGCCGGCCACATCCAGCCAGATGCGGCGGAACTGGGTGTCGTTGCGCTCGGGCGTACCACGGTCGTCGTTGTCGAACACGGTGAAGTCCCAGTGCACACGCCCACCCACTTCGGCAGTGACCGGGCCTTCGTCATCGGCCGCATGCGCCGCCGGTGCCAGGCAGATCGCCGCGCAGGCGGTGAAGGCACGCAGACGCAAGGTGTCGTTGCTCACAGACCCTCCCAGGTACATGTGTGAATCACGTTCAGCGATGCGCCGCACAACCACACTGCGGCGCGTTGGCAGCAGCCTAGTCCCGGGAAGCTGTCATGGACCTGTCGTTGGGGGGGAATGGGAATCGGGAATGGGGAATCGCAAGAGCGGGATTGCGGCAGCGGAATTGCTGGGGCGTAGAAGCTTTTGTTCGCCTGGCCTGTTACCTTCCGGCCGCGACCCATCGCCGTTCCGATTCCCCATTCTCCATTCCCCATTCTCCATTCCCCATTCCCCATTCCCCATTCCCCATTCCCCATTCATGCGCCTGCTCCTAGTCGAAGACAATTCCGACCTCGCCGATGCCATCGTGCGGCGCATGCGTCGTAGCGGGCATGCGGTGGATTGGCAGGCCGACGGGTTGGCGGCGGCGAGTGTGTTGCGCTATCAGAGCTTCGATCTGGTGGTGCTGGATATCGGCCTGCCCAAGCTCGATGGATTGCGCGTGCTGGCCGGGATGCGCGAGCGTGGCGATACCACGCCGGTCCTGATGCTCACCGCACGCGATGGCATCGAGGACCGCGTGCAGGCATTGGACGTGGGCGCGGACGACTACCTGGGCAAGCCGTTCGATTTCCGCGAGTTCGAAGCGCGCTGTCGCGTGCTGCTGCGGCGCAATCGTGGCCAGGCCAGCGAGGTGATGCAGATCGGCGGGTTCGTGTTCGACAACGCCGCGCATACGGTGACCCTCGATGGCGCGCCGATCGAACTGCCCAACCGCGAATACCGTCTGCTGGACATCCTGATCGGGCGCCTGGGGCAGGTAGTGGGCAAGGACGAGATCGGCAATGGCCTGTTCGGTTTCGACGACGATGTCGGGCCCAATGCGATCGAGCTGTATGTCGGCCGCCTGCGGCGCAAGCTCATCGGTGCGCCGTTGCGCATCGTCACCGTGCGCGGTGCCGGCTACAAGCTGGAAGAAGCCGACCCGCATGCACCGGTGGAGCCGGGCAGCGATGGCTGAGCCGCTGACGGTGGCGCCGTCGATCCGGCGCACCTTGCTGCTGTACCTGGGCAGCCTGTCGCTGCTGGGCGCGGTGGTGCTGTTCTTTGCCGCGCGCGATTACGGCGAGCGCGCGGCCAATCGTTCCTATGACCACCTGCTGGTGTCGTCGGCGCTGTCCATCATCGACAGCGTGGCCTTGGTCGGTGGCGACTGGCAGGTGGATCTGCCGTATGCCTCGCTGGACCTGCTCGGCATGGCGCCGGAAGACCGGGTGTTCTATCGCGTGTTCGATGCGCAGGGCCGCACCATCACCGGCGAGGACAGCTTGCCGCTGCCGGCGCAGGCCCCCAGCGATGAGCGGCCGGTGCTGTTCGATGCGCAGTACAGCGGCGAGCCGGTGCGCTTTGCGGTGGTGATGCATCGGGTGGCTTCGGCCTCCGGGCAGGGCGAGGTGCGCGTGCAGGTCGGCCAGACCCGGCGTGCACGCGATGCGGTGGCGCGCGATGTGGTGCTCAATGCCTTGATCGCGATCGGGGTGCTGTCGCTGCTGGCGCTGGGCCTGGTGTGGCTGGGCGTGTACCGCGCGCTGCGGCCGTTGCAACGCATCGAGCGCGATCTGTCGCGGCGCGAGCCGTCCGACCTCAAGCCCCTGAGCGTGCCGGCGCCGCAGGAAATGCAGCTGATGGTGACCGCGCTCAATCGCTTCATGGCACGGCTGTCGTCCAGCAACGAGACCTTGCGTGCGTTCATGGCCGAAGCCGCGCACCAGATGCGCACGCCGCTGGCCGCTCTGCGTGCGCAGGCGCAGCTGGCCATGGACGACGACGACCCGCGCGAGATGCAGCGCAGCCTGGCCGCGATCGAGCGCAACGCCAGCCACATGAGCCGCTTGCTCAACCAGTTGCTCAGCGATGCCAGTGTGATCCATCGCGCCAACCTGCAGCGCTTTGCCACCGTGGATCTGGCCGAGGTGCTGCACCAGGCGCTGCACGAGGCCTTGCCGCGCAGCGAGGGCGCACCGCGCGTGCAACTGGCCATCGACCCGCAACCGGCGCTGCTGCGCGGCGATGCGCTGCTGCTGCGCGAAGCGCTCAAGAACCTGATCGACAACGCCTGCAAGTACGGCGGTGGCGCGCCGCTGCAGGTGGCATTGACCAGCGACGGACACCACCACGTGCTCACCATCGCCGACCACGGCCCCGGCATTCCGGCGGCCGAAGCCGAGCGCGTGTTCGAGCGGTTCGTGCGCGGTCCGGATGCACCTGCCGGCGGCGCAGGCCTGGGGCTGGCCATCGTCAAGCGCGTGGTGCAGGCGCATGGCGGGCGTATCGATCTGGCCAATCGCATCGGCGGCGGCCTGATCGCCTCGCTGCATTTTCCTGGAGGAACCGCATGATGCGCGCGGCATGGCTGCTGGTGTTGTTGCTGCTGCAAGGCGTTGCCGCTGCGGCGCCGGGCGAGGTGCGGCGGTTTCCGGCACGCGGGGCCGCACAGGCACAGCTGCGCGTGCAGGGCTCCACCGACCTGGAAGTGTTTGCAGCGGTGATCCAGGACTACCAGCGCCTGCATCCCACCACCGAAGTGATCTACGAGGACGTGATTGCCTGGGACATCTACGATCACTACCTGCACCCGGGCGCAAACGCGATCCAGGCGGACATGCTGATCAGCGCCAGCATGGATCTGCAGACCAAGCTGGTGAACGATGGCCACGCATTGGCGCACCGTTCTGCGCAGACCGAGGCGTTGCCGGCCTGGGCACAATGGCGGCACGAGGTGTTCGGCATCAGCTACGAGCCGGTTGCCATCGTCTACAACACGCGCAAGCTCGATCCGGCGCGGGTGCCGCGCACACGGCGCCAGTTGCTGGCACTGCTGCGCGCACCGGATGCGCCACTGCGCGGCAAGGTGGGCACCTACGATGTGGAGCGCAGTGGGGTGGGCTATCTGTTCGCCACCCAGGACGGCCAGGTGGGCAGCATCGCCGGCGCGTTGCTGGCCGCGTTGGGGGCAAACCAGGTCAGGCTGGAAGAGCGCACCGGGACCTTGCTCGACCGCGTCAGCCGCGGCGAGTTGTTGCTGGCCTACAACGTGCTCGGGTCCTACGCGCAGACGCGCATCGATGCCGGCGCGCCGCTGGGGATCGTGCAGCCGCAGGACTACACGCTGGTGGCACTGCGCACCGCGGTGATTCCCAAGACCGCACCGCATGCGCCCGAGGCGCGCAGGTTCCTGGACTACCTGCTGTCGCCGCGCGGCCAGCAGGTGCTGTCGCGCGAAGCGCGGCTGATGCCGATCCTGCCGGCGGCCGGCGGTCGCGGCGGCTCGGCGCAACCCCCGTTCCGGCCGATCCCGCTCGGCCCTGGCCTGCTGGTGTATCTGGACAAACTCAAGCGACGCCAGTTTCTGGATGCCTGGCGCGCGAGCACGCAGCCGCCGCGTTAGGGCAACGGCATTGGTCGCGCCCATGTGCCAGACTTGGCGCATGGCCGATCTCACCATTCTCGTCGCCGACGACCACCCGTTGTTCCGTGCTGCGGTGATCCACGTGCTGCAGCAGACCCTGCCGCAGGCGCAGGTCGTGGAAGCCTCCAGCGCTGCCACGCTGAGCACGATGCTGCGCTCGCATCCGCATGCCGAACTGGTGCTGCTGGATCTGGCCATGCCGGGCGCGCGCGGCTTCTCGGCGCTGCTGCATGTGCGTGGCGAGCATCCGGACATCCCGGTGGTGGTGATCTCGTCCAACGATCACCCGCGGGTGATCCGGCGCGCGCAGCAGTTCGGTGCGGCCGGCTTCATTCCCAAGTCCACGCCGGCCGAAACGATCGGCACCGCCGTGGCCAGCGTGCTGGATGGCGGCACCTGGTTTCCGCCGATGACGGCCGAACGCTCCGAAGCCGATGCGCAGCTGGCCGCCAAGCTCGCCCAGCTCACCCCGCAGCAGTTCCGCGTGCTGCTGAGCCTGGCCGACGGCCTGCTCAACAAGCAGATTGCCCATGAGCTGGGGCTGGCCGAAAACACCGTCAAGGTGCACGTCACCGCCATCCTGAAAAAGCTGGATTGCTACAGCCGCACGCAGGCGGCGGTGCTGGTCAAGGCGCTGGAACCGGAAGGCGAGGGTTAGGCCACGGCAGGGACGTGGTGGTTGCAGGGCTGCAGCGCCTGGTCGACGCAGCTGTCGGCGGCGGCCGCCGGGGCGATGGCCCCGCAGCCGGCGATGCGCGCAGCGGCAATCAGCAGTGACGCTGCGAAGCTGGACGCTCTGCTCATGCGCTCACTCCGGTCTCAGCTGCGCAGCTGCAAGCCATGCGTGCCGTAGATCAACTGCTGCGCCATCGGCCGGCCGATGAAGCGTTCGGGGAAGATCGGCGCCAGTGCACTGGCCTGATCCAGGCGGGCCAGCTGCGCCTCGCTGAACACGATGTCCAGCGCACCGAAGTTGTCTTCGGCCTGCTGCAGCGTGCGTGCACCCATGACTGGCGCGACCACCGCAGGATGTTGCAAGGTCCAGGCCAGCGCCACCTGCGAGCGCGTAGCGCCCAGTTCCTCGGCGATGCTGCCGACCACCTCGGCGATGTCCAGCGAACGTGCGTTGAGATGCCCGGTGGAGGCAATCACGCCCTTGCGGCTGGTGGACACGTCCGCGGCATTGTCGTCGGATAGATCATCGCGGCTGTACTTGCCGGTCAGGATGCCACCGCCCAACGGCGACCACGGCAACACGCCCAGGCCCAGCTCGCGCGCCATCGGCATCAGTTCGTGTTCGACGCTGCGCTCGACCAGGCTGTATTCGATCTGCAGCGCCACCAGCGGCGACCAGCCGCGCAGGTCGGCCAGGGTCTGCAGTTGCGCCACGCGCCAGGCCGAGGTGTTGCAGATGCCCAGGTACAGCACCTTGCCCGCCTGCACCAGGTGATCCAGCCCGCGCATCACCTCCTCCGGCGAGGTGGTGAAATCCCAGGCATGCAGGTACAGCAGGTCGATGCGATCGGTGTCGAGCTGACGCAGGCTGGTCTCGACCGAACGGATCAGGTTCAGGCGGTGATTGCCGCCGGAATTGATGTTGTCCGCATCGCGCGCCATGGTGAACTTGGTGGCCAGCACGAAGCGCTCGCGGCGCTGCTTGATCAGGTGGCCGACGATGCGCTCGGCACCGCCGTTGGTGTAGTTGACCGCGGTGTCGATGAGGTTGCCGCCGCGCTCGGCATAGGCGGCGAAGATGCGCTCGGCCTCCTTGGCATCGGCGCCCCAGCCCCATTCCTCGCCGAAGGTCATCGTGCCCAGCGAGAGCGGCCAGACGCGCAGCCCGGAGCGGCCGAGCAGGCGATACTGGTTCGACGAACGTGTCTGGGTCATGCGGGGTTGCTCCTGTGGTTGGCGGCATGTGCCGTGCGATGCACTTTGCCGCCAACCGGCAGGCCAGCGTGAGCCTGGTTATCCGGCAGTCTTGCCTGATCGTCCGGATCTACAATCCAGCTGCGTTACTGCTGCAGGCTGCCCTTCCCCCTGTAGCAGCGGCCCCGGCCGCGAGGGCGTTGCCAGCAGGGGGCGGCCCTGGCGGCCGGGGCCGCTCCCGCGATGCGCATTGGACCTGGATCGGTGTGGATACAAGGCACCCAGGTCAGGCTGTTCTCAGGGCTTTGGCCGGTAGACCACGATGCCGACGGTTCTGCCGACGTATTCCATGAACGGCGAATCCACCACCTTGTTGTTCTCCGGTCGCGACGAGGCATTGCGCAGCACCGGGCCGGCGTCGGTCATGACGAAGATGCCGACATGGCTGACATCCAAGCCGGCGGCCGGCGAATACCTGCCCACATAGTCGCCGGTACGCAGCTGACGCACGAGGTTGCTGTCCACATCGGCGGCCGGGATGTAGGTGATGGTTCGCTGCACCACCGGCAGTCCCGGCAGATAGAAGCTGCCATCGTCTTTCAGGTTGAGCGCCTTGTCCACGCGCACGGCCTTGGAGCTCAGCGTTGCGGTGATGTCGTCGGCAAGCAGGTTGGAGCGGGTGACCCAGTCCGAGAAGAAGTGCTTGCGCGTGGTAAAGCCCACGACGCCGTCGACGTAACGGGTCAGGATCAGGCGATCGACGAAATCCTGCTGCGAATAGGCGTGGCGCGCCGCCTCCACGTAGTCCAGATAGGTGAAGCAATCCAGACCCCTGAAATCGATGATCAACTTCTCCGGCGTGGTGGCCGAGCCTTGCAGCATGTTGGCCTGATACGGCGTGCCAAGAAATTCCGCCGAGATCACCTTGATCAGATGCCCGGCACTCAGGCCGCGATGCCTGGACGTCTCATGCAGCACGCGGTCCAAGGTCTGCAGCGTGTACGGGTCGATCTCCGCGCGCACCGGTGCGGCTGTCTGCACGGTGTCGGGTGGCGTTGCAGCGTGCACCGGCAGATCCGCCGCGCAGCCGGCGACAAGCAACGAGGCGAACATCAGGCAGGCAGGTCTGGACATGATGGCTCCAATGTTCCGCAGGGACAGAAAAACGGCGGTGGCGTGTGCACGCGCGCGCGCCGAGACATGCATGCACTGTAAGGCCCTCGCGCAATCGCGATTGAAACCGCGCGCAGTTCAGTGCGCCGAAACGATCCGCAAGACCGCTGTTCCATCGGGCAGCGGCAGACAATCACGGCATAACACGCATGCCGAATGCCGGGACATCCTGCGGTCTTCATGCGGTCAGGAACCCGACCTGTTGGCGGCGAGCCGGTCACAGCTTCCCTGTGCAGACGCAGGTTTGCCGACCGCGCGCATCATCCGCGCCGCAACAGCATTTGCGTCATCAATGCACGCAGGGCCGGCGGACGCACCGGCTTGGAAAGAAAGCCCCATCCCAGCTCCTGTGCGTGCGCGCGCAGGGCCGGGTCCGGTTCTGCGGTGATCAGGATGATGCGTGGTTCGCGCTGCCAGCGTTCCACCAGTTGCGGCAGCAGCATGGGGCCGTAGTGCGCGCCCATGCGTACATCCAGCAGCAACAGTTCCGGCGCATCGTCGGCACTGGCGCCGGCAAGCGCATCGTCCGGGCCGCCGGCAAAATCCACCCGGCATTCCCAGCGTTCGAGCAGGGCACGGGTGGCCTCGCACACGCGCGGGTCGTCGTCCACGCACCACACGCGGCAGCCGTGCAGGATGGGGTCGTTGCCGGGCTCGGCGGGCGCCGTGGCGGGCGGCGGCAGCTGCCTGGCAATCGCAGCGCGTTCGCCCAGCGGCACGCTGACCGAAAACACGCTGCCGCTGCCCAGCGTGGAACGCAGGCCGATGCGGTGCCCCAGCAGGCGGCCGATGCGTTCGACGATCGCCAGCCCCAGGCCGGCGCCGCGGTCGTTGGCCACGCCATCGTCCAGGCGGCGGAACTCTTCGAAGATTTCATGCTGCAAGGCGTCGGGAATGCCCGGGCCCTGGTCGTGCACTTCGATGCGCAGCCAGCCGCCGCGTCGCCGGCACCCCAGCAGCACGCGGCCGCGCGGGGTGTAGCGGATCGCGTTGGACAGAAAGTTCTGCAGGATGCGGCGCAGCAGGGTTTCGTCGCTCAACACCACCGCCGAGGTGGGCAGGTAATCCAGCGCCAGGCCGCGGTCTTCGGCCAGGATGCCGAACTCGCGTGCCAGCGTTTCCATCAGCGGGGCGAGTGCGAAGTCGCGCACCTGCGTCTTCAGGCTGCCGGCCTCCAGCCGCGAGATATCGAGCAGGCTGTTGAGGATCGCATCCTGCGCGGCGAGCGCGCCGTCGATATTGTCGACCACGCGCTTGCCGGCGGGTTCGCGCACCTGCCCACGCAGCACCGACACGAACATGCGCGCGGCATTGAGCGGTTGCAGCAGATCGTGCACGGCCGAGGCAACGAAGCGGGTCTTGTAGCGATTGGCGTTTTCGGCTTCGCGCTTGGCGGCGGCCAGGTCGCGGGTGCGCTCGGCCACGCGGTGCTCCAGCGCATCGGCCAGCGAGCGCAGTTCGCGCGCGGCGTTCTTGTAGCTGGTGATGTCGGCGTAGCTGGTGACAAACCCGCCGTCGGGCAGCGGATTGCCACGGATTTCCAGCACCGTGCCGTCTTCCTTCTCGCTCTCGCGCATATGCGGCTTGCCGCTGCGCAGGTGATTCAGGCGGCGCTCGATGGCGGCCTCGATCGGCCCTGGTCCCAGCAACCCGCGGCGGGCGTTGAAGCGGAACAGGTCCTCGATCGGGCGGCCGATCTTGAGCAGTTCCGGTGGAAAGCGGAACAGCTCCACGTAGCGCGAATTCCATGCCACCAGGTTGAGCGCCTCGTCGATCACCACCACGCCCTGCGGCAGGTGTTCCAGGCTGCGGCTCAGGCCGGCGTTGGACTGCTGCGCGGCGGCCACCACGCCGTCCTGGGCGGTGCGCAGTTCTTCGGCGTGTTGTTGCAGCAGCGTCTCCAGCTCGTTGCGGCTGCGCTGGCGCAGCGCCGCAAGGCGCCGCCGCTGCTGCACGAACAACCACAGCAAGGCCAGCGCCAGCCAGATGCCGGCGGCGGCAATGGCCGCCGCGCGGCCGGCCGCGGCGCTGGCGCGGGTGTCGTGCAGCAGATGCAGGCGCCAGCCGCTTTCCGGCACGTCCAGGGTCTGCCACAGCACCGGGGCGCCCAAGGGCGGGTCGCGCACCTCGGCCAGCACGCCGCCGTTGCCGGTCTGTTCGATCAGCCGGCGGCGCAGCGGCAACAGCCCCTGGTCGGCGTACTGGCGGGTGCTGCGCAATTCGGTACGGTCGCGCGGGGTGAGCGGCGCCAGCATGCGGTAGCGCCAGGTGGTGCGGCTGGCCAGAAACACCACCCCGTGCGCGTCGGAGGCCAGCACGATGTCCGGCGTTTGCAGCCATTCGCGTTCCAGCGCGGCCAGCGCGATCTTGATCACCACCACGCCCTGCACCTGGCCGGCAGCGTCCACGATGGCCTGCGACAGGAAATAGCCCGGCTCGCTGGTGGTCATGCCGATGCCGTAAAAACTGCCGCTGCCGGTGGCCAGCGCCTGCTGGTAGTAAGGGCGGAATGCGTAGTCCACGCCCACGTTGCTGCGCGCCGCACGCCAGTTGCTGGCTGCCAGCGCGATGCCGTTGCGGTCGATCAGGGTCAGCGTGGACGACTGGGTGACGTTGTTGGCGCGTTCGAGCTTGCGGTTGAGCGCATCCACCCGGGCCGGCGACAGCGGGCCGGACACGGCAGCGCGCAGCTCCGGGTCCAGCGCCAGGATCTGCGGCAGGGTGCGATAGCGGTCGATGCGCTGCTGCAGCGCCTGCGCATAGAGCCGCAACTGCCGGCGCACGGTGACGCTTTCGTCGCGCAGCGCACTGTGTTCGACAAAATGCCCGGCCGCCAGCATGGCCACGACCATCCCGCCCAGCACGATGGCCAGGGTGAGCAGCAGACGGCGGCGTTGCGATGCATACATGGTGCAAGTATGGCGATCTGCTCCCCCACGCGCAGCCATCGCCTTGGAGCAGCCGATAAAACGACTGCGCTCACCGCCGCGTGGGCGCGGGCGGTGCTCGGTGGGCATGTATCACTCGTCCGTTGCGGTTGGTCCGCGCTGTCCACACCCGCCTGACGACTGCGCGCTACGTGGTGCCAGGCGCTCTTGCCGCGCGCTGGACAAACGCCCAAAACGACAACGGCCGCATCCGGGAAAGGATGCGGCCGTGCCGGGAACCTGCTGCCATATGCGCTGGCAGCAGCGGGCCTTGGCGCTGCTTAGAACTGCACCTGCGCGCGCAGTTCCATCACGTGCGGGGTTTCATGCACGCCATTGCGCGAGGAATCCACCCAGCTGTAGTTGGCCTGGAACTTGAAGTGGCTGGTGAGGTACCAGTTGGCGCCGATGGTGGTGTCGTGCTGACGGCCGCCGTGCACGTTGTTGTCTTCCAGGTTCAGGCGGCTGTAGCGGGCGGTCAGCTCCACCGCACCGTAGTCGTGCGCCGGCTTGATGTTGCCCGGTACGCCACCGGCATAGCTGCGCGACTCGCCGGTCAGCGACCAGGTGCCGTACACGTACTGGCCCTGGGCGATGAAGTGCGGCTGGGCGGCGTTACGCGCCACTTCGGCACGCAGCGCTTCGCTCTGCAGCGAGAACGGGCCGTGGATCCACACCGCTTCCACGCCGGTGCGAATCACGTGGTCCACGTCGACAATGGTGCCGGTGTCGATCAGGCGCACGTCGGTCAGGCCGGCTTCCGGGCGGGCACGCAGGCGCACGCGCGGGCTGAAGGACACACCGCGGCCGTCGCTGAACCCACGCGGATTCTCGACCGAGCCGGCGATGCCCAGGTGCAGTACGTCGCCCTCGGCCTTGAACGGGGTCCATGCGGCATGCACCGCCTGGGTGGTGCCCGGGTTGTCGCCCTGCAGATCCTTGCCGCCGTACGCGCCGGCCTGCAGCAGGTACTGCTGGCGCTCCAGGGTCCATTCCACGCCGGTCCGACGGCCCTGGAACACCGCCTGCACCGGCAGGCCCAGTTCCATGAAGCTGCCCGCACGCGAGCTCTGCACCGCTTCCAGGCCCACCGGCACCTTCATGTAGCCCATCCGCACGCGGCCATAATCCTGGCCCAGCAGCGCCTTGGTCTCGAAGCGGTAGAACACGTCCAGCCACAGCTTGGCTTCGAAGTCGAAATACACCATGGCGTCGTAGACGCCCTTCTTCTTGATGGTGGCGCCGAATTCCTTGCGGCGGAAATCGGTGCGGTCTTCCAGGCGGTCGTCGCCGGAGAAGTTGTTGTCGTCGTAGGCGTAGTTGCCGGTCAGACCCAGCTCGGTGCCATCACCGAAGGTGTACTTGGTGGGCCAGTTTTCGATCGAGGTGGCTGCATTGGCAGCGGCGGGGACGATGGCAATGGCCAACGCCAGGACAAGCAGATTGAGGCGCATAGGAGTGGTCTTCGGCAATGAAAGGGGCCGGGGCGTCCTGCCATGGCGATCGCGGTGAACAGCTTCAGCAAGCGCGCAGGTTCCGGACGGCGACTGCACAGAAACTTCGGTGTCTGCGTTAAACGGAATTAACGGCCGGCGGCGGCGCGGCTGAAGTGTAAGACCAGGTCCATCCGAGGGACAGTGCTGCAGACGCATGCCCGCGGTGTCCCCGCGAGCGGCTGCGGCAGGGCAGGCGGTGCATGAAGTCCTTATCTGGCGCGGGGTTGCAGCGCGTGCCGCGCGGCGCCGGGCAGTCGCCATCGGCGCCGCGGCGCATCCGTAGTACCAATGGGTTATCGGCCCGGGCTGTGACGTGCGGCCAGAATGCCGGCACCGGGTACCTGCTCAGGCACCCCCCAGTTCCCTCGGAGTGGCGTCATGCACATCAGCAAGCCTGCCGGCCCGTTGCCGGCGTCCGTGCCCTTCTACCGCCAGCTGTATTTCCAGGTGGTGGTAGCCATCGTTCTCGGCGCCCTGTTGGGCCACTTCGAGCCGGCGTTTGCCGAAAGCCTCAAGCCGCTGGGCGACGCCTTCATCAAGTTGGTGAAGATGATCATCGCCCCGGTGATCTTCCTGACCATCGTCACCGGCATCGCCGGCATGACCCACCTCAAGACGGTGGGCCGGGTCTTCGCCAAGGCGATGACCTACTTCCTGTTCTTCTCCACGCTGGCGTTGATCGTGGGCATGGTGGTGGCGCACGTGGTGCAACCGGGTGCCGGCATGAACATCAACCCGGCCGAGCTGGACCAGAGCGCGGTCAACACCTACGTGCAGAAGTCGCACGAGTTGAGCCTGATCGGCTTCTTGATGGACATCATCCCGGCGACGCTGATCAGCGCCTTCGTCGATGGCAACATTCTGCAGGTGCTGTTCGTGGCGGTGTTGTTCGGTATTGCGCTGGCCCTGGTGGGTGAGCGTGGCCGCCCGGTGCTGAGCTTTCTGGAAGCGCTGACCGCCCCGGTGTTCCGCCTGGTGCACATCCTGATGAAGGCCGCGCCGATCGGTGCGTTTGGCGCGATCGCCTTCACCATCGGCAAGTACGGGGTGGAGTCGCTGGTCAACCTGGCCTGGCTGGTGGGCTCGTTTTACATCACCTCGCTGTTGTTCGTGCTGGTGATCCTGGGCCTGGTGTGCCGGTTCTGCGGCTTTTCGGTGCTCAAGCTGATCCGTTACCTCAAGGCCGAACTGCTGCTGGTGCTGGGCACCTCGTCGTCGGAGTCGGCACTGCCATCGCTGATGGAGAAGATGGAAAAGGCCGGCTGCGAGAAGTCGGTGGTGGGCCTGGTGGTGCCGACCGGCTATTCGTTCAATCTGGACGGCACCAACATCTACATGACCCTGGCGGCGCTGTTCATCGCGCAGGCGACCAATACCGAGCTGACCCTGGGGCACCAGATCGCACTGCTGGCGGTGGCCATGCTCAGCTCCAAGGGCGCTGCGGGCGTCACCGGTGCCGGTTTCATCACCCTGGCTGCGACGCTGGCCGTGGTGCCTGAGGTGCCGGTGGCCGGCATGGCGCTGATCCTGGGCGTGGACCGCTTCATGAGCGAATGCCGCTCGCTGACCAACTTCATCGGCAATGCGGTGGCCACGGTAGTGGTGTCGCGCTGGGAAAATGCGCTGGACCGCGACCAGCTCAAACTGGTGCTGGATGGCCGCTCGCCGCCGCTGCAGGCGCCGCCCGGTGCCACCGACGTCGTCGCGCCGGCCAGCGCACGCTGAGGTTTCCTACGGCCCTGTTCTCCGTCGGCGTTGCCGGCGGGGTGCAGGGCCGTTTTGCGTTGATCCGCTAGCAGATCGCCACGTGCGCTGCGTTGCAGCATGCAATCTCCCTGCCGCGCTGACAGCTGCGCGACAGGCCCTTGTTCAGGCAGGAGGGTAGAATTCAGTTCTCCTGCGCCTTCGAGACCCACACAGCCGATGTCCACCGACGACTTCAAACAGGCCGCCCTCGACTATCACCGCCAGCAGCCGGCCGGCAAGATCAAGGTCACCGCGACCAAGCCGATGCTGACCCAGCGCGATCTGTCGCTGGCGTACTCGCCCGGCGTGGCGTTTGCCTGCGAGGCCATCGTCGAAGACGCCACCCAGGCCAGCGAGCTCACCGCGCGCGGCAACCTGGTGGCGGTGATCAGCAACGGCACCGCGGTGCTGGGCCTGGGCAACATCGGCCCGCTGGCCTCCAAGCCGGTGATGGAAGGCAAGGGCGTGCTGTTCCAGAAGTTCGCCGGCATCGACGTGTTCGATATCGAAATCAACGAGAACGACCCGGACAAGCTGGTGGACATCATCGCCAGCCTGGAGCCCACCTTCGGCGGCATCAACCTGGAAGACATCAAGGCGCCGGAATGCTTCATCGTCGAGCGCAAGCTGCGCGAGCGCATGAACATCCCCGTGTTCCATGACGACCAGCACGGCACCGCGATCATCGTCGGCGCCGCCGTGCTCAACGCGCTGGTGGTCACCGGCAAGAAGATCGAAGAGGTCAAGCTGGCCACCACCGGCATGGGCGCGGCGGGTATTTCCTGCGTCAACATGCTGGTCTCGCTGGGCCTGAAGCCGGAGAACATCCTGGCGCTGGACCGCGACGGGGTGATCCACACCGGCCGCACCGACCTGGACCCGGACAAGCAGCGCTACGCGCGCGATACCGACAAGCGCACCCTGGCCGAGATCGTCGAGGGCGCCGATATCTTCCTGGGCCTGTCGGCCGCCGGCATCCTCAAGCCGGAGATGGTCGCCAGCATGGCGCGCCAGCCGGTGATCTTCGCGCTGGCCAATCCCAACCCGGAAATCACCCCGGAAGTGGCCAAGGCGGTGCGCCCGGATTGCATCATCGGCACCGGCCGGTCGGACTACCCGAACCAGATCAACAACGTGCTGTGCTTCCCGTACCTGTTCCGCGGCGCGCTGGACGTGGGTGCCACCGGCATCAACGAAGAGATGAAGATCGCCTGCGTCAAGGCGATCGCGGCGATGGCGCGGCGCGAGGCCTCCGACCTGGGCGCAGCCTATGGCGGCGAGACGCCGAGCTTCGGCCCGGACTACCTGATTCCGCGTCCGCTGGACCCGCGCCTGCTGGTCGAGCTGTCGTCGGCCGTCGCGCAGGCGGCGATGGACTCGGGCGTGGCCACGCGCCCGATCGCCGACATGGAAGCCTACCGCGACAAGCTCGGCCAGTTCGTCTACCGCACCAGCCTGATGATGAAGCCGGTCTACGACCGCGCGCGCGCCGACAAGCAGCGCGTGGTGTATGCCGAAGGCGAGGAAGAAGTGGTGCTGCGCGCAGTGCAGAACGTGGTCGACGAAGGCCTGGCCTTCCCGATCCTGATCGGCCGCCCGGACGTCATCGAAGCACGCATCGAACGCATGGGCCTGCGCCTGACCGCCGGCGTGGACTTCGAGATCACCAACATCCTCGACGACCCCCGCTTCAACGACTACTGGCAGTATTACCACGCGCTCACCGAGCGCCGCGGCGTGACCGTGACCGCCGCCAAGGAGCTGATGCGCTCGCGTCCAACCCTGATCGCCGCAGTCATGGTGGCGCGCGGCGAAGCCGATGCGATGCTGTCCGGCGTGGTCGGGCGCTTCCACAAGAAGCTGGGTTACGCACGCAGCGTGATTCCGCTGGAACCGCGGGTGAGCTCCACCTCGGCGATGACCGGCGTGATCAACCAGCTGGGCGTGTTCTTCTTCCTCGATACCCATGTGCAGGAAGACCCCACGGTGGAGCAGGTGGTGGAAGCGACGTTGCAGGCCGCTTACCGCCTCAAGCTGTTCGGCATCGAGCCCAATATCGCACTGCTGTCGCACTCCAACTTCGGCAGTCACGACTCGCGCGATGCACTGAAGATGCGCCAGGTGCGCGAAGCGCTGCTCAAGCGCAAGCCCGAGCTCAACATCGACGGCGAAATGCAGGGCGACACCGCCTGGGACGAGGCGCTGCGCAAGCAGATCATGCCCAACAGCACCTTGAAGGGCCGCGCCAACCTGTTCGTGTTGCCGAACCTGGAAGCGGCCAACATCGCCTACAACCTGGTGCGCGTGTTCACCGACGGCGTGGCGATCGGCCCGATCCTGATGGGTATTTCCAAGCCCGTGCACATCCTCACCACCAGCGCCACCTCGCGCCGGGTGATGAACATGACCGCGATCGCCGCGGTGGATGCGCAGATCCGCAGGCAGCGCGATGCCGAGAAGAGTGCCAGCGAAAAAAGCGGTAGCTGAGAAGCGCAAAAGTTGAAAGCGCAGCCGCTGAAACCGCAAACAGTTGCTGCGCTGCTCAAAGCCCCTCTCCCCCCGGGAGAGGGGTTGGTGTGAGGGTACGGTTCACCACCTCTGCTGACGTTGCAGCGCGACCGTACATTTCGACAGAGCCTCCTTCACCGCGCCACAGGCTCCGCCCCCAGCAGTTCGATCTCCGCCAGCTGCACCTTCGCCGGCGCACTGAAGCGCAGCCGATATTCCGCATACGCACCGGGCGCGGCAATACGAAACGGCCGCGTCTGCAACGGCCAGTCGAATGTCTCCCCACGGCGCTGATCGATGACCTTCCACGCGCCATCGGCCGTGCGCGCTTGCAAGGTCCATCCAGTTGCCGCAAGTGCCGCATGGCCATTGGTCAGCGTGTAGAGCGTCGGCGTGCCGCGCGCCATGCCGCTGAGTGTCAGCGTCGATGTCGGTGCAAGTGTGGCGACCGTCCCCGCATCGTCGTCATGCAACGCAGCCACGTCGCCACCATCGGCCAGCGTGATGCGCGCCGTGTCTGCGAGCACATCCCGCAACGGGGCAGGGCGCTGCCCCGCAGGGGTCAACGATGGCGGCACTTCATCCGGTCCGCTGCCCCAGCGCGAAGGCGCCGGCCCCATCTCGAAGTCCAGCCTTGCACCGTCGGCAATGGCCGCATGCGGCAACCAGGTCTTGCGCCAGGGTGTGCCGTTGAGTTTGAGCGATTGCACATACACATTCTGCGGCGAATTCTGCGGTGCATTGACTACCAGCGTCCCGCCATTGGGCAAACGCACGCTGGCATGCTTGAACAACGGCGAGCCGATCACGTATTCCGGCGCGCCCATGCGCAGCGGATACAGCCCCAGCGCGGCGAACAGATACCACGCCGACATCTCGCCATTGTCTTCGTCGCCTGCGTAGCCCTGGCCGATCTCGCTGCCCAGATACAGGCGCGCCAGGATCTCGCGGGTTATGCGCTGCGTTTTCCACGGCTGCCCGGTGTACAGATACATCCACGGGATGTGGTGCGCGGTCTGATTGCTGTGCGCATACATGCCCATGCGCACATCGCGCGCCTCGGTCATCTCGTGAATGGTGTCGCCATAGGAGCCGGCGAAGCGGGCTTGGGCGGTTTCGGGCGTGGCAAAAAACGTGTCCAGCTTCGCGGCCAGTGCGGCGCGTCCACCGTATAGCGCCGCCAGGCCCTCGCCATCGTGTGGTGCGGTGAACGCAAACGTCCATCCGCTGGATTCGGTGTAATCGTTGCCCCACACGCGTGGGTCGTAGTGCGCCGCATCCACGCGCCACGCACCCTCGGGTGTGCGGCCCTGGAAAAAGCCGGCTGACGGATCGAACAACGCCACATACCCGGCCGCGCGGTGACGAAAATACGCTGCCTCGGTCGCATAGCGCTCGCGCGCTGCCGCCGTTGTGGCCTGGTTGGACAACCCATCGGCCATGGCGGCGATGCCGAAGTCGTTGAGCGCACCTTCCATCGACCACGACATGCCTTCGTGCGTGTCGGTATCGGTGTAGCCGCGGAAGGTCGAACGCGCCATGCCCTTGCGCCCGACATGCCGGTCCGGCGCCACCACCGTGGCATTCTTCAGCGCAGCGGCATATGCCTCGGCCGGGTCGAAGCCGGCCACGCCCTTTCGCCATGCATCGGCAAATGCCACGTCCGAGCTGGTGCCCACCATGAGGTCTGCATACCCCGGCGAGGACCACCGCGCGATCCAACCGCCCGCCCGCGACTGCTCCACGAACCCCTGCACCAAGGCACCGGCGTCATCGGATGCAAACAACGCATATGCCGGCCATGCCGTACGAAACGTATCCCACAGCCCGTTGTTGACGTACACCCGGCCATCGCGGATCGGCGCGAAGCTGCGCACCGCGCTGCCGTCGATGTTGTCGTCCGACCAGCTGTTCTGGCTGGCGTAGCGCCAATCCGGCGCAGTCGCAGCGCCCACGTTTTCGTGCGCCGAGTTCGGGTACAGGTGCAGCCGGTACAGATTGGAATACAGCGTGGTCTTCTGGTCGGCCGTGGCATCGGGCACGTCGAAGCGCCCCAGTAACGCATCCCAGGCGTCCTGCGCGCGCGTGGCAACCTGCTCGAAACTCGCGTCTGCGGCAATTTCCAGCTCGGCATTGTGCTTTGCCTGATCCACCGAGATCAGCGAGGTGGCGATGCGCATCTGCACCTGTCGCGCGCTGCCGGCATCGAACTTGATCCAGCCGGTCGGGCGCCCGGTGGCGATCGCGCCACTGCTGTGCCAGGGCGTATCGAAGCTGGCATAGATGTACATGCGCGTGGCACCGGTCGATAGCCCGCTACGCACATCGGTGTAACCGGAAAGTGTCTGCGTTGCCGGATCCAGGCGCAGCCCGCCGCGCGCATCCACGTTGTCGAACAGCAGGTTGGCATCGCCCTGCGCGGGAAAGCGGAAACGGAACAGCGCCGCATGATCGGTGGGCGCAATCTCGGCATGGATACCGTTGCCCAGCTGCACTGCATAACGATAGGGACGCGCGACTTCGTTGGCGTGCGAGAACGCCAGCGCGCGTTTTCCGCGATCGGCTTCCGGCACCCCGGCAGTGAGCGAAGGCATCACCTGGAAGGTCTGCCGGTCGCCCATCCAGGGGCTGGGTTGATGGCTGAGAGACAGCGCCTGCAGGCGTGGCCGGTTATCGGCGCCGTTGCGTTCGTTCCAGCGATACAGCCAGGTCAGCGTCCCCGCATCGGTCACCGGCGTCCAGAAGTTGAATCCATGCGGCACTGCCGTTGCCGGGAAATTGTTGCCACGCGAAAACGTGCCATTGGATTGCGTGCCGCGCGTGGTCAACACCCAGTCCGAGGGACGTGCGGGCGGTGTCAGCGGCATCTCGGCCATGGCGATATCGTCGATCCAGCCGGCCGCGCGCGCGCCCGCAGGCGGCGCCACCTCCAGTTCGATGGCCACAACGCGCCGCCCGCGCAACCCGGCCACATCGCCCAGCCGCGCCTGCTTGCGTGCCCACTGCTGCGGATACAGCGTCTTCGACCGACCTTGCGCAGACGCACCCAACGCAACCCCATGCTGATCGCGCGCAGCGCTGGCGGACACGCGCGTGCCGTCATCCAGCAGCAGGTCCAGCGACACATAGGTGGAGGCCACATGATCGTTGCCCACACTTTCCGGCAAGACCATCCACGACAGCGTGGTGTGCGTGTCGATCGGAAGATCGGTGGTGAACAACGTGCGCCGCCCAGCTGCACCTTGCGTTGCATAACGCAACGCATGCGCTCCGCTGTAGCCGGCGTTCGGCTTGGCCGCATACGGCGCTACCGGTCCGGTGCCGATGGCAACCTGCACGGCAGTGTCCCTCACTTGCATTGGCAACGGGTCGCCGTCCTCGAACGCGTTCGCGAAGTGCGTTGCGGCCAGGGCCGGCAGCGCGGCGGTACAGAGCAGGGCAACGGCGATGGCGCGCGGCAGACCACGCGGAGGCAGCAGGACAACAGGCAAGGTCACTAGGTGGTCTCCTTGGGGCGCACGCGGTAGCACGTGCGCTGAGGCGATGCTGCGCCCGGTATGGTTCAGTCAGCCGGGCGGCAACACGCTGATCCCCGATGATAGGCGGCATGCCCGTTGCGATGTCGTTGCACTGCAGCGCCGCTGGAAGGTGGATGCGGCAAGCGCAGCGGCCTCGGCGATTGGATTGCAACCATCGCCCGCACAGCCCGGCGCAGCACGCGCAATGGGCCGATCACCACGCAGGCTGCTAGACTCTGCGTTCTGCCTTTGCCTTCCGATCGCACCGCCATGAGCCAGACCGCCACCGCGCCCGCCAATGCGCAAACGCGTTACACCGTGCACCGCAGCGACCTTCCGCTGAGCTGCCCGACGCCGCAGATGGCGCTGTGGAACTCGCACCCGCGCGTGTACCTGCCGATCGAGGACGAGCCCAACGGCGAAGCCAAGTGCCCGTATTGCGGCGCGTTGTTCGTGCTGGCCGACTGATACTGGCCGGTGCACCGCCTGACCGTGGTGCAACTGCTGCCGGCGCTGCAGTCCGGTGGCGTCGAGCGCTCCACCCTGGAAATCGCCGCTGCCCTGGTGCAGGCGGGGCATCGCGCCGTGGTCGTGTCCGCCGGCGGGCGCCTGGTCCAGCCGCTGCTGGACGCCGGGGGCGAGCATCTGACCCTGGATATCGGCCGCAAGTCCTTGTTGACGCTGCGGCATGTGGTCGGCCTGCGCCGGCTGTTCGCCGAGCTTGGGGCCGATATCGTGCATGCACGCTCGCGGCTGCCGGCCTGGCTGGGCTGGTACGCGCTGCGCGGCATGCCGGCAGCGACCCGGCCACGCTTTGTCACCACCGTGCACGGGCTCAATTCGCCCAGCCGCTACAGCGCGGTGATGACCTATGGCGAGCGGGTCATCTGCGTGTCGCGCACGGTGCGCGACTACGTGGGTACGCACTATCCGCACACCGATCCGGCGCGCCTGCGCACGATTTCGCGCGGCGTGGACATCGCCCAGTTTCCGCGGCGTCTGCAGCCGGATCGACGGGCACGCGCCTGGGTCCAGACCCTGTTGCCCGGCTTGCCGGCCGAGGCGCCCCTGCTGTTGCTGCCTGGCCGCGGTACCCGCCTGAAAGGGCATGCCGACGGCCTGCAACTGCTGGCCGATGTCCGCGCTGCCGGCGTGCCGGCCTGGCTATGGCTGCCCGGGGCGCGCGAGCCCGGACGCGAGGCGTATCTACGCGAACTGGAGGCCGAGGCGGCCCGGTTGGGGGTGGCCGAGGCAGTCGCGTTCACCGAGCCGACGGCGCGCATCGCCCACGCCTACGCCGCCAGCGATCTGGTGCTGCAGCTCTCGCGCAAGCCGGAGGCCTTTGGCCGCACCGTGGTCGAGGCCCTGGCCGTCGGGCGGCCGGTGCTGGGCTGGGCGCATGGTGGGGTGGGCGAACTGCTGGCCGAGCTGCAGCCCGGCGGCGCGGTGGCGCCCTTCGATGCCCAGGCCCTGTGCGCGCAGGCGCTGGCCTTGCTGCAGCAGGCGCCCGCTGCGCCGGCGGTGATTCCCTATACGTTGCAGGCCATGCAAGTGGCCACCTTGAAGGTCTATGACGAACTCCGCCGCTGACGCCATGGCGCGCGCGCCTGTGTTGAGCCCCGACGCCGGCCGCTGGGCGCCGCTGTGGGTACTCCTGTTCGTTGCGCTGTGGCCTACGCCGGGCCTGGCCGAAACGGTGCTGTCACTGGGCGCGGTATTCGCGGCGTACCGCTTGTTGCACGCGCGCTTTCGCGGCGGCACCGGCCTGCTCAGCGGTGCGGCCTGGGCGCTGACCAGCGTACTGTTCTTCGCCTACTGGCTGCCGCAGATGCTGTCGGCGTTCGATGCGGTGGATGCCGGGCGTGCGCTGCGCAAGTCGGCCACCGACCTGCGCTATCTGCCGTTCATGTGGCTGTGCGCGATTGCGGTGGCCAATGCGCAGCGCCGCCGCCGCACCTTCACCGGCCTGGCCGTGATCGCCGGGATATGGACGCTGGATGCGTTGATGCAGGCCGCGATCGGCAGCAGCCCGCTGTTCTTCGGGCTAAATCAGCTCAAGCAGCTGATCAGCGGGCATGGGCTATGCACGCCGCAGGAGCTGGCGCTGGTGGACCGCCTCAGCGGCGTGCTGGGGCCGTGCAATCTCAAGTTCGGGCAGACCCTGGCCAGCCTGTCGCCGTTCCTGTTGCTGGCGTTGGGGCGACGCAACGTCTGGGCCTGGGCAGGCGCAGCGGCGGCGGTCGGCGTTGTGCTGGTGTTGGCCGGGTCGCGCGCTTCGTGGATCACCTACGGCGTGATCGTGCTGCTGTCCGGCTGGCAGTTGCTGGGCGGTCGCCGCCTGCTGGCAGCGGCGGTGGTCGGCGTATTGCTGGCCGGCGGCGTGGTGGCGGTGGCGCCGCAGGCGCGCGAGCGTCTCCAGCGCACCGCGCTGGCGTTCGGCGGTGGCGAGCAGGGCGTGGATCAGGCCTTGTCCGGGCGCGGCCAGATCTGGGGCGCGGCGCTGTGCATGATCCGCGCGCATCCGCTCAATGGGGTGGGCGCGCGCGGCTTCCGGCAGGCCTATCCGGCCTGCAATCCGGCGCCGACCCAGGCGCCGGCCTGGGGCGATGGCCCGGCCTTCCACGCGCATCAGATCGTGCTGGAAATCCTGGCCGAAACCGGGGTGATCGGGCTGTTGCTCTGGCTGGCCGGCGCGGCGCAGGCCTGGCGTGCGTGGCGCTACTCGAGCGCTGCTGCGCGCGAGCAGGCGCGCCCGGCGATGATCGCGCTGGTGGCAACGCTGTTCCCGCTCAATACGCATCTGGCGTTCTATTCCAGCTTCTGGGGCGGGCTGAGCCTGATGCTGGCCGGCCTGTATGCCGGCGCGTTGCTCAACGACGACGCAGATCAGCCACCGCCGGGCTGATGCGTCTGCCTTCTGAGCGCGCATCTCGGTGGTCGATGGCGCCCGCTGCCCCGCAACGGGCTACCGGCGCAGGTCAAGCGCAAGCCCAAGCCAGCACCCTGGATGCAGCCGGTGCCACAGGGCCCTACACTGGATAACGAAGCGCCAGTGGCGCTGCATGACTCTCTCCCTGATCCTGGCGCCCCCGACATGTTCAACTTCCGCAATCCGTTCAAGAAGAAGCCGCGTGAGCCGTGGCCGCTGCGGTTCGATAGTTATTCGTTCGATGCGCGCTGCTATCACACCCTGCAATGCAGCATTATTTTTGATCGGCATCAGCATTCGCTCCATCTCGACAAGCCTTCTGGTGCCCCATACGCACCTGACTGGAAAGACGATTGGACTGGCGGCTTCGGCAGCACCGAAGAGTTCGAGAAACGCGGCTTTCCATCGACAGTCGATATCCGCTGGACGGCGATGGACGGCGTGGAGCGCTATGTCGAGATCGATTTCGAGAAGATCTTTCCGGGTCATCTCATCCTGCACAACGTCCCTAAGGAGGATGTTGATGAATTCTGGATGGTGTACGGATACTTTGCGGACGGACGTCACCGGGTTTATATACTGCTCGAAGTCAACGACCGCACGATCAATGTGTATATGCGAGCTGACATACTGACTAAGCATCTAGTCGATCCAAAGCATGATCCGCTCAAGAAAATCAGCCGCGATGAACTGATCCTCGCCTGGACCAAGACCCACTGACGGAGCATGCACCATGGACAAGAAGACCGTGCTGCAACTGGGCGAAGATGGCCTGCCGCTGGACGATGTGTCGCACTACGCTGCAACGCCGGAGCATCTGCAGACTTACGATCAGGCGGCGCAGGACCTCTACCGCTTCAAGGTGCCGCAGCTGTTCGACCGTACCGACCCGCACTCGTATCTGATCGTAGGCCTGATGGATGGCACAGGCAACGATGCCGACAAGGATCCGTTGCATGCCACCAATGTCGCGAAGTTCAAGGAGCAAATCAGAGGCCTGAAAGACGCTGGTGTAAAACGCATCGACTTCGAATACATCGAAGGCGCCGGCACCCAGGATCAGGTTCTGGCGCGCACGGTGGACGGCGCCACTGGCCGCACCAGCCTGGCGCGTGCAGAGGAAATGTATAAAGATTTAACAAAACGATCGCAGGAAATCTTCAAGGCCGACCCGCAAGCCAAGATCGCCTTCCACTTGGAGGGTTTCAGCCGCGGCGCCAGCCAGGTGCCGTTGCTGGCGCGCATGATCGATGGCCGCGGCATTCCCGATCCTTACAGCGGCATCGGCGGCGTTAGCGAAGACGGCCATCCCATCTACAACCGCTACCATCAGGCCCCTGGTCTGACGCCGATGAGCGTGGGCCTGTACGACCCGGTGCCCACCGGCTATATGGAGCTGTTCGACCGGCGCCTGCCGCCGTCGGTGGTGTCCGGCTTTCAGGTCACCGCCGCCGATGAGCGGCGCGGCTTGTTTCCGGTGGATCAGATCCTTCCGCAGGGCGTTTCGGAAGATGGGCGCTTTCTGCATGTCACCGTCGCCGGCGCGCATTCGGACATCGGCGGTAGTTATCTGCGCGGCGGGCTGGGCGTGCGCAGCCTCAACCTGATGACCGATTATCACAACGGCTTGCTCAGCGAACCGTTGTTGCCGCGCATGCACGAGCCGACCGATGCGCGGATGAATGTGCTGCACAGCTCCGAAGAAGGGAATGCCTTGTTTCGCGTGGCATCCAAGGTCGAGCGTGCCACGCTCGCCGGCCAGGTGCATCAACTCACAGCCGATAACGCGCGTTACGTGCCCCCAGGCGAAGTGGTCACGGTCCCTGCCCAAGCGCCCGAGCCGCTGCACGGCGCATTGGCGCCGATGGCAGAGGCCGCACGACCGGTACAACGTACCGCGCAGGTCGCCGATGCCGCGTTGACCGAAGGCGATGCATTGGCTGCACGCCTTGAGCGCAGTGGCAATGTCGCGTTCCGGCCTTATGCACCGACGCTGCTCGACCATCCTGGCGTGCGCGCCGCTGGCACGCTGGGCGTGGCCGCCACGCTGTACGAGGCACAGCAGTCCGGCGAGAAGATCGCCACGCTGCTTTCGCAAAGCAACCCGCTGGCCGCGCAATCGGAATTGGCGCATTTCGCCGGCCGCAACGTTGGTGGCTGGGCCGGTGGCACCGCAGCGGCGTATGCGCTGGGCGCATCCGGTGCCGGCCCGATGGCGCTGATCGCGGCCGATGCGTATTTCATGAGCAAGGCCGGCGAGAAGGCTGCCGAGTTGCTCGACAACCGCGCCATCTACACCCAGACCGACCGCGAGGGGACGCAATGGTCGTTCAACGGCACCGCGTGGGCGCGCGAGGGCAAGGCCGACACCACCAATGATGGCGTGGACAATCCTACCGCCACACCCATCGTCGCCAGCTACGAAAAAGCCCGCCAACTCAATTACCAGGCCACCAACGCCGCCGCCGCGCTGGCACTCAAAGATGCACCCGCACCGCAAAATCCGTATCGCCTGCCGGCCAGCGACACCGATCCGCCCAGCTTGAGCCCCGCCGACTGGGCGCGCGATCCCAACGACGGGCAATGGCGGCGCACGGTACAGAGCGGTGTGGTTGCAGACGCCGACAGCGCTGTCTATCGCACCGATATCGCACCGCCAGAGCGCGCGGCGGAACTGGACGCACAAGCGCAAGCGGTGATCGCCGGCAACATCGCCAACAGCCCCGGCGCGATTGCCGCGCGCTATGAGCTGGCGTATCAGCGCAGCGGCTGGGCGGCGGCTGGATTGCCGTTGTCGGAGGCAGTACGACAGGCATTACCCAATCCAGACACGTTGACCGCATCGGACGGCCAGCAGTATCGCCGCGCTGTCGACGGCCGCTGGGCCGGCGCCACCGGCCCTGCGACAGGCAATGTCGCTTTGGAACTGGACACCACCCGCGCGATCCTGCAGCCGGCACTGGCTGAGCATGCGCAGGCGGTGGCGGCCATCCAGCAGTCGCCGCCCTCGCCCCAGGATCAGCAGCGCGAACAAACGCTCTACCGCTATCGCATCGTCGGCACCGAACTGAAGCCGGAGTGGCGCGAGGCGATCGATCTGGCGACCACGCGCACGCGCGCAGCGCATGGCCTTACCGGCGATGGCTCGATGAAATTGCAACGCGGCCCCACCGGTGCATTTGGTGCCGATAGCCCCATTGCGCATTTTCAGCGCGATGCCGATGGGGTGGACCGTGTGGCCGCCGTGACCAGCAGTGAGGACATTCGGCAAGCCCTGCGCGAGGTGCAGATGCGCGGGCAAGACCTCGCACCCACCGCTGAAGCGTCGGTGCCACACGTTGCCGCAGGCCCCGCGCCGCCGTCGCAGCCCAATGACCAGCGCATTGCGCCAAACGCAGCGCCCGAGATCGCCACGCTCGCCACCGTCAACGTGCGTGCACCCGGGATCGACGTCGCGCCTGCGCCAGCCATCCAGGCTGCCGGACCTTCGGTTGCACCGCCGGCGCTAAGCACTGACACCCATGTGTCCAACACCGCCGGAGTCTCTGCCAGCTTGGCGCCCAGCGATCAGGGACGCCTGCAGCCTGGCGACCGTGGCACCGAGGTACAGGCGCT
The DNA here is from genome assembly GCF_012848175.1 of Xanthomonas campestris pv. badrii. NCBI lineage: Bacteria > Pseudomonadati > Pseudomonadota > Gammaproteobacteria > Lysobacterales > Lysobacteraceae > Xanthomonas > Xanthomonas campestris. The sequence continues at coordinate 3,463,095 of NZ_CP051651.1, read as the reverse complement.
GCAGGCCAGCCTGATCCAGCTGGGTATCAATGAGCGGATCAAGACCCCGGTGGAAATCAATGGCGTCTACGACCAGCCCACCCAGCGCGGGGTGCAGGCCTTCCAGCTGATGCACGGCATGGACGAGGTCAACGGCATTACCGACCGCAGCACCCTGGCGGCGGTGCAGCAGCAGGCAGGCATTGCCATTGCCCAGCGCGAGGTGACGCCGCAACCTGCTGCTCCCGGGCTGCAGGACGCGCCGCACGCCGCGATGGCCGCACCAACCGCAGCCGGCGCATCTCCCGACCGCAGCCAACCCGACCTGCACGCGCAGCACCAACAACACGCACTGGACCAGCAACGCCAGTGGCAGCTGCAGCAGGAGCAAACGCTACAACAGGAGCGTGGGCGACTGAAGGAGCAGGAGAAAACCGAAGTGGCAAGGGGCATCGACAGCCCTCAGCGCAACCACACGTCGCCCGCACTGCGGCCCATGAGTGATCCCGCGCACCCCGGCCATGCGCTGTATGCAGACGTGAAAGATCGCCTGGAGGCCAAGGGCACGCCGCTGCCGGAGGATCGCCTGCACCAGGTCGCTACAGAGATGTACACCATCGGCTTCAAGCCGGACTGGCACGGGCGCGTGGATGTAGTCAACGACACCTTCTATGCGCAACACGCCACCGACCCCACCAAGCGGATGAACCTCTCGCTCGCCGAGCCTACGCCGTCGATCCAGGAATCGATGCAACAGGCGCAGGCCCACACGCTGGAGACCGCGCAGCGGCAGGCGGCAGCGCAAGCCAGGCAGGACCCGGTACCGCCAGGGCCGGTACTTGGATAGCCGGGTGATATTGAGGTCAGCCCTTGCATCGCTGCCGAGCATGGACGCTGGTTGCGCGATCCCTGCGCCACATCGAAAGTGCGACACTCCCCTCCGTGGTATGCAGATGCAGCCGAGCATGCGCGCACGCCAACCGGTATCGGCCAATGCGCTCGGCAAGGTTTGCAATGCTGGCAAGCAAGGAGCCCATGCCAGTGGCTGACAGCACATCTTGGATGCGACCTGAAGTGTCGGTACTGGGTCCTGAGTTCTTGGCTCTGGAGCGCGTGGACTGGCACAGTCTCCAACATGGGCCGGCGCTGGTCTATTTGCTTGCGCATGCACAATGCGAAACGTTCTATATCGACGTGGCAGACAGCATGAGCGCGATCGAAAAGATCACCAAGCGCTTCGCGCGGGACCAGAGCCAGGTCGTGCCAGAGAGTTGCGTGAGACCGGCTTTGCTAGTGTGGTTGCAAGCGTATGCCGACGTGGCAACGGCGCAGGCGCGGGCGAAGCAACTCCGCACCTGGCCACATGCCTGGCAGCGACGACTCGTCGAAACGCTGAATCCGGGTTGGATCGAGCTGTATGCCTACGCCTACGGATTGCCCATCCATATGCTGGCGGTGGTCGGCGAACACCGGGCTCGTCTGCCGTACCTATAGGTCGTCTTGCATGCATGTCTGCTGGAACGCCGCTTCGATATCGCTCCATTTCTGAATTCTGTCAGCGGTCGAGTCGAGTACCTGCTTGAAGATGCGCAGCATGGATGCGCTTACAACATGCTTCGGACCAATCCACATCACCGATAGAACGCGCTACGCCCGCCGGGCTGACGCTTGAAGCGGCGATGGATCCACAGGTATTGATCCGGTGCCTCGCGCACCATGTCCTCGATCGCCGCATTGACCTGCGTGGTATCGGCGATCACATCCTCTGAGGGAATGCCCGCCAGCGGCGGCGCGATCTTGAGGATGTAGCGGCCGCCTTCGCGGCGATGGAAGTACGGCACCACCGCGCAGCCGGTCAGCCGCGCCAGCTGATGGGTGGCGGTGATGGTGGACGCCGGGTGGCCGAAGAACGGCACGAACACGGTGTCCTTGCCGCGCATGTCCTGGTCCGGCGCGTACCACAGGAAACCGCCGCGCTTGAGGTGCTTGATGGTGGCGCGCAGATCTTCGTTGGCGAACATGTGCGTGGCATAGCGCAGACGCCCACGCTTGACCGCCCATTCGAACACCGGGTTGCGGTGCTTGCGGTACATGCCGGCCAGCGGCACGTGGTCGCAGAGCAGGCGCCCGCACATCTCCAGCGTCATGAAATGGCCGGAGACCAGCAGCACGCCGCGTTGTTGTTCCTGCAGCCGTTGCAGATGTTCCAGGCCTTCGATCTGTACCCCGGGGCGAATGGCGTCGATGCTGCCCCACCAGGCGCGCGCGAATTCGAACAGGCCCACGCCCAGCGCATCGAAACTATCGCGCAACAGTCGTGCCCGCCAGGCATCGTCCTGCTCGGGAAAGCAGAGCTTGAGGTTGACCTCGGCAGCGCGTCGGCGCGTGCCAGCCAGGCGCATCGCGATCCAGCCCACGCCGCGGCCCAATGCGCGCTGCAGCGTCCAGGGCAGACGCCCGGCCAGTACCATCACGCCCAGGCCAAGGAACATGGGCCAGTGCCTGGGGTTGCGCAGGGAGGGGCGGACGGCGACGTTGGCGGACTCGGACATGCGCCAATTCTAAGGGATCGCGGGTGCGCGGCAGCGTGCACATGCGCATGCAGGAGCGCTCCCGTATCCTGCACGGATGCGGAAAGACCCGATCGAATGGCTGTTGCGTGGGCTGTACTCGGCGCTGTTGTATCTGTTGCTGCCGATCACGGTGTACCACCTGGTGTGGCGCGGTTTCCGCGTGCGCGAATACTTCAATCGCTGGAACGAGCGCTATGCGTCGTACACGCATGCCTGCGGCCGCCCGCGCGTGTGGGTGCATGCGGTGTCGGTGGGCGAGGTCAACGCAGCCGCGCCGCTGGTCAACGCCTTGCGCGCGCAGCGGCCGGATATCCGTTGGGTCATCACCACCATCACGCCCACCGGCTCCGAACGCGTGCGTGCGGTGTGGGGCGATGCGGTGGATCACGTCTATCTGCCGTACGACGTGCCCGGCAGCGTGGGGCGGTTTCTCGAGCACTTCCGCCCGCGGCTGGCGCTGATCCTGGAAACCGAGTTGTGGCCGAACATGTTGTTCGGTTGCCGCGACCGCAAGATTCCGCTGTACATCCTCAATGCGCGGCTGTCGGCGCGCTCGTTGCGCGGCTATCGCGTGCTGGCGCCGTTGATCAGCCGCGCGCTGCGTACGGTGACCTGCGTGGCGGCGCAATCGCAGGACGATGCCGAACGTTTCCTCACCCTGGGGGCGCGGCCGGAGCAGGTGGTGGCGCTGGGTAATCTCAAATTCGATATCGCCGCGCCCGACCAATTGCAGGCACTGGTCACGCAGTTCCGCACCCATGTGCCGGCAACACGACCGGTATGGATTGCCGCCAGCACGCATGAAGGCGAGGAGGCTGCGGTGGCCGATATCCATGCGCGGCTGCTGGTCGAGTTTCCCGATCTGCTGCTGCTGTGGGCGCCACGCCATCCCGAGCGGTTTCCCAAGGTCGAGGCGTTGGCGCGCGAGCGTGGCTGGCGCGTGGCCACACGCAGGGTGCAGCAGTGGCCGCAGGCGCGCGACAAGGTCTTCGTGCTCGATACCCTGGGCGAGCTGATGAGTTTCTATGCATGCGCGCAGGTCGCCTTCGTCGGCGGCAGCCTGCAGCCGATCGGTGGGCACAACCTGCTGGAGCCGGCAGCCGTGGGCACGCCGGCGGTGACCGGCCCGCATCTGCATAACTTTTCGGAAATCTCGCGGCGCATGCGCGAGGCCGATGCGGTTGCCATCTGCGAGGACGCCGATTGCGTGTATCGCGATCTGGCCCGGTTGCTGGGCGATCCCGCACAGCGCGAGGCGATGGCGGCGGCGGGCCTGGCGCTGGTGGCCAATGGCAAGGGCGCGGTGGCGCGGACGCTGGTGCAGATCGCGCAGGATCTGCCGCCGGTGGCCACCGAGGGCGTGATGAGCTGAGGTTCGCTGCCTCTGCGCGCCGAAGCTGTGTCGAGCCAGATGCGCTGACCGGCGGAGTTCAAGGTGCAGTCTCGACGGCGCCGTGGCGTGAATCGCCGCGGCGCTTTATCGCGTGCATGTCATCGCACTGCGCGCTGGCGTATGCATCGCAGCCGCCGCACCGTGGTCTGCATCAGAGCGCAGTGCCCATGAAAAAAGCGGGCTTTCGCCCGCCTTCTCATGAAGTGCAATGCAGTCTTACTGCAGCGAACCGCTGCCTTGCAGCTTCGACTCGGCATCCTGCGACAGCAGACGATTGACGTCCTGCAGATCGGTGATGTCCAGCTTGCCGATGGCCTGACCCAGCAGCAGACGGTTCTGCAGGAAGGTGTAGCGCGACTGCGCGTAGTTCAACTGCGCCTGGAACAGCGTGCGCTGGTTCTGCACCACGTCCAGCACGGTGCGGGTACCGACCTCCAGGCCGACCTGCGATGCGTCGTAGGCCGCCTGCGCGGAGACCACGGCCAGGCGACGCGCTTCCACTTCGCTGATACCGGCCACCACGGTCTGGTAGGCATTGCGCGTATTGCGGTCCAGCGCGCGCTTCTGCTGCTCGTAGGTGTCCTGCTGGATATCGCGCCGCGACAGCGCCTGACGCACGGCCGATTGCGTGGCACCGCCAGCGAAGATCGGGATGGACACGCTGATGCCGACCGAATCGGTATCGATATCGCGGCCCTGCGTGGTGAACACGCCGCTTTCAGCGGCGCCGGTACCCCAGCTATTGCTACGGCCAATGCTGCCGGTCAGGCTGACCGTGGGCAGGTGACCTGCACGCGCGGCATTGACCTGTGCCTCTGCTGCGCTGACCTGTAGCTGCTGCGCCTTCAATGCCGGGTTGTCGGCGATCGCGCTGGCGACCAGCTGATCCACATTGCTGTAGGCGGCAGGCACTTCGGGACGGAAATCTTCCGGCAGCGCGCGCAGGCCCACTACCGGTTGGCCGGTGAGTTCGGTCAGTGCCTGGTAGTAATCCTTCAGCGTGTTGCGTGCGTTGATGGTGTCGGCGCGTGCCTGGTCGTACTGGGCGCGGGCTTCGTGTACGTCGGTGATCGGCGCAAGGCCCACTTCAAGGCGCTTGTCGGCGTAGTCGAACTGCTTCTTGGCCGCCGCTTCGTTGGTTTCTGCAGCCGCCAGCGATTCGATACCCACCAGCACCTGGAAATACGCTGCCGAGGTGCGGGTGATCAGGTCGTTGTTGGCCGACGCGAGCGTGAAATCGGCCGCCTTGGCCACTTCGCGTTGCGCACGCAAGGTGGCGAACTGCGACCAGTTGAAGATCGTCTGCGAGCCTTGCACCTGGGTGGAGCGCGACGAGGTGGTGATACGGCCATCCTGGCCTTCGATTTCGCGGTGCGATTTGCTGTAGTCGTAGCCACCGTTGATCTGCGGCAACAACGCCGCACGCGCCTGCACTTCGCCCTCCCGATTCACCAGCCGGGTGGACTCGGCCACGGCCAGCTGCGGATCGCCGTTGCGGGCCATTTCGTAGACCTGCAGCAGATCGGTGGCATGCGCTGCCATCGGTGACAGGACGGCGGCCAGGGCCAGGGCGAGGGATCGGCGGATCATCGGGGAGCTTCCTTGGGAATCAGAATTGGAATCGGGGCGTTGGTGCGGCGCCCTGGAGATAGGCGAGGTCGGTTTCGAACAACGATTCGATGCGCGGGGCGTTGACCTCGCCACGGACCAGGACCGCTTCCATGACCGGATCGTGACCGCGGACGACGAACAGCCGGCCATTCGGGCGCAGCCACTGCAGCCACTGGGCAGGCAGCGTATCGACCGCGCCGGTCACGCAGATGGCGTCGAAGCGGCGCTCGCTCTGCCAGCCGAAGACATCGGCGGTTTCGATGCGCACGTTGCTGCCGAGGCCGGCAGTGTCGAGATTGGTGCGTGCCGCGGCGGCCAGCGCCGGGTCGATCTCCAGGCTGACCACTTCGCGGGCCAGCGCGGCCAGGCAGGCGGTGGAAAACCCGCTGCCGGTGCCGATTTCCAGCACGTCTTCGCCCGGCTGCAGATCCAGCGCCTGCAACATGCGGCCTTCGACCACCGGCTTCATCATCTTGTGGCCGGCCGACAGCGGAATCTCCACATCGACATAGGCCAGGGTCTTGTAGGCCTCCGGCACGAAGGCTTCGCGCGGCAGGCGCGCCAGCACGTCGAGCACGCGCAGGTCCAGCACGTCCCACGGCCGGATCTGCTGTTCGACCATCTTTTCGCGGGCCTGGGTGAAATCGATCGTCATGGTGCGGTTATCCAACGCGGTGGGGCGAGCATTTTACCGGTGCACGGGGCAACTGGTGCATCTAGCATCGCTGCGCACCGATCACCGGCGCAGTGCCGGAAGTCATCGCCACCAAAGGCCGGGGGCAATCAGCGCGGCACATACGCCCTCAGGAAGAAATCCACGCTGGAATCGATGTGCTCGTTCACCTGCGCCTGCGTGGGCTGGCCGTGCAGGCCGCACATCATCAGGGCGTACAGCTCGCCCTTGAGCAGGCTGAAGAATTGCGAGGCGGCGCGCGGCAAATCGGCAATGTCCAGCTGGCCATCGGCCACGCGCGCGGCCAGGAAGGCCGCCAGCGCCTGCTGGGTCCGCTTGGGGCCGGCATCCCAGAACATCTCGCGCACATGCACGTCGCCGGTACCCGGCGCCATCATCATGCGGTGGGTGGAGATGGCCGATTCGGTGCTGACCATGGCGAAGAACGCATGGGCGATCTCGATCAACTGGTCGCGCAGCGCGCCCTTGGGCGCATGATCGAACAGGTCGTCGGGCATCATCTCCTGGCACTGCGCACGGATCGCCTCGGAAAACAGGCTTTCCTTGTCGCCGAAGTGGCTATAGACGGTGAGCTTGGAGACGCCAGCCAGCGCGGCGATCCCATCCATGCTTACCCCGGCATAGCCTTGCTCCATGAACAGCGTACGGGCCGCCCCAAGAATGGCGGCGCGTTTCCCAAGATCCTTGGGACGCCCAGGGCCGTTGCTCCTGGCCTTGGACTTGAGTGGGGGCGAGCTGGACATGCGGTCAATACTAGACCATCGGGTTCTATATTTATACTCGGTGGGCTGAATGCATCAGCGCCGCTGCCAACGCCCTGCGGGCGCCACCACCGTTCGCCCGGTGGATGGCACCCCGGAAGATCCCGTGCGATCGCCGCCAGCCGCGCCGTCTTTACGCTGGCCCGGGCATCGCCAATAGTGATTGTCTATCACTTGTTCCTGCGGATGCGCCCGGTGTCATGGTGCGCCCGGCAGCTGTGGGGGATGTACCTAGGGCAGCGATAAAACCCCGGTGCTAGATTGGCCCGGCGCCTGCCCGTGCATACCGGCAGGCATCTCCAATGGCACGGACGAGGGGAACGGGGGAGCGTGGACAGGGTGGGGGGGCAACCGCAGGCATCCAGCCTCCGCGGCACACGCGTGCTGCGGATGGCGATTGCGTGGCTCTGGTGCGTGGTCTGCTGCGGCCTGCCCGGCATGCAGCCCGCCGCCGCGCAGCCGCTGGAGCACACCGCCTACCACACCGTCACGCGCTGGAATATGGACGACGGCCTGCCGCACAACCTGGTGCATGCGGTGGCCCAGGGCGAAGACGGGTTGATCTGGCTGGGAACCTGGGAAGGCGTGGCGCGCTTCAACGGCCGCGATTTCACCGTGTACGACCGCCAGAACACGCCGGGCGTGGAACTGGGCGGCGTGTTCGTGGTGCTGCGTGACAGCGCGGGCGGCATGTTGTTCGGCACCGCCTTCGACGGCGTGTATCGCTACAAGGACGGCAACTGGCAGCAGCTGGGCGATGCCTCGGCACGCCACTTGGCGGTGAGTGCCCTGTTGCGCCGGGCCGATGGCGCGCTGTGGGTGGGCACGCCGCAGACGCTGTACCGGATCGAGCCGGACGGGCGGCTGGTCGATGTCGGCCGCCAGTCCGGCTTGCCGCGCGCGCGCATCACCGCCTTGTCCACCGACGACACTGGCGATCTCTGGGTGGGCACCGAAGCCGGGTTGTTCCTGCTGCCGCGTGCCGGTGGCCCGGCGGTTGTCTGGGGCCAGGAGCATGGGATGCGGAATGTGCCGGTGCGCCGGCTTGCCAACGATCGCCAGGGCGGCTTGCTGGTCGCCGGCGACGACGGCGTGTGGTGGTGGAGCCGCGGCGGTGGGTTGCAACGGTTTCGTCAGGGCCAGCGGGTGGATGCCTTGTTGCTGGATCGGCGCGGACATCTGTGGATGAGCATGCCCAGCGGTACGCTGGTGGTGCACAGCGGCGCGGGCGTGCCCGATGAGCAGGTGTCGATCTCCGGGGTCGCCAGCCCGGCGTTGCTGGAAGATGCCGAGGGCCTGATCTGGGTCGGCAGCACGCATGGCCTGTTCCGCATCGCCGAAGGCGCCGCGCATGGCATCACCCAGGACGACGGGCTTGCCTCGGATTACGTGCGCACGGTGTTGCAGACCAGCGACGGCACCGTGTGGGTGGGGAGCGCGGTGGGCCTGGATCGCTGGCGCGATGGCCAGATCAGCCGTGTGTCGCTGCTGCCGACCGAAGGTGGCCGCGTGCTGGAGCAGTCGGTGCTGTCGCTGGCCGATGCCGGCGATGGCGGGGTGTGGGCCGGCACCTATAGCCAGGGGGTGCTGCGGCTGGATGCGCAGGGCAAGGTGGTGGTGCGCATCGGTGCGGGCGATGGGCTGCCGTCGCTGTCGGTGCGTGCGGTGCTGCCCGATGGCGAGGATCTGTGGATCGGCACCACTGGCGGGTTGGTGCGCTGGCGCGACGGCAAGGCACGCCGCTACACCGCAGCCGATGGCGTGCCCGACGGGTCGGTGCAGGCGTTGTATCGCGATGCGCAGGGCATCGTGTGGATCGGTACCGACCGCGGCATGACCGGGCTGTCGCCGGGCGGCAGCACCCGTGCGTGGCTGGGCGAGCAGGATTTCCCCGGGCAGAACGCCTTCGACTTCCTGCGCGATGCGAGCGGCGATCTGTGGATTGCCAGCGATCGCGGCCTGCTGCGCTTGCGCGGCGAGCGCTTCCAGGTCTACGACCACCGTGTCGGGCTGCCACGCGACAAGGTGTTTCGCGTGATCGACGACGGCCGCGGCTATCTGTGGCTGTCGAGCAACCATGGCGTGTTCCGCATCGCCCGCAGCGACTTCGACCAGATCGATGCCGGCACCCGCCAGCAACTGAGCGTGGAGGTGGTGGATCGCAGCGATGGCATGCCCAGCAACCAGGGCAATGGCAGCAGCGCACCGGCCGGCTGGCTGACGCTGTCCGGACAGTTGCTGTTCCCCACCTCTGCCGGTCTTGGCGTGATCGATCCGGCGCGGGTCGGCACCTTGCAAGGCCATCGCGTGCCGATCGTGTTCGAACGCCTGCTGGTCGATGGCATGGTGCAGCCGCTGAGCGGCCAGCATTTGCTGGGCGCGGAAACCCGGCGTATCGCCATCGGCTATGCGGGCCTGAATTTTCGCGGGCCGGACAAGGTGCGTTACCGCTATCGGCTGGAAGGCTTCGATCCTGACTGGGTGGACGCCGACAACGCTACCGAGGCGGTGTATACCAACCTGCCGCCGGGCCGCTTCCGCTTCCGCGTGCAGGCGATGTCGTTGCCGGTGGATTGGCGGCAGACTGCCTTGCTCGGGGAATCGAGCCTGGTCATCACGCTGGCACCGCCGTGGTGGCGCCGTCGCGAGGTGATCGCGCTGGGCGTGCTTGCGCTGGGCAGCCTGATCTACGGCTTTTACCTCTGGCGCACGGCCAGCTACCGGCGCCGTCAGCGCGAGCTCAATACCGTGATCGACCGACGCACCCGCGAATTGAGCGACAAGAATGTCGCCCTGCAGCAGGCCAGCCAGGAACGCGAGGCGTTGATGCGCCAGCTCGAATACCGTGCCAGCCACGACGTATTGACCGCGCTGCCGAACCGGCGCGAGGCCGAGCGCGTGCTGCAGCAGTGGTTCCAGCAGGCGCGCAGCGGCGGCGCCACGCTGGCGTTGGCATTGATGGATATCGATCACTTCAAGCGCATCAACGACGAGTACGGCCACGACGTGGGCGATGCGGTACTCAGCGCGCTGGGCGAGGCGTTGAGCGACCAGGATCAGGCGCAGTGTTTTGCTGCGCGCCATGGCGGCGAAGAGTTCCTGCTGGCCACCACCGGGCTGGATGCGGCGCAGGCCCGCGCGCTGTTCGAGCAGATGCGGCAGCGCTTGGCAGCGATCGAAGTGCAGGCCCAGGGCATCGTGGTGCGGTGTACCGCCAGCATGGGCATGGCGATGAGCGACGAAGCGCCCACCCGGCGCGAACTGCTCGCGTTGGCAGACCGCCGGCTGTACCAGGCCAAGCGCCAGGGGCGCGATCGGCTGGTCGATCAGTAGCGGTGCGCTCGATCATGCCGCAACCTCGACCGTGTCACGGCCGCTCCGCCTGCGCCTGCAGCAACGCAACGAACGCTTGCGCGGCACGCGACAAGGTACGCCCGCCATGCGTCACGCAGCCCAGCTCGCGCGCGAGCGCGACATCGGCCAGCGGCAGCGCCACGATCTGATGGTCGATCATGCGCTCGGGCAGCACGCTCCAGGCCAGCCCCACCGACACCAGCATCTTGATCGTCTCCAGGTAGTTGGTGGTCATGCGCAGCTGCGGCACCAGACCGCGCTCGGCGAACAGCCCGGCCACGATGCGGTGGGTGAAGGTGCCCGGGTCCGGCAGCACCGCCGGATGCGCCACCACATCCTCCAGCGCCACCTCGCGCAGGGCGGCCAATGGGTGATCCGGCGCCACCACGAACTGCAGGCGGTCGTGCCAGATCGGCTGCGCGCGCAGCGGCGCACGCGTCTGCGGCGCCAGCGTGGTCACCGCCAGTTCCACCTCGCCACGCAGCACTGCCGCGTAGGCCAGTTCCGAGTCCAGGAACTGGATCTCCAGCGCCGCCTGTGGGTGCTGCGTGGCGAAGTTGCGTAGCAACGCAGGAAGCCGATGCAGGCCGACATGGTGGCTGGTGGCCAGGCTGAGCCGTCCGCCGACCGCCGCGCCCAGGTGTTCCAGGACGCGGCGGGTGTCTTCCAGTTCGGCAAGGATGCGTTGGGCGCGCGGCAGCAAGGCCTGCCCGGCTTCGGTCAGCACCACCTGGCGGCCCAGGCGATCGAACAGCCGCGCGGACAGTTGCCCCTCCAGCAAGGCGATGCGCTTGCTCACCGCCGGCTGGGTCAGATGCAAGGCCTCGCCGGCCGCAGAAAAGCTGCCGCTCTCGGCAATGGCCACGAAAGCATTGAGACTGGCGAGATCCATTGCTATTCCTGAAATTCATTTGCTGAATAAACAATATGAATTTGCGTTATCCATGGCAAGCTCCTAGCATCGAAAACAGCCAGGTGGGCGCACCCACCCTCCGCCACCCGCTTTCGGATCGCCGCGATGACCGCCAAGACGCTGTACGACAAATTGTGGGAAATGCACGAGGTCGCCCGCCGTGACGACGGCTCGTCGCTGATCTACATCGACCGCCACATCCTGCATGAAGTCACCTCGCCGCAAGCCTTCGAGGGTCTGCGCCTGGCCGGGCGCACGCCGTGGCGCATCGATGCCAACATCGCCACCCCCGACCACAACGTGCCCACCACCCGTGCCGAGCGCCAGGGCGGGTTGGAGTCGATCTCCGACGAAGTCTCGCGCCTGCAGGTGCAGACGCTGGACGAGAACTGCGACGATTTCGGCATCTTGGAGTTCAAGATGAACGACACCCGCCAGGGCATCGTGCACGTGGTCGGCCCCGAGCAGGGCGCCACGCTGCCGGGCATGACGGTGGTCTGCGGCGATTCGCACACCTCCACGCACGGCGCATTCGGCGCGCTGGCGCACGGCATCGGCACCTCCGAGGTCGAGCATGTGCTCGCCACGCAATGCCTGATCGCCAAGAAGATGAAGAACCTGCAGGTACGTGTCGAAGGCACGTTACCGTTCGGCGTGACTGCCAAGGACATCGTGCTGGCGGTGATCGGCAGGATCGGCACTGCCGGCGGCAACGGCCATGCATTGGAATTTGCCGGCAGCGCGATCCGCGCGCTGTCGATGGAAGGCCGCATGACCATCTGCAACATGTCCATCGAGGCCGGTGCGCGCGTGGGCATGGTGGCGGTGGACGAAAAGACCATTGCCTACGTGCAGGGCCGTCCGTTCGCGCCCAAGGGCGCCGACTGGGAAGCGGCGGTGGCGCTATGGAGCACGCTGGTCTCCGATCCGGACGCGCACTTCGACACCGTGGTGGAGTTGCGTGCCGAAGACATCAAGCCGCAGGTCAGCTGGGGTACCTCGCCGGAGATGGTGCTGGCGGTGGACCAGCGCGTGCCGGACCCGGCAGTCGAGCAGGACCCGACCAAGCGCGATTCGATCGAACGCGCGCTCAAGTACATGGGCTTGCGGGCCAACCAGCCGATCACCGAGATCCGTCTGGATCGCGTGTTCATCGGCTCGTGCACCAACTCGCGTATCGAAGACCTGCGCGCGGCCGCCGCAGTGGCCAAGGGCCGCAAGGTGGCCTCCACCATCAAGCAGGCGCTGGTCGTCCCCGGCTCGGGCCTGGTCAAGGCACAGGCCGAAGCCGAAGGCCTGGACAAGGTGTTCCTGGACGCCGGCTTCGAATGGCGCGAGCCCGGCTGTTCGATGTGCCTGGCCATGAACCCGGACAAGCTGGGCAGCGGCGAACATTGCGCGTCCACCTCCAACCGCAACTTCGAAGGCCGCCAGGGCGCCGGTGGCCGCACCCACCTGGTCAGCCCGGCAATGGCTGCCGCGGCGGCGGTGAGCGGGCATTTTGTCGATGTGCGTGACCTCCAGGGAATCGAGAATCGGGAATAGGGAATCGCAACGTCCTGCTTCCCGCTCTGCCCATTCCCGACTCCCCATTCCCCATTCCCGGCCTCTCCCAATGACTCCTTTCACCCAACATACCGGACTGGTGGCACCGCTGGATCGCGCCAATGTCGATACCGACCAGATCATTCCCAAGCAGTTCCTGAAGTCGATCAAACGCACCGGCTTCGGGCCGAACCTGTTCGACGAATGGCGTTATCTGGATATCGGCGAGCCGGGGCGCGATAACGGCACGCGACCGCTCAATCCAGAGTTCGTGCTCAATTTCCCGCGCTATCAGGGTGCCAGCGTGCTGCTGGCACGCGAGAACTTCGGCTGCGGCTCCTCGCGCGAACATGCGCCGTGGGCGCTGGACGAGTACGGATTCCGCGCCGTGATCGCGCCGAGTTTTGCCGACATCTTCTACAACAACAGCTTCAAGAACGGCCTGCTGCCGATCGTGCTGGCCGAAGCAGACGTGGATGCGCTGTTCGAGCAGTGCCTGGCCATCGAAGGCTACCAACTCACCGTGGATCTGGACGCGCAGCGCGTGCGCCGGCCCGATGGCGTGGAGTACGCCTTCGAGGTCGATGCATTCCGCAAGCACTGCCTGCTCAACGGCCTGGACGACATCGGCCTGACCTTGCAGGACGCCGATGCGATCGGTCGGTTCGAGCAAGCCCATCGCGTGCGGCAGCCGTGGCTGTTCGGCGCGTTGCAGTAATGTTTACGCATTGAAGACCGCAGCACATCGAAACACCAGGCGCGCTAGCGCCCTTCCACGAGGATTGCATGAGCAAGCAGATTCTGATTCTTCCCGGTGACGGCATCGGCCCGGAAATCATGGCCGAAGCGGTCAAGGTGCTGACGCGGATCGACGCGCAGCACGGTCTTGGCTACAGCCTGGTGTATGACGAACTCGGCGGTGCCGCCTACGACAAATACGGCAGCCCGCTGGCCGATGAAACGCTGGAGCGTGCGCGTGCCGCCGATGCGGTGCTGCTGGGCGCGGTGGGTGGCCCGCAGTGGGACACCATCGACCCGGCACTGCGCCCGGAGCGCGGCCTGCTCAAGATCCGCTCGCAGCTGGGATTGTTCGCCAACCTGCGCCCGGCCTTGCTGTATCCACAACTGGCCGAGGCATCCACGCTCAAACCGGAGGTGGTTTCGGGTCTGGATCTGCTGATCCTGCGCGAGCTGACCGGCGGCATCTACTTCGGCCAGCCACGCGGCAATCGCACCCTGGACAACGGCGAGCGCCAGGCCTACGACACCTTGCCGTATAGCGAAAGCGAGATCCGCCGTATCGCCAAGGCCGGCTTCGAGATGGCGCGCCTGCGCGGCAGGAAGCTGTGCTCGGTCGACAAGGCCAACGTGCTGGCATCGAGCCAGCTGTGGCGCGCGGTGGTGGAAGAGGTGGCCAAGGACTATCCGGATATCGCGCTATCGCATATGTACGTGGACAACGCAGCGATGCAGCTGGTGCGCGCCCCCAAGCAGTTCGACGTGATCGTGACCGACAACATGTTCGGCGACATCCTGTCCGACCAGGCCTCGATGCTCACCGGATCGATCGGCATGCTGCCGTCGGCCTCGCTGGATGCCAACAGCAAGGGCATGTACGAGCCGTGCCATGGCTCGGCGCCGGATATCGCCGGCAAGGGCATTGCCAATCCGCTGGCCACCATCCTGTCGGTGGCGATGATGCTGCGCTACACGTTTGCGCAGTCTGCTGCAGCCGATGCAATCGAGCGTGCAGTCGGCAAGGTGCTCGATCAGGGCCTGCGCACTGCCGACATCTGGTCGGAAGGCACGACCAAGGTTGGCACGGTGGCAATGGGCGATGCGGTGATGGCCGCGCTGTAACAGCGCTTGCTTCCCCGACGCGTTGTAGCTGTGCTGGTGGCTATCGTTCTTTTGACGGTAGCCGCTTTCGTTTGGTTGACCGATTCTTGATCAGATCACTCGACCGGGGTGCTGGCATGAAATCGGCGGATGTCGTGCGCAGGACTGGTCGGCACGCAGGGGCGTTCGGTGGCGCGGCGCCGCGTCCGGTGTCGGGACACGCCGTGAATCCGTCCCTGGAGGCTCGGTGGCGGCATCCATGCCGCCACACGGTCCCGCCCCCGGACGCGACACCGCGCTCTCAAGATTGCTATCGCTGATCGGCAAGCAATGCTTCAAGCAGGTGTTGATGCCTGAGGACTGCGTGGCCGATGTGATCGGCAAGCTATCCATCTACCGTCATGTCGCCAGCGATGATGACGCGAAAGATGTGTAGACCACCAGGCTCTTCGCATTTGTTTCAGCAGCCGACAACAACCGGTGGTGCTTGCGCGCGTGCCGGCGTGGGACCTTGAGCGGCATGGATGCCGCGCCAGAGCCTACATGGACGTACTTGCGGCGTGTCCCACGCCGGTACGCGTGCAAGTGCCCGCAGCAAACCGAAGCATTCCCGCAAGGCCGCAAGACCTCGAATGCGAGGTCTGTGCCCGATGTCGGTACGAATGCAAGCGCCTCCACAGACCGACGTATTCGTACATAACCCGCAGACGTCTCCCGCCAGGCTGGTCCTTGGCGCAGCGCCGTTTCCAGCATACGTATACCCACAGGCGCCGGCAGCAAATTCACGCGCCTGCAAAAGTGCAGCAACAAACGCCAAAACGGCCAGCAGATCACTCTGCCGGCCGTCAGGGTTGCATCGTCCAGCGGAGCGCCTGTGTTACGCCACCGCCGCCGTCCTGCCGGCAACCACGCCGCGCTCGCGCTGGCGCAGCAACCGGTTTGCCACATCCAGCCATGCCAGTGCGCTGGCTTCGATGATGTCCTTGCTGGTACCGGTGCCTTCGTATTCCACGCCATCGTGGCGCACGCTCAGGCTGGCTTCGCCGCGTGCGTCCGCGCCGATGCCCACGCTGTGCACCTGGTAGCTGTCCAGCTCCAGCTTCACGCCGGTGGCCGAGGCCAGCGCACCGAACAGGGCATCGACCGGGCCGTTGCCTTGCGCGGTTTCAGCCACACGGTTGCCTTCCGGATCGGACAGCTCCACCAACGCGTTGGCGCGGCTGCCCACATCGCTGATGGTCATCGAGGCCAGGCGATAGCCTTCCTGCACGGTGGCGTCCTGCATCAACGCCTGCAGATCCGCATCGGTGACCACGCGCTGCTTCTCGCACAGCGCCTTGAACTGCTCGAAGACCAGCTTGACCTCTTCTTCCTCCAGCAGGTAGCCCAGTGCACGCAGGCGCTGCTCGACCGCGGCGCGGCCGCTGTGGCGGCCCAGCACCATCTGCGACGACTCCCAGCCCACATCTTCCGGGCGCATGATTTCGTAGGTGCCGCGGTGGCGCAGCATGCCGTGCTGGTGAATGCCCGATTCGTGCGCGAACGCGTTGCCGCCGACCACCGCCTTGTTGCGCTGCACCGGCATGCCGACCAGGCGCTGCAACAACTGCGAGGTGGAAACGATGCGTGGCGTGTTGATCGCCGAATCGATGTTGTAGAACGCACCACGCACCTTCAGTGCCATGGTGATCTCTTCCAGCGCGCAATTGCCGGCGCGCTCGCCGATGCCGTTGATGGTGCATTCCACCTGGCGTGCACCGCCTTCGATGGCCGCCAGCGAGTTGGCCACTGCCAGGCCCAGATCGTTGTGGCAGTGCGCGCTGAAGATCACTTTCTCGGCACCCTCGACGCTGGCGATCAGGCGCGAGAACATGCCGCGGATCTCTTCCGGGGTGGTGAAGCCCACCGTGTCGGGCAGGTTGATCGTGGTGGCACCGGCGGCGATCGCCACGCGCGTGACCTCGGCCAGGAAATCTTCCTCGGTCCGGGTCGCATCTTCGGCGGAGAATTCGATGTCGTCGATATAGCCGCGCGCCAGGGTCACGTGCTTGTGCACCGATTCCAGTACCTGTTCACGGCTCATGCGCAGCTTGTGCTCGCGATGCAGCGGGCTGGTGGACAGGAAGACGTGCAACCGCGGATTGGCCACCGATTCCAGCGCCTTGGCCGAGGTCTCGATATCGGCCTGCAGGCAGCGCGACAGCACTGCCAACGTGGGACGGCGCAACTCGCGTCCCATCATGGCGACCGCTTCGCGGTCGGAGTGCGAGCTGGCCGGGAAGCCGGTTTCGATGATGTCCACGCCGAGCTCATCCAGCGCGCGCGCCATCACCAGCTTTTGCTGGGGCGTCATGCTGCAGCCGGGGGATTGCTCGCCGTCGCGCAGGGTGGTGTCGAAAATTCGGATACGCGGGGTCTGGTTGGATACGGTCGTGTTCACCAGGAAGACTCCTCTACGGCGATGGCGGTGACAGGCGTTGAAGCGACTGCGGATGGGCGGGAAAGAACTGGTGTATCGGGTGGTGGCTTGGCACTGCGTTCGTTGCGCAGCCGCTCGGTATTGCGGCGGCGCGGCTTGCGTGGCGGACGCGGCCGCACTTCGGACAAGAGTGTGGCCAACACGGTTGCGTCGATATTACCGCCAGAGACCACCGCACATTTGCGTTTGCCCGCAACGCGGCGACCAGCGGCCAGGGCGAGGGCACCGGCGCCCTCGGCAATGACGTGTTCCTCCAGTGCCAGCCGCACCAGTGTTTCGCGCAATTCGGCCTCGCGCACGATGACCACATCGTCCAGCAGGCTCGCGCACAGGCGGCGGGTGAGGAAGCCGGGAATCTTGACCTTGACGCCGTCGGCGAGCGTGGCAACGGGCGCGATCTCGCGCACATCGCCGCGCACGGCGCGCGCCATGGAGTCCACGCCTTCCACTTGCGCGCCCACCACCCGCACGCCCTGCGACTTCAGCGCAAGCGCCACACCGGAGGCCAGGCCGCCGCCGCCGATCGGCACGATCACCACGTCCGGTGCATGCGCCGCCAGCTCGATGCCGACCGTGCCCTGGCCGGCGATCACGTCCGGGTCGTCGAAGGCGGACAGGAAGCGGTAGCCGTTCTGGTCGGCCAGTTCGCGGGCGAAGGCGAATGCTTCGTCGTAGCTATTGCCATGCTGGCGTACCGTGGCGCCCCAGTGCGCCACGCCGGCGATCTTGGTCTGCGGTGCGCCATGCGGCATCACCGTGATGGCCTGCACGCCCAGCCGATAGGCCGACCACGCGACGCCTTGCGCATGATTGCCGGCCGAGGCGCAGATCACCGGGCGCTCGTCGCCGCGCTCCAGGCCTGCCAGCAGCGCGTTCAACGCACCGCGCACCTTGTAGGAGCCGGTGCGCTGCAGATTCTCCAGCTTCAACCACACGCCGAAGCGCTCGGCGTAGTGCAGCGGCGTGGGCGACAGATACTTGCGCAGGCGTGCCTGCGCGGCCAGGACGTCGGCCACGCTGACGGCCACGTCGCCTACCTCTGGCTCCTGTGCGGAAGGGCGGCCGGAATCAGGCATTGCGGCACGCGCGCGGGCGATCCGGAAGAAGACACCTCCGGACGGCAGTCTGATGGTCGCGCGAGGTCTGCATGCTCATGCCGCCGCCTCGACCGATTCCAGTGCGGTGATCGCAACGGATTCGCAGTCGTACACCTTCTCCAGTTGCAGGCGCAGCGTTTCCGGCGGACGGCTGCTATCCACATCCAGCTGCAGGTGCCAGCGGCCGGACCCATCCGGTTGGGCAGCACCCTGGATGGCGCATGGACGAAAGCCGCGTCGCTCGGTCATGCCGATCACGCGCACCAAGGCGCCTTCGGCCGGCTTCAGCACCAGATCAAGCCGGTAACGCATGTGTCGTCTCCTTGGCCGCGTGTGCGGGATTGCTGTCCAGCATGGTGCTGTTGGCGTTGTTGGGCGGCACCAGCGGCCAGACGTTGGCGCGTGCGTCGATGGCCACATGCAGCAGGCCGGGGCCGGGCTGGGCCAGCAAGTCGGCCAGTGCCGCGTCCACGTCGCCGCGCGCGATGATGCGCTTGGCCGGGATGCCGAACACTTGCGCCAGCGCCGCAAAATCCGGGTTGTCGGACAGATCGATCTCGCTGTAGCGCTCGGCAAAGAACAGCTCCTGCCACTGCCGCACCATGCCCAGCGAGCTGTTGTCCAGCAGCACGATCTTCACCGGCAGCTTGCAGCGCGCGATGGTCACCAGCTCCTGCACGTTCATCATGAAGCTGCCGTCGCCGGAGACCAGCACCACAGTGCGGTCGGGACAGGCGAACTGCGCGCCCATCGCCGCCGGCAGGCCGAAGCCCATGGTGCCCAGCGCGCCGCTGGTGAGGTGATTGCGCGGATCGTTGAAGCGGCAATGCTGGGCCACCCACATCTGATGCTGGCCCACATCGCAGGCGATGATGGTGTCGGCCGGGGCCACTTCGCTCAGGCGCTTGAGCAGCGCCGGGGCGTAGATATCGGTACCGGGCGCGTCGTAACGCGCGCCGAATTTTTCGCGGTTGGCAAAACAACGCGTGCGCCAGCCCTGGCAGTTGGCGCGCGCTGCGCTCAGTGCCTTCAGGCTGGTAGCCACATCGCCGGGCACCGCAATGTCGGCAGTGCGCAGCTTGGAAATTTCATACGCGTCGGCATCCAGATGGATGACGCGCGCAAACGGTGCGAACTCGCTCAGCTTGCCGGTGGCACGGTCGTCGAAGCGCGCACCGACCACCACCAGCAGATCGCATTCCTGGATGGCCATGTTGGCCGCACGTGTGCCGTGCATGCCCAGCATGCCCAGGTAGTCCGGATGCGCATGCGGCAATGCACCCAGGCCGCGCAAGGTCAGCGCGGTCGGGATGCCGGTGGCCTCGACGAAGCGCCGGAATGCCTCCACTGCGCCAGCCAATGCAATCCCGCCACCGCCATACACCACCGGGCGCTCGGCGCTGGCGATGGCGGCCAGTGCCTCGGCCAAGTCCGCATCCGCCGGTGCCGGTGGCGGCAGCACCGCCGCGGGCACATGCTCCGGCAGATGCGAGGCATCGGCGAGCTGCACGTCCTTGGGCAGGTCGATCAACACCGGGCCAGGGCGTCCTTCGCGTGCAATGCGGAACGCTTCGCGCACCATCTCCGGCAACTGGTCCACGCTGCGCACCAGGAAGCTGTGCTTGACGATCGGCATGGTCATGCCGAACACGTCCAGTTCCTGGAACGCGTCGGTGCCCAGCAGCGGCGTGGCGACCTGGCCGGTCAGGCAGATCATCGGCACCGAGTCGAGCATCGCATCGGCGATGCCGGTGACCAGGTTGGATGCGCCCGGGCCGGAGGTGGCCACGCATACGCCGACCCGGCCGCTGGCACGGGCATAGCCGTTGGCGGCCAGGGCGGCGCCCTGCTCGTGGCGGACCAGGATGTGCTTGAGCCTGGAATCCACCAGGGCGTCGTAGAACGGCATGATGGTGCCGCCCGGATAACCGAACAGCGTTTCCACGCCCTCGGCTTCCAGGGCCTGCGTCAGCCAGCGCGCGCCATTGCGGGGCGTGCTGTGTGCGGAGGTGTTCATGCGTTGCGGACCTTCGGTGTTAAACGGTGGGAGATGCGGCGGCGAGTTACGCCGCTTGTTGGTTCGCTGGTGCGGCAGCGGCCTGCTGTTCGCCATTGAGCCATACCATCTTGGCGCGCAGCTTCTTGCCCACTTCTTCGATCGGGTGCTCCAGATCGGCCTGCTTGAACTTGGCGTAGTTCGGCAGACCTGCTTCGTATTCGGCCACCCAGTTCTTGGTGAAGGTGCCGTTCTGGATGTCGGTCAGCACATCCTTCATGCGCGCCTTGGTGCTGGCGTCGATCACGCGCGGGCCGCTGACATAATCGCCGTATTGCGCGGTTTCGGACACGAATTCCAGCATGCGGGTGATGCCACCTTCGTAGAACAGGTCCACGATCAACTTCAATTCGTGAAGCACTTCGTAATATGCGATTTCCGGCTGGTAACCGGCTTCCACCAGTACCTCGAAACCGGCCTGCACCAGCGAGGACGCACCGCCACACAGCACCGCCTGCTCGCCGAACAGATCGGTCTCGGTCTCTTCCTTGAAGGTGGTCTTGATGATGTTGGCACGCGCGCCGCCCAGGCCGCCGGCATAGGTCAGCGCGAACTGCTCGGCCTTGCCGCTGGTGTCCTGGTACACCGCATAGATGCACGGCACGCCGCGGCCGATCTCGTACTCGCGACGCACCAGTGCGCCCGGGCCCTTCGGCGCGACCAGCACCACGTCCAGATCGGCGCGCGGTTTGATCATGTCGAAGTGCACGTTCAGGCCATGCGCGAACAGCAGGCAGGCGCCCTGCTTCATGTTTGGCGCGATGACGTCTTCGTAGAGCTTCTTCTGCACCATGTCCGGGGTCAGGATCGCAACCAGATCGGCGCTCTTCACTGCCTCGGACGGCGCCACCACGGTGAAGCCGTCGGCCTGGGCCTTGGATTCGGTCGGGCCACCGGGGCGCAGGCCAACGGTGACGTCGAAGCCGGAATCGCGCAGGTTCAGCGCATGCGCGCGGCCCTGGCTGCCGTAGCCGATGATCGCGATTTTCGGTTGGGTGTCGTTGCTCATGAAGTAATCCTTGCGGGGTTGGCAGTGGAGAGGGGCAGTGGATAAACGGATTAGCCGGCGGTGCGCGCACTGGCCGGCCGAGTAACGCGGGGATGAGCGGTGCCACGACGCAGCCAGCCACTGACGCCTGCGCCTGGATGGGCGCCGGTGGACCGTGGTGTGGAGGTGGTCGTGGTGTCGTTCATGTCATTCGAAACTTTTGGTGGTCCCTGAAACGCGAAACCCCGCGCCGTTGCCGGTGCGGGGTCTGATCGAAGCCTTGTGTACCTGTTGCCTACACGAAGTCCCGTCCCGCACCGGTTGGCGAGGTAATAAGTACGAGCACGAGAAGCGACGTTGCCGACGCGCCGGCCGGCGCGGACATCAGGGCGTTCGAGGTGGCGGTGCGGTGCGGCATGGGGTTGAGATAACCATCGCCGCCGGTGAGGTGTCAACCCTTGCGGGTGAAACATCGGTGGGCCTGCTGCGCGCGCCGTGCGAAGCCGCATGGCAGCAGCATGGTTACCGCTGAAACTGCATCGTCAGTTGGCCTACGGAGCCGACCTGGGTCACCAACTGCGCGGGTTTATCGCAACTCGCGCTGTTGATCAGGTGCTGTGCCTCCGGGCCGCTGGTATGGTGGAACGTCCACTGTCGTGTCTTGGGGAGTTGCCTGCACATGCGTCGCGTACCTGTCTTGTTGGTGTCTGCTCTGGCGCTGCTCGCGCCGCCCCTCGGCGCCGCCGACCGCATCACCGGGCAGCCGTTCGCCACCCGCTCGGAAGTCATCGCGCCGCATGCCATGGCTGCTACCTCGCAGCCCCTGGCCACGCAGATCGCGCTGGATGTGATGAAAAACGGCGGGTCGGCGGTGGATGCGGCGATTGCCGCCAATGCAGCGCTGGGCCTGATGGAGCCGACCGGCAACGGGGTGGGTGGGGATCTTTTCGCCATCGTGTGGGACCCCAAGACCAGCAAACTCTATGGCTACAACGGCTCGGGCCGCTCGCCGAAGTCGCTGACCCTGGCCGAGTTCCAGCGCCGTGGGCTGAAGGACATTCCGCCGACCGGCCCGCTGCCGGTGTCGGTGCCGGGTGCGGTGGATGGCTGGTTTGCGTTGCATGAGCGCTTCGGCCGCAAGCCGATGGCGCAGAACCTGGCGCCGGCGATCCGCTACGCGCGCGAGGGCCATCCGGTGGCCGAAACCATTGCCTACTACTGGGACCGCTCGGTGCCGCGGCTGTCGCAGTACCCCGGCTTCAAGGAACAGTTCACCATCGACGGGCACGCCCCGCGCAAGGGCGAGCTGTGGAAGAACCCGAACCTGGCCAACACGCTGCAGCAGATCGCCGACGGCGGCCGCGATGCGTTCTACAAGGGCGAGATCGCGCGCACCATTGGCGCCTACTTCAAGGCCAATGGCGGGTATCTCAGCTATGAAGACATGGCCAGCCACCAGGGTGAGTGGGTGGAGCCGGTCAGCACCAATTACCGCGGCGTTGACGTGTGGGAGTTGCCGCCCAACAGCCAGGGTATTGCTGCGCTGCAGATGCTCAACATCCTGGAAGGCTACGATTTCTCCAAGATTCCGTTCGGCTCGGCCGAGCACGTGCACCTGTTCACCGAAGCCAAGAAGTTGGCCTTCGCCGACCGCGCGCGCTTCTATGCCGACCCGGCGTTCCAGCCGGCGCCGCTGGCCAGGCTGATTTCCAAGGACTACGCCGCGCAGCGTCGCGCGCTGATCTCCATGGACAAGGCGCTCAAGGAAGTGCAGCCGGGCACGCCCAAGCAGCTGGAAGAAGGCGACACTATCTACATGACCGTGGCCGATGCCGACGGCATGATGGTGTCGTTGATCCAGTCCAATTACCGCGGTATGGGTAGCGGCATGGCCCCGCCGGGGCTGGGCTTCATCCTGCAGGACCGCGGCGAGATGTTCGTGCTGAAGAAGGACCACCCCAACGGCTATGCGCCGGGCAAGCGGCCGTTCCAGACCATCATCCCGGCCTTCGTCACCAAGGATGGCAAGCCGTGGCTGAGCTTCGGCGTGATGGGTGGGGCGATGCAGCCGCAGGGCCACGTGCAGATCGTGATGAACCTGGTGGACTTCCACATGAACCTGCAGGAGGCCGGCGACGCGCCGCGCATCCAGCATGAAGGCTCCACCGAGCCCACCGGCCAGGCCACCGCGATGAGCGATGGCGGCGAGGTCAATCTGGAAACCGGCTTCTCCTACGACACCATCCGCGCGCTGATGCGCAAGGGGCACCGGGTGATCTTTGCCGACGGCCCGTACGGCGGCTACCAGGCGATCGCGCGCGATGCGGCCAGCGGCGTCTATTACGGTGCCTCGGAAAGCCGCAAGGACGGGCAGGCGGCCGGCTACTGAGCAGATCGCCACGGTCGAGCCTGCCGCTCAACTCCAGCCGCCACGCGCCGCTAACGATAGCGATGGATCAGGAATTCCCCATGAGCTCGATGCAACAGCCCGATTCGCCGTCGCAGACCCAGGCGGGCCTGCTTCCCGATGCACCGGTGGCCTTGCTGCGCCTGTCTGCCGACGCCTGCGTGCTGGCGTGCAATCGCGCCGGCCTGGATGTGCTGGGCACGACCGCCGGCGATCTGATCGGCGCGCCGGCCAGCGTGCTGTGGGGATTGAGTGTGGCCGACCTTGTGGGCGAGGAAGGCGTGTGGGCCGCGCCAGGCGACGACCCGGCCCGGCGTGTGCGCTATCTGCGCGACCGCGCGCATGGTGGCTGGATGCTGTCGCTGCCGCATGTGGAAACCGCGATTTTGCTGCGCGAGGCCACGCGTCTGGCCGAAGACAGCCTCCCGGTGCCGATCTCGCCGCTGTTGCAGCCGCTGGTCGCGCGCCTGCAGGCCGAGCATGAAGACCGCACGGTGCTGGAGCGCACCGCGCAGGCGCTGGCCGGCTGCGAACTGGACTTGCTGTTGCCGCCCGGGTTGGCGGACACCGAGATGGGGCGCCGGCTGCAGGCTGGCTTCGGCAATCTGGCCGAGGCCATTCGCCAGGCCGTGGCCTTGTCGGTGCAGATCGCCGCCGAGGTGCCGCCACTGGTGGCCGAGAACGATGAGATGGTGCGTCAGTCGCAGGCGCAGACCGACGCCCTGGATGGCGCGCGCACCGCCGTGGAGCGGCTCTCGTCCAGCCTGCAGGACGTCAATGCCGATCTGGCGCAGGTGATTGCGCTGGCCGCCAGCGCCGACGACAGCGCACGCCAGGGCGTGGCCGCGGCGCATGCGCTGGGCCAGGCCATGCACGAGGTGGAACGCCGGGCGGCACGTGCCGGCGAGGTCATCGAGGTCATCGACTCGGTGGCGTTCCAGACCAATATTCTGTCGATCAATGCCAGCATCGAAGCGGCGCATGCCGGCGATGCCGGGCGCGGTTTCGCGGTGGTCGCCACCGAGATCCGCCGTCTGGCCGAACGTGCCGCCGCCGCCGCCCGCGACGTACGCGCGATCCTGGCCGAAACCAGCGCCGCGGTAGGCGAGGGTGCGGCCTCCGCGCGCGGCACCGAAGCCGTGCTGGATGGCATTACCCGCGTGCTCGGCCAGGCCAGTGCCGCGATGACCACGGTGGCCGGGCGCATCCAGGCGCAGGACGGAGAGATTCGCGGCATCGAGCATGCGGTCGATGGCGTGGTCGCGCTGGGTCGGAGCAATCTGCAGCACGCCGCACACGTGGCCGAGCGCAGCGAAGCCCTGGAGCGCGGCACCGAAATCCTGCGCGACTGCGTGGGCCTGTTCCGGTTGCCGGCCGACCCATTGCAGGTGCCGCGGCATGCCCGCGTCAAGGAACTCGCCGTCGCCACGGCGGGCAAGATCGGCGAGGCGTTGGCGCAGGCGATTGCACGGGGCCAGATCGACGAAGTTTCGCTGTTTGCACGCACCTATACCCCGATCCCTGGCGTGGAGCCGGCCAAGTTCAGCACCGACTTCGACGCGGTCTGCGATCAGCTGCTTCCGCCGCTGCAGGAGCCGCTGCTGGAAGCGCATCCGTGGATCGTGTTTGCGATCTGCGCCAATCCCGACGGCTACGTGCCCACCCACAACCTGCGCTTCACCCAGCCATTGACCGGCGATGCCAAGCGCGACCTGGTCGGCAACCGCACCAAGCGCAAGTTCACCGACCGCGTGGGCCGCAGCGTCGGCGCACACACCGATCCGTATCGGCTGCAGGTGTACCGCCGCGACACCGGCCAGATCATGTTCGATCTGTCCGCACCGATCTTCGTCGGCCGCAAGCACTGGGGCGGCCTGCGGGTGGGGTACACCCTGGAGTAATCAGGCGCCGCACTTACTGCGGCGCGGCAGGCGCCGGCGAGGCACCGGCGACAGCTGCCGGGTTGCCCAGGTGGCTGGCGAGGAACTGCTCGAGCGTGCGATAGAAGGCCACCTGATTGTCCTCCTTGTAGAACCCGTGGCCCTCCTTGGGGACGGCCATCCACTGCGGCGCATTGCCGCTGCGGGTGAGTGCCGCGCGCAGGCTCTTGGCCTGCGCAAAGGGCGCACGCTCGTCTTCTTCGCCATGGACTAGCAGCACCGGCGCCTTGATGCGTTCGGCAAGCGCCACCGGTGAGTGCGCCGCCAGATCGGCAGGGTCGCGGCCGATCGCACGCTCCAGGTAATTCAGGCCGTAGTCGCTGCGATTGATGTCGCCCTTGCTGTACATCATCTGCAGATCGTAGATGCCGGCCATGCCCACCGCGCAGCGGAACATCTCCGGTGCCTTGACCTGCACCATCATCGCCGCGTACGCACCGAAACTGGCCCCGTAGCTG
The DNA here is from genome assembly GCF_012848175.1 of Xanthomonas campestris pv. badrii. Lineage (NCBI taxonomy): Bacteria > Pseudomonadati > Pseudomonadota > Gammaproteobacteria > Lysobacterales > Lysobacteraceae > Xanthomonas > Xanthomonas campestris. Next base: position 3,437,008 of record NZ_CP051651.1, on the reverse strand, counting down.
CAGATGCGCGCCGGATCGGCCAGCCCCTGGGCGATCGCCCAGCGCACGCCGTCGACCAGATCGTCCTGGATGCGTTCGCCCCACTGGCGGTAGCCGGCACGCTCGAAGTTGGGTCCGCGTCCCTGCCCGCCGCGGTAGTTGACCTGCAGCACCAGATAGCCGCGGCTGGCCAGGAACTGCGCATCGGTATCGAATGCCCAGCCGTCGCCATCGGCATGCGGTCCGCCGTGCGGAAGCAGGATCATTGGCAGCGCCACGCCCTTGGCGGCAGCGGCAGGGACGGTCAGCACGCCATCCAGGGCCAGGCCGTCGCGGGCCTGGAAGCGCAGCATGCGTCGCTCGCTCATCTGGGCCGCCGGCAGGGCCTTGCGGGCCTTGATGACCAGTTTGAGCGTATTGGTCGGGCGGTCGAAGATGTACCAGGCGCCGGCGTCGCGGTCGCTGTAGGCCTTCAGCAGCAAGGAACTGCCATCCTCGGTGAAGTTGACGAAGTCCACGTACTGGCCGGCCAGCGTCTGGCTGAGGCTGCGATGCAGCTGGGCCTGGGCATCGTCCTGCGCAAAGTAGCGCAGTGCCGGTTGACCTGGCCCGAGCCGTGCAGCGAACGGTGCGGCGGGGACCGGCCCCCATTGCAGGTCGTCGACGTCGTAGAACGGATCCGACGCCAGGACGCTGCGCTGCTGGCCGTCCGGATCGCTGGACACCAGGGCCGCCGGGCCACCGGCTTCGCTGTACCAGCCGTAGACACGCCCGGGCTGGTCGGCAAAGGTGAACGGGCGCCAGTTGGCCTGGGTCTGCGTCAGCGGCGTCCAGCCGTTCCCGTTGCGGCGGAACAGCAGCGAGGCGTTGTCGTCGTCGGTGCCATAGGCGTATTGCGCCACGCCGTCCCTGTCGAGCACGAACCGCAGGTCCTGCACATCGATGTCGGCGATCAGCCGGTGCGTGGTGGTGGTCGCATCCACGTCGTAGAGCATCGAATGGCGCGAATCCAGCGACAGGCGCCGCATGTAGAAATGGCCATTGCGGCGGCTGGGCAGCCCTTCGATGTAGCCGAAGCCGCGCTCCAGCCCGGCATTGCGGGTGCTCTGCTGGTAGCCGTAGACATAGCGCTGGTTACTGCCATCCAGGTCGGTGGCAATGATCTCGCCCATCGGCACCGGTTCTTCCAGCGAACCAAGCTTGCGGCCCTTGCCGATCACCAGGCGTCGGTCGCTGACCCAGGCGATGCGCACCGGCAGTTCGTAGCGTGGCAGACGCAGCATGATGGTGGATTGCATATCGGCGATGCGATACACCACCAGGGCGTAATTGCCGTCGCCCAGGTCCGCACTGACCGCCAGGTGCTTGCCGTCCGGCGACATCGACGGCGAGGAGATCGGGCCGGACTCCACGAACGCCTCCGCGGGCGGCGGCTCCGCTGCCACGCCACCGGCCGAGGTCCACACAGACACGGCCACCATCCAGGCACACCACTGCATCCTGCGCATTCGTGTTGTCCATCCCTGTTTCACAAAACGATAACGAAGCGCAGCGGGTGCTGGCAAGCGCCGGTCAAAAAAAACCGCCGAAGGTCGGCGGTAGGGAGAGAGAGCAGTTTCTTGTCGTTATGCGGGCAGGCTAGCCAGGGGGCATGCCGTGGGGTGTCGGTGCATGTCAGGGGCGCAGGGTGCGTTCAGCTGTTGCGAGGCGGGCCGTTTGGGCGGCACGCACGTCCTGGCTGCATTGGCCCATGCCGCCTGTCTTGGCGATGTGGTTTAATCGCCGCCGAAGTGGGGGTACCGCGGCACCGTTGCGGTTGAGATAGTCCCTTCGAACCTGATCCGGCTCATACCGGCGTAGGGAAGCTTCGTTAGATGCGATGGTCCGTGCCTGCACGGGCACCTGAGTGTTGAGCGCCGCCGCTTCGTCCGCACTGCGACTCCTTCGCAGGGCCAGCACACAGGACGAACGCCATGAATGCCGCGCCCACCGTTTTGCAGCAACAAGCCCAGTCGCTGTCCCAGGCTGTGACCCAGCCGATTCCCGGCTCACGCAAGATCTTCGTGCAAGGCTCGCGCGCGGATCTGCAGGTGCCGATGCGCGAGATCGTGCTGACCCGCACGCCAACCTTGTTCGGTGGCGAAGACAATCCGCCGCTCAGCGTCTACGACACCTCCGGGCCGTACACCGATCCGCAGGCGGCGATCGATCTTGCGGCCGGGCTTGCACCATTGCGTGCGAACTGGATCGCCGAACGCGAGGACACCGTGGTGCTCGACCAACTCAGCTCCAGCTTCGGGCGTGGCCGCGAACACGATGCACGTCTGGATGCGGTGCGCTTTTCAGCGCGGCGTGTTCCTCGGGTTGCACGCGCAGGCGCCAATGTCACGCAGATGCATTACGCGCGCCGCGGCATCATCACCCCGGAGATGGAGTTCGTGGCCATCCGCGAGAACCAGCGTCTGGAGGCGGTTGCAGATGCGGCGCTGCGCAAGCAGCATCCCGGCGAGCCGTTCGGCGCCGCGATCCAGCAGCGCATCACGCCGGAGTTCGTGCGTGAGGAGATCGCACGCGGCCGCGCGATCCTGCCCAACAACATCAACCATCCGGAAAGCGAGCCGATGATCATCGGCCGCAATTTCCTGACCAAGATCAACGCCAACATCGGCAACAGCGCGGTGTCCTCGGGCATCGCCGAAGAAGTCGAAAAGCTGGTGTGGTCGATCCGCTGGGGCGGCGACACGGTGATGGATCTGTCCACCGGCAAGCACATCCATGAAACGCGCGAGTGGATCATCCGCAATTCGCCGGTGCCGATCGGCACGGTGCCGATCTACCAGGCGCTGGAGAAGGTCGATGGACGCGCCGAGGCGCTGACCTGGGACATTTTTCGCGACACCTTGATCGAGCAGGCCGAGCAGGGCGTGGATTACTTCACCATCCATGCCGGCGTGCTGCTGCGCTATGTGCCGCTGACCGCCCGGCGCGTCACCGGCATCGTGTCGCGCGGCGGATCGATCATGGCCAAGTGGTGCCTGGCCCACCACAAGGAAAACTTCCTCTATACCCACTTCGAAGACATCTGCCAGATCATGAAGGCGTACGACGTGGCGTTTTCACTGGGCGATGGCTTACGCCCTGGCTGCATCGCCGATGCCAACGACGCCGCGCAGTTCGGTGAACTGGAAACCTTGGGCGAGTTGACCAAACTCGCGTGGAAGCACGACGTGCAGACCATGATCGAAGGACCGGGACATGTGCCGATGCAGTTGATCAAGGAAAACATGGACAAGCAGCTGCGCGAATGCGGGCAAGCCCCGTTCTACACCCTGGGGCCGCTGACCACCGATATCGCGCCTGGCTACGACCACATCACCAGCGCGATCGGTGCGGCGATGATCGCCTGGTATGGCACGGCGATGCTGTGCTACGTCACGCCCAAGGAGCACCTGGGGCTGCCAAACCGCCAGGACGTGCGCGACGGCATCATGGCCTACAAGATCGCCGCGCATGCGGCCGACCTGGCCAAGGGCCATCCCGGCGCGCAGGTGCGCGACAACGCCCTGAGCAAGGCGCGTTTCGAATTCCGCTGGGACGACCAGTTCCACCTGGGTCTGGATCCGGAGAAGGCCAGGGAGTATCACGATGAAACCCTGCCCAAGGACGCGCACAAGCTGGCGCACTTTTGCTCGATGTGCGGGCCGCACTTCTGCTCGATGAAGATCACCCAGGACGTGCGCGATTATGCCGCCGAGCACGGCATGGGCGAAGAACGCGCGCTGGCGGCAGGCATGGAAGAAAAGGCGGCGGAGTTTCGGGAGCAGGGCGCGCAGGTTTATCGCGCGTCGTAGCCGAACCATTTGGTTGCACGGCGGCCTGCGCGACACGCGGGCCGCTTAGGAACAGTTCAGCAAATTTTTGTGCAGATTGCAGCGGCTCCCGCAAGTGCCGCGCTGCAGCCGCTTTGCAAGCGGTTACATATTTCAAGGCTTGCGGACCGTCTAACTGAATCGCAGATAAAAAAATCGCGCCAGAAGGCGCGAAGGGAACATCGTCATTATTTGAATTCGTCGGCGAGAGAGAGAGAGCCTGACGTCACTGCCTGTCATGGGAAGCAACGGGCCATAGAGTAAAATTTGCACCAAATGGATGCATGACACAGTCGGTCGTCGTCCTTTGCTGAATTTGGCGTTTCGCATCTTTGGTGTGTTGCGTCTTTGTGTGGTTCTTGCATGCCGATGCCTGTTCTTTGCCGATGAGTGTTTCTTCCGCTACTGCGATGTCCTCTGGCCGGCTGCGTGTCGGGCAGTGTGTGGTCGACGTTGCCTCGCGCGAAGTGCATGCACCAGGCGCCAGGCGCGTGCTGCGGCTGGCGCCGAAATCCCTGGCAGTGCTGCTGACCCTGGCCAGGCAGCCGGGGCAGGTGGTCACGCGCGAACAACTGTTGGCCGAGGTCTGGCCCGATACCTTGCCCACCAACGATGTCGTCACCCAGGCCGTCACGCAGTTGCGCAAGGCGCTGGGCAGCCATGGCAGCCAGCGTTCGGAGCATATCGAGACGATTGCCAAGACCGGCTACCGCCTGTTGGCGCCAGTGGCGTGGGATCTGCATGCCGAGCCACCCATGGTGCAGGTGCCAGACACAGGCGTGACTTCCGGCGAGCCGCTGTCCGAGCACGCCGCGCCAGCGGCACCCCGGCCGATGCATGCCGGGTCGGACGCGGGCCAACATGCGCACGCCCAGCACTTGCCAGCGACACCAACGACGCAGCATCGGCGCCGCTGGATGGCCTTGGCCATTGCCAGTGTGGCATTGCTGCTGGTGTTGGGGCTTGCGGTGCGTACGCTGTGGCTACGACCGCACGCCGCCAACAGCGCTGCGTCGGCACCAGAGGTGCCGGGTAGCCCCAAGCGGCCGTACCAGGTGATCACTGCAGGCGGTGGATTCGATCTCACCCCCAGTCTGTCGCCCGATGGCGCCATGGTTGCCTATGCCTCGCTGACCAATGATCGCGTGGGCACCTCGATCCTGGTCAAGACCACCGACAACGCCTATCCACGGGTGCTGGAAACGCCTGCACCCGGCGTCTCGGATCGATTGCCGGCCTGGTCGCCGGATGGGCGCGAAATCGCCTTCGCGCGCCAGGCACCGGATGGCAGCTGCAGGATCATGATTGCGGCGGCGGCCGGCACAGCCGCCTCACGCGAAGTGACGCGGTGCGATGGCGCCGACATGCTCAGCTTCAGCTGGTCGCCCGACGGACGCGCATTACTGTTCGGCAGCATGACCGGCGCGCAGGGCGCGCCGCGGATCCGGCGCCTGGACCTTGAAACCGATCAATGGCAGGCGCTGGCCTACGACGCGCAGCCGCCCGATTTCGACTACGCGCCGCGCTATTCCCCGGATGGGCGCTGGATCGTGTTCCTGCGCAACCCACAGCTCGGCGATCTCTGGCGGATTCCCGCACACGGTGGCACTGCCGAGCGCCTGACCCACGATAATGCCGATATCCGGGGCTGGAGCTGGCTGCCCGACGGCAGCGGCCTGATCTTCGCGCGCCGTGTCGATAGCGAGGCGCGGCTGTATCGGCTCGATCTGGTCGACCGCAGCCTGCACGATCTGGGCGTGGACGACGCGCAGGCGCCGGACGTGGCGAATGGGCACCTGGTGTTCGTCCAGCGCAGGCCGCAATTCGGTGTGCATCAAGTCATCCATGACCCGATGAATGGTGGTTACATCCGACGCCGGTTATTCGCATCCAATGGACGCGACGACCACCCGATGATCGCCCCGGATGGACGTCAGCTCGTCTTCGCCTCCAATCGCTCCGGCGCTTACGGCCTGTGGTGGGGCGATGTCACCAAGCCTGGCTCGGTGCGCTTGATCGAAGGGGTGCGGCCGGACGCGCGGCAGGCCGCAGATTGGTCGGCCGACTCGCGGCAGGTACTGGTCAACGGGAGCGACGCAGAGGGGCACGCAGCGCTGTTCGAAGTGACGCCAGCCACTGGCAAGGCGATCCGGCTGCCGGTGCCGCAGACGCGGCCACTGCAAGCCATCTATGTGCCTGATCCTGGCCAGGTGCTGGTTGTTGCCGCCGACGATGAGGGGCACACCTTCGCCACGCTCTACGACCGGCGACGCCGGCCCTGGCGCGCGCTGGCCAGCGTGCAGGATGTCTCGCAGCTACGCCTGGATCGCGGCAGCGGACACGTGTTGTTCACGCATCTGAGTGGCGCAGGCTTGTGGCAGATCGCACCGACCTTGGCCGCCGACAGCGTGCGACCGGTGGATCCGCAGCAGCCATCGCGTTGGCGGTATCGCAGTTGGGCACCGGGTGCGGATGGCCGGGTGCATTACCTGTCGTCCACCGACAGCTGTGCGGCCTACGACAGCGAGCTGCGCGGCGGGCGGACGCAGTGCCTGGATGCGGATAAATACACCACCATCAATGGCTTCAGCGTGGACCAGCGCAGCGACGCGATGTATGTAGCACTGGCTGAGGAAGACGGCAGCTCCATCGCCTACATGGCGCTGCCGGAGCGGTCTTCGGTTGCCTCCGGCTTCATCTCCAGCATGTTGATAATGCTGAGAAAAATGACCTCGTAAATTTTTCGGAAAGGTTTCGTAGCGATTTCGGCACAGTTTCGTCAGAACTTCCTGATTCGCGCCAGAGTCGGCAAAACACTACGCCCTCTTTCGTACACGGGGCTGCCAACATGCAACAGGTCATCACTGCCGATCGCGGCCTCGCACTGTCACTGGACGGTGCCAGCGAATCGACCTCGACCACCTGTCTGGCAGTCTCGCGGCTGGGCAGCATCCGCACCACGTCTGCAACGTTCACGCTGTGGGTGCAGTTGCGCGGACGCGCATGGGTGGAATCCAAGGAAGGGCGTTTTCGCCTGCGTGCCGGCGACTGGATTGCCTTCGACAAGGACTCCCATCCCACCGTGCAGGCCGACCGCAGCGCGCTGTGCGTCGGCGTCAGCCTCGATGGCGACAGCCTGCAGTCCCTGGCCGAGCTGACCGACGCCACGCTGTATCCGGGGCGCAGCCAGCTGTCGCGCAACGATCTGCGCATCGCATTGCGGCTGTGGCGCAACGCGGCAGAGCAGAGCGGCAGTGCCTCGGCACGCCCGCTGTTGCTGCACCTGGCCGCGATGCAGCGCGACTTCACCGAGCAGGAACAGCGTTGCCCGGGTCGCTCACGCAGCCGTCGCCGCCAGGTCTTCGGCCGCATGCAGCGTGCGCGGCTGTACCTGGAAGGCAACAGCGACCGCGTCGTGCGCATCAGCGAACTGGCGCAGCTGACCAACTTCTCCAGCTGGTATGTCTCCAAGACGTTTCAGAGCCTGTACGAGGAGAGCCCACAGGCCTTGTCGGCGCGCCTGCGCCTGGAGCGCGCCTCCGATCTGTTGCGCGACACATCGATGATGATCGGCGAGGTTGCGGCCGCCAGCGGCTTCGATAATTGCTGCAGTTTTGCGCGTGCGTTTCGCGCGCGCTTCGGGGTCTCCGCATCGCATTACCGGGACCAGGCGACCAATTCGCCAGATTCGGCAAAGCCACGGAACGTGACGCGCAAAGCGACGGCGTTCACGCAATCGTAATTTGCACAGGGGCGCTTAACGCGCCACTAACGAACCCTGGAGAGATTGATGAACCTTCGCACCTCCGCAGTGCGGCTGGGCCTGTTGCCCGCCGGTATTGCGATCGCGTTGACGCCGGCTTTTGCCGCCAATGCACAAGAGCAGTCCGCCCCGTCGACCACGACCCTGGACCGCATCGAAATCACCGGCTCGCGCATCCGCTCGGTCGACGTCGAAACCGCACAGCCGGTCTTCACCGTCACCCAGCAAGACATCCAGAAGTCCGGCCTGGTCAGCGTCGGCGACATCCTCCAGAACCTGTCGATCGCCGGTACGCAGACTTACAGCAAGGCTGCCGTGCTGACCTCCGATCCGGAACAGGGCGGCCAGTACGTCAATCTCTACAATCTGAATGAAAACCGCACCCTGGTGTTGGTGAACGGCAAGCGTTGGACCAGCAGCCTGAACGGCCTGACCGACATGTCGACCATTCCCAGCTCGCTGATCGAGCGCATCGAAGTCCTCAAGGACGGCGCCTCGGCGATCTACGGCTCCGATGCCGTGGCCGGCGTGGTCAACATCATCCTGCGTCAGAACTACGACGGCGCGGAAGCCTCGGCGTATTTCGGCCAGAACGGCCGTGGCGACGGTTCCAAGGAGCAGTATTCCTTCACCGCCGGCACCACCACCGACCGTGCCTCGCTGGTGTTCGGTGCCAACTACACCAATGAAGATCCGGTGTGGGCCAAGGATCGCGCGCTGACCCGTTACTCGGCCGGCCCGAACCACATCGAAGACAGCCTGAGCGCGACTGGCCCTTGGGGCCGTTTCAACGATCCACGCGCGGTGGGTACGCCGGGCGCGGGCAACTATCTCGACACCGACGGCAATGTGGTCGGTGCAGGCGAGGGTGCATGGTCGCCCAACCAGTGGGTGCTCAACCACACCGGTTCGTTTGACGGCAAGGGCGTCGGCGCTGATTCGCGCAGCCTGTCGAACTATCACATTGGCGCGGGCGTGGACGACTACTACAACTCCGTCGACCAGATGATGTTGCAGCAGTCCAGCAAGAACAAGTCGGTTTTCACCACCGGCAGCTACAACCTCACCGACAACATCACCTTCAAGTCGACGGCGATGTATTCGGAACGTACGTCCAACCGTCAGATTGCGGGCTACCCGCTGCAGGCAACGTCGCAGCCGCAGTTTCCGGTGGCCATCAGTGGCAGCAGCTACTACAACCCGATGGGCCAGGACATCACCAGCTGGTTCCGCCGCACCATCGAGTTGCCGCGCACCACCGAAAGCAACGTCAAGACCCTGCATTTCGATGCAGCGCTGGAAGGCGTGTTCGACGTTGGAAGCCACGGCTGGAACTGGGACGTGGGCTTCAACTACAACAAGTACGATGTGACGCAGGTGTCGCGCGGCAACATCAACCTGCTGGCGCTGCAGAAGGCATTGGGTCCTTCGTTCCTCAATGCACAGGGTCAGGTGCAGTGCGGTACCGCAGCGGCTCCGATCGCGCTGGGTACCAGCAATGCGCTGGGCCAGTGCACCCCGTTCAACATCCTGGGCGGCCCGTCGGCCTCCACGCCGAACGCGCTGCAGTACATCAATGCGCTGGGTCAGTCCACGCAGCAGAGCCTGAGCAAGCAGTGGACCGCCAACGTCACCGGCGGCCTGTTCGACCTGCCGGCCGGTGAGCTGGGCTTCGCCGCAGGCGTCGAACACCGCGAAATCAGCGGCTACGACTATCCGGACCAGCTGTCCAGCGCCGGTTACACCACCGACCTGGCGGCACAGGCCACCGAAGGTCGCTACCAGACCAACGAAGCCTACCTGGAGCTGTTGATCCCGGTGTTGAAGGATCTGCCGGGCGCCAAGGAACTGTCGTTCGACGTGGCTGCGCGTTACAGCAACTACAGCCGCTTCGGCGACACCACCAACAGCAAGTTCAGCTTCACCTGGAAGCCGATCGACGACCTGCTGGTGCGTGGCACCTACGGCACCGGCTTCCGTGCGCCGACGCTGTCGGACACCTTCGGCGGCGGCTCGCAGACGTTCGATACCTTCACCGATCCGTGCGATGCGACCTTCGGTTCGCTGGGCACCGCAGGCGTTGCCGCACGTTGCACCGCTGAAGGCCTGCCGGCAGGTTTCCGTCAGACCGACAGCGCCGGCAATCCGGTCACGCGTCGCGACGTGCAGGGCAACGCGCCGTTCAATTCGGGCGTGGGCAATGCCGAGCTGGAGCCGGAATACAGCATCACCCGGACCGTGGGCATGGTGTACAGCCCGCATTGGGTGCAGGGTCTGGATTTCTCGCTGGACTGGTATCGCATTTCGATCTCCAACATCATCACTTCGCTGTCGGCCAATGATGTGTTGAACAACTGCTACCTCAACAACCTGGCCAGCTATTGTGCCGACTACGGTCGCGACCCGATCAGCGGTCAGGTCACCACGCTGAGCCGCGGCAACGTCAACCTGGGTCGTCTGGAAACCGAAGGCTACAACTTCGGCGTGCGTTACCGCATGCCGGAAACTGCCTACGGCAAGTTCGCCGTCAACCTGGACACCAACTACCTGGCGACCTACAAGTCGCAGGCAGAGTCCGGTGCCGAATGGGCCAACGCGGCCGGCTACTGGAACTTCCCGCGCGTGCGTGCCACCCTGGGTCTGGACTGGTCGTTGGGTTCGCTGTCGGCAAACTGGAACCTGCGCTATTACGGCGGTTTCCGCGATTATTGCTGGGACGCAGCGGCAGGCATCGAGTGCAACAACCCGAACTACCAGACCCCAAACCCGGGCTGGGGCGGTGGCACCGGTTCCAACAAGAAGGGCTCCATCTCCTACCAGGACGTCTCGGTTACCTGGCAGGCTCCGTGGGATGGCAGCGTGACCGTTGGCGCCCGCAACATCTGGAACAAGCAGCCGCCGATCACCTACTCGATCACCAACAGCAGCACCGCTGCGATCGACCCGATGCTCGACTACGACCGCTTCCTGTTCGTGCAGTACAACCAGCGCTTCTGATCATCGAAGCGGTGTAAGTGTTTAGAAGAAAGCGGGCCGAAAGGCCCGCTTTTTTTATGCCTGTCGTCGACTGCATCGAAGCGATGGTGCGTGCGTCTGAGTCGCGTCGGTTGTTGCAATGCGTCCAGGGTGTGGCCCGCTGCCGGAACGCTCTGTGCGCTTCATCCGGAGCCAGGCTGCAGGCCTTTTTGGCGCAGGCGATGCGGCAAAGAAAAAGGCGCGATCGCATCGCGCCTTTTCGCTACTTCAATCGCTGCCCCTGACGGGCGCCGCTTACGCCTCGGCGAGGCCCAGCAAGGTGTCGGCCTGTTCGCGCCAGGCCGGCAGGCGGGAGATCACGCCGACCTTGGACAAATACTCTTCGTCCACGGTTTCGCCGCTGGTCAGTGCCGTGGCCACGTGCACCGCACCGGTGACCCAGAAGCTGCGCAGGCTGGAGCGCTGCGGGTGGCGATGGAAGGCCACTGCCTCGATGATCGGCATCGGCAGGCCCCACAGGCCAAGCAGATAGGCGCCGGCTTCGGTATGGCCCAGGCGCTCGTCGCCGCCTTCCGGCAGCGGCTCGCGCTCATCGCGCACGCCAGGTAGGAGCAGGCCGATGTCGGCCAGCAGCGCGGCGGTGGACCCCAGCTCGGCGCTGGTCGGTGGCAACACCTTGGCCGCCAAGCGCGAGGAGAGCAGGGCGCGGCGTTGCATCGCGCTGCGCTCGGCCGGGGTGAGGGTCTGCACCGAGAACACTTCGCTCGCCAGTACCAGGTCGCGCAGCGTCGCCACGCCCAGGCGGGTCACGGCCGTGCGCAGATCGGTGATGCTGCGGCCGCCGGAAAAGAACGCCGAATTGCACAGCTGCAGCACCTTGGCCGCAATTGCCGGATCGCCCGAGATGAGCTTGGCGATGTCGGCCGCATCGGCGCCATCGTCCTCTTCCAGCGCATGCATCAGGCTCAGATACAGATGCGGTGGCGAGGGCAGCTTTTCGATCCGGCCGATGGCCGCACGCAGGCGCGGATTGCTGAGCAGGTCGCGCAGCTCTTCCAGGCTGGTGACGGCTTCGAGCAGCACTTCCGGCGCCAGCGGCATCGGCAGGAAGCGATGGGCCACGCCGATGATGCGGGCCGGCGGCGTGCGCTGACCATCCTGGGCATCGATCAGGGCAATCCGGATCGTGTCCGGACGCAGCGTCCGGATCTGCCCCAGCAAGGTGGCGGCAGTCAGGTCGGGCAGGAACGGCGCAACGATGACCGCATCGAACGGCGACAGCGCGGCAGCCTCGATCGCCGAATTTCCATCGGCCACCTGCTGCGCCTGCCACTGGTCGCCGAGATCGGAGACGTAATCGACCAGATCGGACGGAAGGCTGGCTTCGTCCCCAACAAACAGAATACGCAAGACACTTCCCCAGAAGTCACCGGCGGCAAGGCGCCGGCCAAACGCAGTCCGGCACTGTACCCAATCTGCCGACGGCGGTCACCGGGATCACGGCAAAAGCGTGATCCCGGTCGCTCCATGCTGATGGAGCTAAGGTGACGGCCAACGGCTCAGGGCGCGTCGGAATTATAGCGTTCCACCGATTCGACCAGGATGCGCTTGGCCTCGGCAGCGCCGCCCCAGCCGTCCAGCTTCACCCACTTGCCCTTCTCCAAGTCCTTGTAATGCTCGAAGAAATGGCCGATGCGCTCCAGCCAGTGGCTGGACACCTGGTCGATATCTTCGATATGCGCATAGCCGGAGAAGATCTTCTCGATCGGCACCGCCAGGATCTTTTCGTCGCCGCCGGCCTCGTCGCTCATGCGCAGCACGCCGACCGGACGGCAGCGCACCACCGAGCCCGGGACCAGCGGCAGCGGCAGCACCACCAGTACGTCGGCCGGGTCGCCATCGCCGCACAGGGTGTTGGGCACATAGCCGTAATTGCAGGGGTAGCGCATCGGGGTCGACAGGATGCGGTCGACGAAGATCGCCCCGCTGGCCTTGTCCACTTCGTACTTGACCGGCTCCGAATCCTTGGGGATTTCGATGACGACGTTGATTTCTTCCGGCAGATTCTTGCCAGAGGTGACCAGTTCAAGACCCATGCGCGTAGCTCCGAGGCGTCAGCAGTGTGTAGAGCGCGATTCTACGCGTTCGGCTGTTGCGCTGCAGCGACGCTGAATAGGCAATGTTCTGACGGACGGGTGCGGCATAGCCTGCATTCATCACAGGCAAGCGCCCGATCCCGGCGGGCCGGCCCCGGGGCGCACGCTGCAGGCTCATCCACCGTTGGGAACCGCCATGCCCAGGCTCACGCGCTTGCTCCTCGTCTTGCTGCTTTCGCTCACCGCACATGCCGCCGCCGCGGCAACGCCGCCACCGACCTATGTGGACGCCGTGGACTGGCCGGCCAATGGAGAGGGCTGGGAGGCCTTCATCGATCTGGAGCAACGGCTGGACCGTGACTTCGACAATATCTGCGGCGACACCTTCTGCGGTGGCGAATTCAGCGACTACCAGCCGCTGCGCTTTCGCTGTTCGGTCCATCGTGTCACCGGCGTGGTGCGTAGCTGCATCTGGACCTTCGGCGCCAGCGAGGTCAGCGTCGATCCACGCAGCGGCTACCTGCGCTCGGACAGCCGGGTCTGGCGTTGCACTGCGCCACTGAAAGCCGGGACCCGCCTGGACGAGATGTATCGTGTGCTTGCCGTGACCAACCCCCTGTTCGAACCGCTGCCGGGCGGTGCGCCGCCGATCTACGATGGCTTGATCGGCTGTCTGTGATCAGCGCCGGGACGAATCACCTGGTTCGAGGAGAGCCAGGTGATTCGCTGCCCCGCACTGGATCAGGGTGTCGACCTGGGTACCGTTGCCGGTCGTGTGGTCCGTATCGCGAGCCGCCGGAGGATCCCGGCGGCGTGGCGTGCGCCGCTCACAGCAATGGCACCAGCAGCAATGCCACGATGTTGATGATCTTGATCAACGGGTTGATGGCCGGCCCTGCAGTGTCCTTGTACGGGTCGCCCACGGTGTCGCCGGTGATCGCCGCCTTGTGCGCTTCGCTGCCCTTGCCTCCGAAGTGACCATCCTCGATGTATTTCTTGGCGTTGTCCCAGGCGCCGCCGCCGGTGGTCATGGAAATGGCCAGGAACAGGCCGGTGACGATCGTGCCGATCAACAGGCCGCCCAGTGCGCGCGGCCCCAGCAACAGCCCCACCACGATCGGCACCACCACCGGCAATAGCGAGGGCACGATCATTTCGCGGATCGCCGAGCGGGTCAGCATGTCGACCGCACGGTCGTATTGCGGCTTGGCGGTGCCGGCCATGATGCCGGGAATCTCGCGGAACTGGCGGCGGACTTCCTCCACCACTGCGCCTGCCGCGCGGCCCACGGCTTCCATTGCCATGGCGCCGAACAGATACGGAATCAGGCCGCCGATCAGCAGGCCGATGATCACCGTGTGGTCGGACAGGTCGAAGGCAAACAGCTCGTTCGGATTGGCGGCCTGCAGGTTGTGGGTGTAGTCGGCAAACAGCACCAGCGCAGCCAGCGCCGCCGATCCGATCGCATAGCCCTTGGTCACCGCCTTGGTTGTGTTGCCGACCGCATCCAGCGGGTCGGTGATGTTGCGCACGTCCGGCGGTAGCTCGGCCATTTCGGCAATGCCGCCAGCGTTGTCGGTGATGGGGCCATAGGCGTCCAGCGCCACGATCATGCCGGCCATCGACAGCATGGCGGTGGTCGCGATGGCGATCCCGTACAAGCCGCCGAAATGGAACGCGCCCCAGATCGCGGCGCACACCGCGACCACCGGCAGTGCGGTGGACTTCATCGAAATGCCGAGGCCGGCAATGATGTTGGTGCCGTGCCCGGTGGTGCTGGCCGATGCCACGTGTTGTACGGGTGTGTATTGGGTGCCGGTGTAGTATTCGGTGATCCAGACGATCAGGCCGGTCAGGACCAGCCCGATCAAGGCGCACACGTACACGGACGTGGCGCCATGGCTGTTCTGGCGCATCAGCGCCTGGGTGATCGGCCAGTAGGCCAGTGCGGCCAGGACGCCGGAGACGATCACGCCCTTGTAGAGCGCTCCCATGATCGAGCCGCCTGCCTTCACCTTGACGAAGGCCGCACCGACGATCGACGCGATGATCGACACCCCGCCAAGCACCAGTGGATACAGCACCGCATGCGGCCCGGTCTCCGCCAGGGTCAGGCTGCCGAGCAGCATCGTGGCGATCACGGTGACCGCATAGGTCTCGAAGAGGTCCGCCGCCATGCCGGCGCAGTCGCCCACGTTGTCGCCCACGTTGTCGGCAATCACCGCCGGGTTGCGCGGGTCGTCTTCGGGGATGCCGGCTTCCACCTTGCCCACCAGGTCTGCGCCCACGTCCGCGCCCTTGGTGAAAATGCCGCCGCCCAGGCGCGCGAAGATCGAAATCAGCGATGACCCGAACGCCAGCCCGACTAGGGCATGCAGGTTTTGCTCCAGCGGGAGCCCCAGGCGCTGCAGCACGGCGTAATACCCGGCCACACCCAGCAGGCCCAGGCCCACCACCAGCATGCCGGTGATCGCGCCACCGCGAAACGCCACATCCATCGCCTTGCCGATCCCGTGGCGTGCGGCCTCGGCGGTGCGCACATTGGCGCGCACCGAGACATTCATTCCGATATAGCCGGCCAGCCCGGAGAGCACTGCACCCAGCGCGAACCCGATCGCGGTGTACCAGCTCAGGAACAGCCCGACCAGCCCGAACAACACGCCGCCGGCGATCGAGATCGTGAGGTATTGCCGATTGAGGTAGGCGCGTGCGCCTTCCTGGATCGCAGCGGCGATCTCCTGCATGCGGGCATTGCCGCTGGGCTGCGCCACCACCCAGCGCGCCGACACGATTCCGTAGACGATTGCCAGGACCGCACATCCCAGCGCAAGCGATAACCCGTAATGTTCCAGCATGACCCCTCCCAGAGAATGGATGTCATCCGGTCGGGATGAACCAGGGGGGCGATGCACGACGAGTAGACGGCGAAGACGAACTCGACGGCCGCAAGGGCCACAATGCGCGTCGCGATGTTCAAGTGGCCGGATCGCGGCCGAGTATGCGCCGCAGCGTGCATGGCTGCCAGCATCGCGGCTTTGGCATGTCGTTCAGTTGCCGCGTGACAGCCTGCGGCCCATCCGATCGAGCGATCCAAGGAGTGACCATGTCCCACCATGCCGCATGCAGCTATGCCGCCCTGCTGAGCGCCCTGCTGCTCACCGGCAGCGCGTTTGCCGCAGACCCCACGCCGGAGCTGAAGGCGCGTGCACCCGGGACCGCGCAGGCGGTTGGGGCAGTACACACCTTGCGCCAGATTCCGGAAGCCTGCGCGCGTCTGGAAGGTGTGTTCACCGGAAATGCCGCGCAGCCATACACCCTGTCCGTGGTGCGTACCAGCCCCGCGTGTCAGCCGCGCGCACGCTTCGTGGACTATGCCAAGGCCGCGCCCAGCGTGGCGTCCGGCTGGATCTTCAACGATGTGATCCGCGTCCCCAGCGCCACCTGTCCGAGCCAGCAGGCGGTCGTACGTATCTGGCGCAAGCCGGTGGATGCCAAGCCGCAACTGGACGGGCAAGGCCAGTCGCGCATCTATCTGGAAGACGCCAAGCAGCAGGCCGCCGCCGGCAAGATCCCGCAGGTGCCGATGTTCGCCGCGCAGCAAACCATGGAAGGCAAGGCCTGTCAGTAAAGGCGGCAGGTCATCGTGCTCGGTGATACCGCCACTAGCGTGCCAATGGAGAATGGGGCGCGCCTAGTTGGTCGACCTTTCCTCATGGGGGCGCCGCGCTGGCAGGGCATGTCCGATGTGCTGCAGATGCCGAGCAAGGCCTGAAAAACGTGGATGCGTCTCGACGATCCATCGCACAGCTGTCGCACAGTCGATCCGGCAATCTCAGTTGCCTAGGTCGCGAATTCCGGATCATTTTTGAATAAACGCATGAAGCGATTTCGTCATTCTTCCGGGCTGCTGGTAGCTCTTGTCCTATCGAACCCGCTGTCGGCACGCGCAGCGGCCAGCATGGTCGTCGACGATGCAAGCGTCACGCCGCGTGGTCAGTGTCAGCTGGAGGCATGGTCGCGTGCAATGCCGGCCACGGCGTCCAGCACACTGGTGCCCGCATGCAATGTTGCGGGGACGGAAATCGCTTTGGGGCTGACCGATATTCGGCATGGCACCACGTCCATGGACCTTGGCGCCAAGCGCGTCCTGCGCGATCCTGAGCAACATGTGTTGGGGGTTGCATTGTCAATGGGCGTGCAGCGCTCCTGGCAGGGTTCGCAACAACGCGCAGGCTACATCACGTTACCGTTGACCTGGTCGTTCGGCGATGCAGAGGCTACCCGCCTTCATGTCAATGCAGGCGTCACTGCAACCTATGCCGGGCCCGACACGACCAATGCCGGCATCGGGATCGAGCACGCGGCCACCGCCTCATGGACCCTGCTGGGCGAAGCATTCGGTGATGACCATCAAGGACAGGGAGCGCAGGCGGGAGTGCGCAGGATGGTCGGCAAGGCGTCCAGCATCGATCTGCTTGTGGGCCGCGACCGCCTCAACGCACCGCGCGGATGGATCACCCTCGGGATCAACCTGGCGATGGCGCCGTAGCAGCGCTGCCCACCAAGCTGGATGAACTCACTTGACGAGCAGCGTTGCCAGGGTTTCGGCATGTGACGCAGGCTGCGGGCCGGTCTCGTGCATTCCATCCTGACGTGAGCCGCAGCGCCCTGCGACAGGCAGCCCCAACTGCAGCAGCTGCCACTCCCATGTCGCATCGATGTCGACGCTAGGTGCCACGCACATTTCCCGGTGCCGCCGCCATGTCATCCGGCTGGTGCGGGAATGCGGCTGCATGCCATCGTTTGCCTGTCCAGGTGTTGATGCGTCACCACCTGGAGCGTGGCCGTCTGGCTGAGCTCAGCCTTCCCAGCTCGGCAGCTTCTTCGCCACGGCCACGTTCTTCAGGCTGACGTATTTGGGCAAGCCATCGCTGCCGTAGGCCAGAGGCGCCTCGCCCTTGATCAGCGGGGCGAAATAGCGGCGGGCGCGTTCGGTGATGCCGAATCCGTCCTTGCGCAGGAAGCTGGGCGGCATCTTCTTTTCATGGTTGGCCACCTTGTGCAGCGGGGCCGGCACGATCTTCCAGCGGTACGGCGCATCGCTGACGCGTTCGATCACCGGGATCACCGCGTTCATGCCCTTGAGTGCGTACTGCACGGCGGCCTTGCCGACAGCCTGGGCCTGTTCCCAATCGGTCTTGGAGGCGAGGTGGCGTGCGGACCGCTGCAGGTAATCCGGCAGGGTCCAGTGCACCTTGTAGCCGAGTTCCTGCTTGACCTGCGCGGCCAGAAACGAGGCCACGCCGCCGAGTTGCGCGTGGCCGAACGAGTCGGCTGCGCCGCCTGCGTCGGCGACGAATTTTCCGTGCGCGTCCTGGATGCCCTCGCTGGCAACCACCACGCACCAGCCGACCTTTTCCACCACCTGCTTCACCTTGGCCAGGAACACCGCCTGATCGTAGGCCCGCTCGGGCAGCAGGATGATTTGCGGTGCGTCGTCCGGGCCTTGCCCTGCCAGGCCCGCGGCTGCGGCCAGCCAGCCGGCGTGGCGGCCCATCGCTTCGTAGATGAAGACCTTGGTCGAGGTATCGGCCATCGCGGCGACATCCAGCGCGGCCTCGCGGACCGACACCGCGGTGTACTTGGCGGCCGAACCAAAGCCGGGGCAGGTATCGGTCACGGCCAGATCGTTGTCGATGGTCTTGGGCACGCCGATGCAGTGCAGCGGGTAGCCATAGGCCTTGGCCAGCTGCGAGACCTTCCAGGCGGTGTCGGCCGAATCGTTGCCGCCGTTGTAGAGGAACCAGCGCACGTCGTGCGCGCGCAACACGTCGAGCAGGCGTTCGTACTTGGCGCTGTCTTCTTCGAGCGATTTGAGCTTGTAGCGGCACGAGCCGAATGCACCGCCGGGCGTCTGCGCCAGTGCGGCGATCGCGGCGGCCGACTCCTTGGAGGTATCGATCAGCTCTTCGCGCAATGCGCCCAGGATGCCGTTGCGCGCGGCCAGGACCTTGATCTTGCGCGCGCGTGCCTCGCCGATCACGCCGGCGGCAGTGGCGTTGATGACGGCGGTGACGCCGCCAGACTGGGCATACAACAGATTGCCGGTGGTCATAGGGGACAGGCTCCTCACAAGGGCGATGGCGCAAGGGACAGTGCCGGGACATTCCCCGGATGCGGTAAGCTGCACGACCATACGGTCAGCGCTGGCGAAGACCTGAGTCTAACGCCGCCAACCGCAACGCGTTTTTCTTCGAAAGTGGAGTCCACTGATGCGATTGGTTCTGTTGGGACCGCCCGGTTCGGGCAAGGGCACCCAGGCGACACGTCTCAAAGACACGTTTGATATCCCGCACATTTCCACCGGCGATCTGTTGCGCGCCGAAGTGGCCGCCGGCTCGCCGCTGGGCCTGAAGGCCAAGGAAGTCATGGCACGCGGCGATCTGGTGTCCGACGACATCCTGCTCGGCATGCTGGAAGCGCGTCTGGGTCAGCCCGACGTCTCCAAGGGCTTCATCCTCGACGGCTACCCGCGCAATGTGGCGCAGGCCAATGCGCTGGACAGCCTGCTCAGCAAGATCGGGCAGCCGCTGGATGCAGTGGTGCAGTTGGATGTGGCCAGCGAATTGCTGGTCGAGCGCATCGCTGGGCGGGCCAAGGCCGAAGGCCGCGAAGACGACAATCCCGAATCGGTACGCAAGCGTCTGCAGGTGTACACCGACTCGACGGCACCGGTGATTGGCTTCTACGAGCAGCGCGGCAAGCTGGCGCGCGTGGACGGCGTCGGCTCGCTGGACGAAGTGTTGGAGCGTATCAGCAAGGCGCTGGGCCGCTGAGCTCATCCGGCCGGGCGCAATGCCCGGTCCTTGACGCGGCGCGCCCACGGCAGCGCCGCGGCGCAGGTGCAAGCCCTGCGAGTCTGGCCTCGTCCAAAAAAGAAAAACCCCGGTCGTACACGACGACCGGGGCAGAATAACGCCAGTAGTGAGCTTGCTCAGAGCCCCGACAGCATGAGCTCCCTGGGGATTTGGCCTCTTGGGGAGTAGGACCAAAGGGATGCTGCGACTGGCGTTCAGCATAGTGATGGATGTGACGCAGTTCGCATATCGGGAAATTCCCGACAGTACGGTAGGTGTTTCCTGATACTGGGGCCGGGAGTGGAGTGGAATGTCCCGCAACTGCGGTGATCGGCGACAATATGCGGCATGACCAAACTCCACATCCTCGGCATCGCCGGGACTTTCATGGGCGGTGTGGCCGCCCTGGCGCGCGAGCTGGGCTGGCAGGTGGAGGGCAGCGACCAGGCCATCTATCCGCCGATGTCCACTCAGCTGGAAACGCTCGGCATCGCGCTGGCGCAAGGCTACGCGCCGTCGAACATCGCGCCCGATGCCACCGACGTGGTCATCGGCAATGCCTTGTCGCGCGGCAATCCGGCGGTGGAAGCGGTGCTCGATGCCGGCCGTCGCTACACCTCCGGCGCCCAATGGCTGGCCGAACAGGTATTGCCGGGCCGCGACACGCTGGCGGTGGCCGGCACCCATGGCAAGACCACCACCACCACCATCCTGAGCTATCTGCTCGAGGCCGCCGGGCGGGCGCCCGGCTTCCTGATCGGCGGGGTGGCCGAGGACTTCGGCGTCTCCGCACGGCTGGGCCAGGGCCGCGAGTTCGTGGTGGAGGCCGACGAGTACGACACCGCGTTCTTCGACAAGCGCAGCAAGTTCGTGCACTACCGGCCGCTGGTGGCGATCCTCAACAATCTCGAATACGACCACGCCGATATCTTTCCGGATGTGGCCGCCATCCAGCGGCAGTTCCATCATCTGGTGCGCACCGTGCCGGCGCGCGGGCGCTTGATCGTCAACGGTGACGACGCGCGGCTGGCCGAGGTGCTGGCCATGGGCTGCTGGACGCCGGTGGAACGTTTCGGCTTCGATGCCGGGCTGGAGTGGAGCGCGCGCCTGATCGCCGCCGATGGCAGCGCGTTCGCGGTGGCCCATCGCGGTGTGGAGATCGGTCAGGTGCAGTGGCCACTGGTAGGCCGGCACAACGTGCTCAACGGGCTGGCCGCATTGGCCGCGGTGCATGCGGTGGGCGTGGACCCGGCGACGGTGATGCCGGCGCTGGCGCAGTTCCAGAGCGTCAAACGGCGACTGGAAGTGCTGGGCCAGGCGCGCGATATCACCGTCTACGACGACTTTGCGCATCACCCCACGGCGATTGCCACCACGCTGCAGGGACTGCGCGCCAAGGTGGGTGCGGCGCGCGTGCTGGTGGCGATGGAGCCGCGCAGCAATTCGATGCGCCTGGGCGCGCATGCGCAGGCGCTGGCGCCGTCGCTGCACGATGCCGATGCGGTGGTGTTCCTGCACCGGCCAGAATTGCCCTGGGACGCTGCGCCGATCATCGCGCAGGTACGCGGCGATGCGCGCGTGGCGCATGACGTCGATGCATTGCTGCACACCTTGGGCGAGCTGGCGCAGCCAGGCGACCATGTGGTGTTCATGTCCAATGGCGGCTTCGATGGCGCGCCGCGTCGCTTCCTGGCGCAGCTGTCCTGATGGCGCCGATCCCCGCCACTGCCGATACCAGCGCGTTGCCGCTGTTCCCTTTGCACAGCGTGCTGTTGCCGGGCGCGGCGATGGGTTTGCGCGTGTTCGAACGCCGCTATCTGGATCTGGTACGCGAATGCGGCCGTAACGGCACCAGCTTCGGTGTGTGCCTGATCCTGGAAGGCAACGAAGTCGGCGTGCCGGCGACGCCGGCCGCGTTCGGTACCGAAGTACGCATCGAGGATTTCGATATGGGCGCCGACGGCGTGCTGGTGCTGCGCTTGCGCGGCACGCGACGTTTCCACGTACAGCGCTCGCGCATTCGCGACAACGGTCTGGTGGTGGGCGATGTCGCCTGGCGCGAGGCGGATCCGGATGACGAACTGCGGCCCGAGCACGGCCTGCTGTCCACGGTGCTGGAGCGCATGCTGGAACAGGTGGGGGGCGAATTTGCATCGGTGGGACCGGGGTTGCTGGATCAGGCCGCCTGGGTTGGTTGGCGGTTGGCCGAGCTGCTGCCATTGACCGAGCAGCAGCGGCTCTCGCTGTTGCAGCAGGACGATCCGCATCGGCGGCTGGATCAATTGCTTGCATGGATGCCATGACGCGTTGACGCACTGGCGCGGTTGAGCCCCTCACCACGCTTGCACCGCTGCAACGGCACACTCGCCACGCTTGAGTGCGCTGCCGAAGGCATCCACGCACTGGATGTGCGCAACGGCGGCACTCGCTATCGATCCCCGGAGTGAGCCTTGATCATCGATGTCAAACCGCGTGTGGCGGATGTGTTCAACCAGGTCTGGCGGACCCTGGCGGTGTTGTTCGTGT
This sequence comes from Xanthomonas campestris pv. badrii, assembly GCF_012848175.1. NCBI lineage: Bacteria > Pseudomonadati > Pseudomonadota > Gammaproteobacteria > Lysobacterales > Lysobacteraceae > Xanthomonas > Xanthomonas campestris. The sequence continues at coordinate 3,414,942 of NZ_CP051651.1, read as the reverse complement.
GGGATGTGTTGATCACCATCATTTATTACGTGCTGCCGTTCCGTGCACCGGCGTTGCCGCTGACCATCTTCGGTTCTGCGCTGGCGTTGTTCCTGGGCTTTCGGGCCAATTCCACCTACCAGCGTTGGTGGGAAGGGCGGGTGTTGTGGGGCCAGATGATCAATGCCTCGCGCAATCTGGTGCGCTTGAGCGTCAGTATCCTGTCTGCACCGGGAGCCGGCGATCTTGGGCGCACCATTGCGCTGCGGCAGATTGCCTACGTCAACGCACTGCGCTGCCAGCTGCGCCGGTTGCCGGTGGCGATGGTGTTGTCTCCGCATGTGGACGCCGACGAAGCGGCGGCGGTGGTGGTGCGCACCAACGTGGCGAACGGCTTGCTCGATACCACCGGGCGCAGCGTCGAACAGGCACGTCGCGAGGGCTGGATCGACAGCATCCAGCAGGCCAGCGTCGAACGCATCCTGGTGGACATCGCCAACGCGCAAGGCGGCATGGAGCGCCTGAAAAATACGCCGCTGCCGTATCAATATCGCTTCTATCCGAACCTGTTCACGCGGCTGTTCTGCGTGCTGCTGCCGATCGGCCTGGTGGAGACGCTGCAATACGCCACGCCGGTGGGATCGACGGTGGCCGGCTTGATGTTTCTGGCGGTGCTGAAGATCGGCGATGAACTGGTCGACCCGTTCGCCAACACCATCCACGACCTGCCGCTGGATACCATGTGCCGCACGGTGGAGATCGATGCGCTGCAGGCCATTGGTGAGCAAGCGCCGGAGCCGATGCAGCCGGTGGATGGCGTGTTGTGGTGAGATATCGCGCGCTGATTCAACGCGGCGTTTGCATATCCGAACGGCGCTGATCCCCAGTGCCCCAGTCGCTTTGAAAGGCGATGGAACGGCGCTGACAGTTGCAGAGCTGATGATCTGCGGCTTGGCCGCGGGGCCCTTGCCCGCCCACCATCGCGGGACACGCTGCAAGTACGTCCTTGTAAGCTCCGTGGCGGCATCCATGCCGCCAAGGGTCCCGCGACGGTGAGCGGGCAAGGACCAGTCCAGTTGGTCGGTGCGCAGAGTGTTCAAGCGATAGCAAACCATGCGACACAGGCGGCGCAGTGTTCTCTGCTCTTCGGTAGATCACCGACAAACGTTCTGGTGCGGTGTCCTCGCCGCTTGCGGGACCGTTGGCGGCATGGATGCTGCCACCGGGCCCCCATGGATGGGTTCACGGAGTGTCCCGCGAGCGGCGAGGGCACCGCGCGCTCGGCTAGCCAAGCGTTCACCCTGAGAATTCAGCAGCCTCGAGACGGCGCCAGCACGTCACCATCGAGACAGGGTTCAACGGCCGTTGCTGACATCCCACACCGACACGACGGCGCGATCGCCGGTCAATCGCCTGTTGCCCGATCGATCAAAGGCGCCGTTGTGGCGGATCTGATACGGCAGGCTTGGACGCAGTGGTTTCCGTCTGCGGTGCAGCGTTGTCTTCGCCGCGCACCGCACTGCCCGAGGTGCTGTCGATCAGGATCACCGGCACCTGCGAGCGGCGTCGCTGTTCCACGCGATGCGGCAATGGGCCGAGTGCGTCGCGCAAGGCGCTCAATGCCGGGTCCACGCCGCGCAACGGATACCACAAGCCGATCAGGCTGAAATGGCGGCTGTAGCGCAGGGTCTGGGTGCTGCCCACCCATAGCGGTTGCGCATCGGGCTGCAGGCGTGCGGCGGCGGGCCACAGGCGCAGGACATGTACGTGGCCGGGCGCCGCATGGCGCACCATCAGCAAGGCTTCGACCTGCGTGTCGAGGGTGGCCGGCAGGATCGGCACCTCGTCCGGGCGGCCGCTGACGTCGAGCAGGTGCAGTGCCTGTTCCCACCCGGCCTGCGGTTGGGCCCGCCAGCCGCGCGCTTCGAGCTGGCGTTGCAGTGGTGCCAGCGGGCCGGCAAGCTGCACGTCCAGCGGCCAGCGCTGGTCGTCGTCGAATTCGTTGCGGCGCGCCGGAAGCAGGCGCCATTGGCTGGCCCACCACTCGCTGGCGGGCAGCTCCATCAGCAACGGCGGTGGCGGTTCGAACTTGGCCAGCTTGGTGTCGAGGTTGCGTGGCGCAAAGAAGATCGCGCAGCCCAGGAACACGCCATAGAAGATCCATGACACCGGCTTGACCCAGAACGCCCGGGTGGCGCGACGGCGGTAGGCAATACCAAGCACCAGCAGCCAGAAGATGCCGAACAGCATGCCGCCGACCACATCGCTGAGCCAATGCGCGCCCAGGTACAACCGCGCAAAGCCGATCAGCGAGACGATGGCGCCACTGACCAGGTACGGCCACACCCGGCGCCGGCCAGGCAGTTCGCGTGCGATCAGCAGCGCGAAGAAGCCAAACCCAATGGTGGCCATGGTGACCGCCACCGACGGAAACCCGAACCCGCTGCTGGCCGCAGGCGGGCGCACCACTTGTACGGTCGCGCCCAGCAACTGCGTCAACGCAAGGCCGAACGCCAGCGCGATCACCCAATGCGTCACCGCCATCCAGCGCCGGCGCCAGGCCAGGTAGCCCATCGCCGCGGCGATGGCCGGCAGCAGCACTTGCCAGTCGCCCAGCGAGGCCAGCGCCACCATCGGGTAATCGGCCAGCGGGTTGCGCAGCGCCAGCATCAGGTCGTGCACGGCCAGGTCCACGCGCAGCGGCTCGCCGTGTGCCAGCACCACCATCAGCAGTACGAACCAGCCCCAGCCGAGCAGCAACAGCATCAAGGCCATCATCGCCAGCGGCACCGATTCGCGGCGCCGTGGGTCGAACACGCTGACCGACCAGTCACCCAGCACCGGATGGCGATGCGACCATTCCAGCAACCGCGCCAGCAGTGCATCCAGGTGGCCGGCGGACCAGCGATACGAATACAGCACCATGGCCCAGGCCAGCCCGATCACCGCGGCCAGCAATGCCACCACCACGAACAGGCGCCCGGCCACGGCGGCCACCGCGTCGTAGGCGGTGCCCAGCACCCAGCCCGGCACCAGGAACAGCAGTGCCCAGGAAATGCAGGCCAGCCCACTGGCGGTCAGGTAGCGCTTGAACGGCATGTGCGACATGCCGGCGATGGCCGGCACGAACGGCCGCACCGCGCCCACGTAACGGGCGATGAGAATGCTCTTGAACGCATTGCGCCGGAACAGCAACTCGCCGCGTTCCAGCAATTGCGGATAGCGCCGGAACGGCCAATAGGTGTGCAACTGGTGGCCCCATCGGTGGCCCACCCAGAAGCTCAGTGCATCGCCGACGAAGGCGCCCAGCGTGGCGCAGACCACCGCGTACGGCCCGTTGATCTGGCCGAGCCCGATCAGCACGCCGATGGCGAACAGCAGCGGCAAGGCGGGCACGATGGCCCCCAGCACGATCACCGCATCGCAGAATGCGATGGCAAAGATCACCACGCCAGCCGAGGTGGGGTGGTGTCCGATCCACTCCAGCGTGGCGTCGATCCATGAGTTCATTCCCGAATTATAGGTGGGCATGGCGACGACTGACTTGCGCCCTGCTCACATCGGGCGGTTTGCTTCACCTCAGGTTGCAACCGCCCCGGTGTTGCCTGCCCTTGGCACAGCGGCGCCCGCCTTGGCGATGTGGCGATGCTGGGCGCCCGTCTACAATGGGCGATGAGCGACGATCCTGCCGGCAACCTGCCGCTGAAGTCCGATACCTTCGGGCGCATCCTGCTGATCCGCGACGCCGGCCGCGTATTCGTGCGGCGCGACCTGAGCGCGGCACCGTGGCTGCTGCGCGGTGTGGCGTGGTGGCTGGCGCGGCGCGAAGCGCTGGCACTGCGGCAGCTGGATGGCCTGCCGCACACGCCACGCCTGCTGCATTGGGACGGGCGCCATCTGGACCGCAGCTACCTGGCCGGCGATGCGATGTACCAGCGCCCGCCGCGCGGCGACCTGGCCTACTTCCGCAGTGCGCGCCGGCTGTTGCAGCAGCTGCATCGGTGCGGCGTGGCGCACAACGATCTGGCCAAGGAGGCCAACTGGCTGGTGCAGGACGATGGCAGCCCGGCGGTGATCGATTTCCAGCTGGCGGTGCGCGGCCACCCACGCGCGCGCTGGATGCGCCTGCTTGCGCGTGAAGACCTGCGCCACCTGCTCAAGCACAAGCGCATGTATTGCCCGGCCGCCATCACCCCGGTGGAACGCCGCGTCCTCAAGCGCCGCTCCTGGGTGCGCGAGCTGTGGTTCGCCACCGGCAAGCCGGTCTACCGCTTCGTGACCCGCCGCGTGCTGCACTGGGAAGACAACGAGGGGCAGGGGCCGAAGCCCTGAGGGGCGGGGAATTGGGAGTGGGGAATCGGGAATGGGTAAAGCAGCATTGCGGGAGCTGAGGGCGCGTTGGGCGATCAAGGCGCTAAGCTCCTACGATTCCCGATTCCCGATTCCCGATTCCCGATTCCCGATTCCCATGACCCTACAAGGCAAAACCCTCTTCATCACCGGTGCCTCGCGCGGGATCGGATTGGCGATCGCGCTGCGGGCGGCACGCGATGGGGCCAATGTGGCGATCGCGGCCAAGTCGGCGGTGGCCAATCCGAAACTGCCCGGCACCATCCATAGTGCCGCCGATGCGGTGCGTGCGGCGGGTGGGCAGGCGCTGGCGCTCAAATGCGACATCCGCGACCAAGCGCAGGTGCATGCCGCTGTGGCCGCCACCGTCGAAGCGTTTGGCGGAATCGATATCCTGGTCAACAACGCCAGCGCGATCTGGTTGCGCGGCACGCTGGACACGCCGATGAAGCGCTTCGACCTGATGCAGCAGGTCAATGCGCGCGGCAGCTTCGTCTGCGCGCAGGCCTGCCTGCCGCATCTGCTGCAGGCACCCAATCCGCACATCCTCAGCCTGGCGCCGCCGCCCTCGTTGAACCCGGCGTGGTGGGGCGCGCATACCGGCTACACGCTGGCCAAGATGGGCATGAGCCTGGTGACGCTGGGGCTGGCTGCCGAATTCGGCCCGCAAGGCGTGGCGGTCAATGCGCTATGGCCGCGCACGGTGATCGCCACCGATGCGATCAACATGCTGCCCGGCGTGGATGCCGCTGGCTGCCGCCGGCCGGAGATCGTGGCCGATGCGGCGCATGCGCTGCTGACCCGCACCGCGTCCGGCTTCCACGGGCAGTTCCTGATCGACGAGCAGGTGCTGGCGCAGGCCGGCGTCACCGACTTCAGCGGCTATGCGGTCGATCCGTCGCGCAGCCTGTTGCCGGATCTGTTTCTGGACTGAGCGGATTGTCGACTGAGCGCGGCGCAGGCGGCCATCCGCGCAGGTATCGCGAACCATCGGTCCAGAGAAGAGGGATCGCGCCGGACAAAAATCGGGATTCCTGCCACCGCCGGTCAGGCAGCCTGGTTGTCACTGTCCGCGCTGTTGGCCAGGGCCAGCAAGCATTCCAAGGACCGCCGAAGATGCTCCTCCAACAAAGTTGAGCCTTCATCGGAGCGTCCGGCAATGTACGCCTCTGCAATTGCCTCATGATCACGCAACCATCGCTGGGTTTCGGTGGCCAGTGCGGTGTATCGGGACGCTTGTAGGACGCAGATCTTGCGCAGGTCGTCGACGATTGCCAGTTGCCGGGGCCGGCCGGCCGCCGCGTAGAGCGCTCGGTGGAAATCCCAGTCTCCCTGGTGCCAACCGGGCCTACCGGCTTCCAGAGACGTCCGCCGGAGCAGATACAAGACCTCTGCTTTTGCCTGGTCATCGGCCTTGTGCACGGAGCGCTGCAGGAGGTCGCATTCGAGCATGATCCGCAGGTCGAATATCTCCGTCAGGTCCGTGGCCGACAGGACAATGATTCGCGCGCCTTTTCCAGGGACGACCTCGACCAGTTTGTCGGCGGCAAGAACCAGCAGAGCATCGCGGATCGGAATACGGCTGACTGCATATTCCTTGGCGAGACGCGATTGGGACAACAACGCCCCGGGAGCGTATTTCCCCTCCAAGATGGCAATGCGCAGCTGGTTCGTAATATCCATTGTCGGGCTTTCACTCGTGGTGTATACATGTATACATGTATACACAACTCATGATCCTGGGGAAAGCCAATGACGCATCGATACACGTCCTCCGTCATCTGGACGGGCAACCGGGGCGAAGGCACGGTCAGCTATCGCGGTTACGACCGCACGTGGGATGTGGCCGTTCCGGGCAAAGCCGTCATTCACTGTTCCAACGACCCGTTGCTTGGTGGTGATCCCGCCAAAATGAATCCCGAGGATCTGCTGCTCTCGGCGCTTTCGGCCTGCCACATGCTTTGGTATCTGCACTACGCATCGGATGCGAACATCATCGTGACCGGCTATGCGGATAGCCCGCTCGGCATCGGCCAAGTTGAGAGCAGTGGTGCGGGTCGCTTCACGTCGGCAACCTTGCGTCCGCGTATCGCCGTTCGTGCGGGAACCGACATCGAACTTGCGACAGCAATGCATTACAAGATCCACGACGTGTGCTTCATCGCTAGATCCGTCAATTTTCCGATCACCTACGAACCGGAATTCGTGCCCGAACTTTAATGGGCAACGAGCGTGATTGATGCGTGTGTTGCCCGCATTAGGCGCGCGAATGCGCGAGAATGCCCGCTCCCCTTCCGCTTCTGCGACCGATCATCATGAGCACCGCTGCCGATTCGCCCCTGTCCCTTGCGCACTACTACCTGCCGGTCTATCGCCCGCGCCAGGTGGTGCTGGAGCGTGGGCAGGGCAGTCGCGTGTGGGACGATGCCGGGCGCGAGTATCTGGACCTGTCCTCGGGCATCGCCGTCAGCGGGCTGGGCCATAACGATCCGGACCTGGTGGCCGCGCTCACCGAGCAGGCCGGCAAGCTGTGGCACACCAGCAACATCTTCTACAGCGCGCCGCCATTGAAGCTGGCCGAAGAACTGGTGGGCGCCTCGCGCTTCGCCGAGAAGGTGTTCCTGTGCAATTCCGGCACCGAAGCCAATGAAGCGGCGATCAAGCTGGTGCGCAAGTGGGCCAGCGACCAGGGCCGCCCACCGGAGCGGCGCGTGATCGTCACCTTCCGCGGCAGTTTCCACGGCCGCACGCTGGCGTCGGTCACCGCCACCGCGCAGCCGAAGTATCAGGAAGGCTACGAGCCGCTGCCGGGCGGATTTCGCTACGTGGATTTCAACGATGTGGCGGCGCTGGAAGCGGCGATGGCCACTGGCGATGTGGCGGCGGTGATGGTGGAGCCGATCCAGGGCGAGGGCGGGGTGATGCCGGCAGCGCCGGGCTTTCTGGCCCGCGCACGCGCGCTGTGCGACCAGCATGAGGCCTTGCTGGTGCTGGACGAGATCCAGTGCGGCATGGGCCGCACCGGTAGCCTGTTCGCGCATTGGCAGGAGCAGGTGACGCCGGACATCGTGACCCTGGCCAAGGCATTGGGCGGCGGTTTCCCGATCGGTGCGATGCTGGCTGGCCCCAAGGTGGCGCAGACCATGCAGTTCGGCGCGCACGGCACCACTTTCGGCGGCAATCCGCTGGCTGCGGCGGTGGCGCGGGTGGCGTTGCGCAAGCTGGCCTCGCCGGAGATTGCGGCCAACGTGGAGCGTCAATCGGCTGCGTTGCGCGCGGGGCTGGAGGCATTGAATGCCGAGTTCGGGCTGTTCGCGCAGATCCGCGGGCGCGGGCTGATGCTGGGCGCGGTGCTGGCGCAGGCGCATGCCGGCCAGGCCGGTGCGATCCTCGACTTGGCGGCCAAGCACGGGCTGCTGGTGCTGCAGGCGGGGCCGGATGTGCTGCGCTTCGTGCCGGCGCTCACTCTCACCGATGCGGAGCTGGCCGATGGTTTGGCGCGTTTGCGGCTGGCGATTGCCGAGCATGTCGCGCAGTCGTGATGGATGCCTGCGTCATGCGCAGTGCTGGATGATTGGGCGTGGCTTGGGGTGAGCGTGCGCAGTCTGGCGGGCGGGATTGCGTGGGCTGTCAATCGTTTGATTTTGAGGTTCTGGCCTGATTTGGGGGCTAAGAGCGGCTAACAAACCGACTGCGCAGCCATCAGGCGGGCGTGGTCGGTGCTCGGAATCGGCATGTACCACTCGTACACTCCGGTTCCTGCGCGCCGCCCACACCCACCTGACGACTGCTCGCCACGTTTTGTTAGCCGCTCTAAGCTCGCTGCTGTGGGTTGCTTGTCTTCCGCCGTACCCTCACCCCAACCCCTCTCCCGAGGGGAGAGGGGCTGAAGGCATCGCTGTGGTGTCTGGTGGCGCGCACTGATCGTCGGAGCTGCATGCAGTACCGCCGTTCGCTGCGGTTTGCGGCGCTTCCGATTCCCGAATCCCGACACTTACCCCAAACCGTGACGTTGCAACACCCGCCGTAACGCGCGGGCGTCGCGCACCGTGTCGGCGTGCAGGCCGGCCGCGCGTGCGCCGCGCACGTTGACGAACAGGTCGTCGACAAACAGTGTGCGCTCGGCGCGTTCGCCGAGCTGCGCAAGCGCGCGCTCATACACCTGTAACGCTGGTTTGCGGCCGCCGAGTGCGCCGCTGCATAGCACGCGGCCCTGCAAGAGCGGGAACAGCGGCGGCACGATCCGCTCGATCGCGTCCGTCATCAGCGGGCCGTTGTTGGTGAGCACCGCCACCGCCGTGGTCGCCGACACCACCAGCACCTGTGCCACGACCGATGGGTCGGCGCGGCAGGCGGCGACGCGGGCCGCGACCCAGGTGGCGCGATCGATCGTGTGCCCGAGCCCCTGACTCAACTGCGCCAGATACGTCTGCGTGTCGATCGTGCCGGCATCGTAGGCGCGCTCCAGGCCCTGCACGAACAACACCTCGTGCACCCGCTGCGGTGCGCAGCCCGCTGCCGCCGCAAGCGCGGCCAGGCGCCGCGGCCGCGCGTAGTGTGCGAGCACGCCATCGAAATCGAGCAACAGCAAAGACGGTAGTGCGGGCGGCATAGGCATGCTTGTGCAGTGGCTGCGCAGCGTTGTCGATTCGTGGCGGCATGGCAAGCGCGCAAGACCTGCTATGACCGAAACCGCGCAGGTAGGTCGCCGGCAGACCTATTCAGAGTTTTGAATTCGGTAGGAACCTACCCGCCCGCGCCGACCCTACCCTCCGCACCGCGGTTACGGCGGAACTGTGCTGGTTATGGTCGATGCATGCCGCATTTGCGGTGTCAGCCGGTCTCGGGGGAGCGCCCGGTCACTCAGCACGCTACACGTCTCCAGGGGTTTGATTGCATGCGAAAGTGCCTGAATACCGATCACCTGGCGGCCTCGGTCGCCACCATCCTCAACACCACCCGCTCGCGCCACACGCTGGCGTCGATGGCCTTGCTGCTGGCCGGCGCACACAGCCTGCCCGCCGTGGCGCAGGACGCGCGCACGCTGGATGCGGTCAGCGTGGTGGGCACCGGCTCCACCCGCACCACTGCCTCCATTTCGATGGATGAGATCCAGGCGCAGGTGCCTGGCGTGGCACCGCAACAACTGCTGGCCAGCCTGCCCGGCGTGAACGTGCAGACCACCGACCCGTTCGGGCTGTACGAGTTCGGCGATTCGATGACCATCCGCGGGTTTTCCGCCAACCAGATCGGTGTGACCCTGGACGGCATCCCGATCGAGACCTTCGACACCCGCGAAGGTGGTCCGATCACCCGCTACGTCTCCAGCGAGAACCTGCTCGACGTCACCGTGTCGGCCGGCTCGGGCGATGTCACCCAGCCGTCGTACCACGCACTCGGCGGTGCGATCCGCTACACCAGTCTTCCGCCCAAGGGTGGCGATACCTGGAGCGGCAATCTCACCCAGACCATCGGCTCGGACGATCTCGTGCGCAGTTTTGTCCGTCTGGATACGCCGCAGTGGTGGGACGGTGGTCCCAGTGCCTATGTTTCAGCATCGCGCACGCAGGGCGGGGTGTGGGACATGGAGCCGGCCACGCAAAAGAGCGATCACTTCGAAGCCAAGATCCGCCAGGCCTGGGACGTGGGCCACCTGACCCTGGGCTGGATCTACAACAACCGCAAGGATTACGACGTGCAGTCGTACAACTCCGACGGTTCGGTCGCATGGGATCTGCACGAGCGCATCACCGGCAACCCGGAAGTGGATGCCGAGCATTACAGCGAATGGCAGAACGGCCGCCGCGATTCGCTGCTCAGCCTGCACGGCGATTTCCTGTTCAACGACGCCATCGGCGTCAGCTTCACCGGCTACTACGAAAACAAGCACGGTTACGGCGTCGGCGGCACGCCGCCGAGTACCGCCACCGGCTTGTACAACGATGCCATCGCCGGCACCCCCGGGCGTACCGATATCGCCATCAACGACCCGCAGATCGTCGATGCCAATGGCAACGTCACCAATATCGGTGCGATGACCCGGCGCGAAGAAATCATGGGCGGCGACCGGTATGGCATCACCGGTGCGGTGTCGTGGGAGACAGAGCACAACAAGCTGGAGGTGGGCGCCTGGTACGAAAACTACGACTTCGACCAGGTGCGCCCGCTGTACAACCTGGACCCGGCCACCGGCGCGCTGCTCAAGGGCTCGCTGCCGATCGTCGTCTACTACGACAACCACTTCTCCACCGAAGTGAAGCAGCTCTACATCAAGGACACGCTGCGCCTGCTGGACGACCGGCTGACCATGGAGTTCGGTGCCAAGGGCCTGGACGTCAAACGCGACTACAACGGCATCGCCAATCTGGACGATTTCAACATCAGTGTGCGGCGCAATGTGACCATCAAGAACAGCGACTGGTTCCAGCCCCAGGTCGGCGCCAGCTTCCAGCTCGCCGAGGGCGTGCAGGTATTTGCCAACTACGCGGAAAATTTCAGCTCCGCACCGCGTCTGGCATTGACCTCCGGTGCCTTCAATCCGGACATCGCGCCGGAAGAATCCACCAACATCGATATCGGCATCCGCGCCGAATCCACGCAGTGGAGTGGCTACATCGCGGCCTACAAGATCGATTACGAGAACCGCATCATCGCGCTCACCGACCCGGACCCGCTGGTAGTGGCCCCCACCGTCTACGCCAACGTCGGCGACGTGCAGACCTACGGTGCGGAAGTCTCCGGCATGTGGAAACCGGCGCCGGGCTGGCGGCTGGGTGCGTCGCTGACCTGGAACACATCCGAATTCCAGGACAACTACTTCGGCCCGGTCAGCGGCAATTTGGTGCGGGTGGAAGGCAATGAAGTGCCGGATGCGCCGAAGGTGATGTTCAGCCTCAACGGCGGTTGGGAAGGCGAGCACTTCTTCGCCAACCTCGACACCAAATACACCGGCAAGCGCTACGGCGACACGCTCAATACCGACCAGGTGGATGCCACCTTCATCGTCAACGGCAGCGTCGGGTATCAAGGCAGCGATGCCGGCTTTCTTGCCGGTGGGCGGCTGCAATTGTCGGTCTACAACCTGTTCGACAAGGACGATGCGATCGGGGCGGTGTTTCCCAACGAGAGTTCCGGCTCGTACCAGCTGATCGCACCGCGCCAGCTGTTCGCCAGTCTGTCCTACCGCTTCTGATGGCTCCGCTGCGCGCGGTGTTGCCGATGACCGCAGGCGGGATGCGCCGTCGCGCCGCGCGCGGCCAGGACGTTGAGTTGGCTTCTGTTCCACTATCTGCAGGGGACGTGCGTTGACGCAAGGCAATCACACTGGGGCGATGACGCGGCGGCAATTGCTGGCGCGCATCGGCATGACCGCTGGCGGGGCCATGATGTATCAGGCAATGAGCAGTCTGGGCATGGCTGCCGAGTCCACCTACACCGGGCCGCTGCAACTGGATGGCGATGCGAAGGGTGCCTCGGTGCTGGTGCTGGGCGCCGGCCTTGCAGGCATGACCGCCGCCTTCGAATTGCGCAAGGCGGGCTATCGCGTGCAGCTGCTGGAATACAACGCGCGCCCCGGTGGGCGTAACTGGACCTTGCGCGGTGGCGACCGCTACACCGAACTCGGTGGCGCCACCCAGCAGTGCCAGTTCGACGACGGTCATTATCTCAATCCCGGGCCATGGCGTATTCCGCATCATCACCGGGCGGTGTTGAGCTACTGCAAGCAGTTCGGCGTGGCGCTGGAAGCCTTCAACCAGGTGAACTACAACGCCCTGCTGCACAGTCAGCACGGCTTCGGCGGCAAGCCACAGCGCTTTCGCGCCATCGATGCCGACTACAAGGGGCATGTGTCCGAGCTGCTGGCCAAGTGCACGCAACAGCATGCGCTGGACACGCTGGTCAGCAACGAGGACCAGCAGATCCTGCTCGAATCGCTGCGTACCTGGGGCGCGCTGGATCAGACCTTCGGCTACGTCAAAGGCAAGGACAGCAGCGAGCGGCGCGGCTTTGCGCGCTATCCCGGCGGTGGGTTGTCGGGCAAGCCGGAATTCTCCCAGCCCTTCAGCGTGCAGGACGTATTGCGCTCGCGGCTGTGGACCACGCTGGCGGCCGGCAACAACTACGAGATGCAGACCACCATGTTTCAGCCGGTCGGTGGCATGGACCAGATCGGCAAGGCATTTGCGCGCCAGCTCGGCGATGCCATCACCTACAACGCCAAGGTCACCAGGATCGACCAGGATGGCCACGGCGTGCGGGTGTCCTGGCAGGACGCGGTACGCGGCGGAGAGGAGCGCATCGCCAGTGCGGACTGGTGCATCTGCACGATTCCGCTGTCGGTGCTGAGCCGCATTCCGGTCACCGCCAGCGATGCGATGACCACCGCCATCGGCAAGGTACCGTATGCGGCATCGGTGAAGGTGGGGCTGCAGTTCAAGCGCCGCTTCTGGGAGGAGGACGAGGCGATCTACGGCGGCATCAGCTACACCGATCTGCCGATCACCTTGATCAGCTATCCCAGCACCGGTTATCACAGCCCGGGCAAGGGCGTGCTGCTCGGTGCCTATGTGTGGGGGCTGGATGCCTACCAGTTCACCTCGATGAGCCCGCAGGAGCGCGTGCGCAAGGCGGTCGAATATGGCACGCAACTGCATCCGCAGTATCCGCGCGAATTCGAAACCGGTATTGCGGTCGGTTGGCATCGCGTACCGTTCACCCATGGCTGTTTCGGCATGTGGACCGAGCAGGCCCGCGCCGAGCATTACGCACCGCTGTGCCAGATCGATGGCCGTCTGGCATTGGCCGGCGAGCATGTGTCCTACATCCCGGCCTGGCAGGAGGGCGCGATCCTGTCCGCGCACGATGTCGTGGGCCGGCTGCATCGCACCGTCATTGCCGCAGGAGCCCGCGCATGAGCTGGTTGCCACGCACGCTGGTTGTCACCGTCGCGTTCGTCATCGGCACGTTGCTGCTTCCACCCGGCATGCGCAGCGCACGCGCGCAGAGTTCCGATGCCACGGTGCTGTATCCGCAGAAGGGTTTCGCCACCGCGTCCGGCGAGCACGTCTATCGCGCGGTGTGCCAGGGCTGTCACATGCCGGCCGGTACCGGTGCGCAAGGCGCGGGCGAGTACCCGGCGCTGGCCGATAATCCCAAGCTGGCAGCTGCGCCCTACGTCACCATGATGGTGCTCGACGGCCACGCGGGCATGCCGGGATTTGGCGACATGCTCACAGACCGCCAGGTGGCCGAAGTGGTGAGCTATGTGCGCACCCATTTCGGCAACGACCATGCCGGGCGCGTGACTGTCGACGACGTCAAGCTGCTGCGCCACTGACCTTTCCCTGCCAAGGAGTTGCCATGTCCCGTCCCATTCTATTTGCCGTCACCGCTGCCGCACTGTGGTGCGCAATTCCGACCGCCGCGCACGCTGCCGATGTCATCCGCCACAAGATTCCCAACAGCGATTTTCCGATTGCCGCCGCGGTGGAGATTCCTGCCGGCAAGGCCACTGTGTACGTCAGCGGCAAGGTGCCGGCGGTGGTGGATGCGAGCGCACCGAAAGATTCGCCTGCCGCCTATGGCGATACCAGGGCGCAGACGGTCAGCGTGTTGAAGCAGATCCAGGACCAGCTGAAATCGCTCGGATTGGGCATGGGCGATGTGGTGAAGATGCAGGTGTTTCTGGTCGGCGATCCGGCGATGGGCGGCAAGATGGATTTCAACGGGTTCATGGAGGGCTACCGGCAGTTCTTCGGCACCAAGGAACAGCCCAACCTGCCGGCGCGCTCGGCGTTCCAGATCGCTGCATTGGGCAACCCGCTGTATCGGGTGGAGATCGAAGTGGTGGCCGTACGTCCCTGAGCTGGTGTCGTTGTCTTGCCGGAGAAGCGCATGAAAACCGCCGTGTCGCGTCGCAGATTCCTGCGTGATTCCGCCCTGTTCGCTGGCGCCGCCGGAACTGGTGCACTACCGCTGCTTGCCAGTGCCGCCGAACGTACCACCGCCATCACGCCACCAACCGCCGGTGCCTCGTCGCCGGTGATGATCGGCTCCAACGAATATCCGGACGGGCCATGCCCGGCGGCGATAAAGGCGATCACGCAGATCGCTCCGCACGGCGGGCGCTATCTGCGTGAGGTGCAACTGGAGCTGATGACCACGCTGGCAGCCGAACTCAGGTTGCCGGTGGATCACCTGATGGCTTATGCCGGCTCCACCGAGCCGCTGGATTACACGATGCTGGCGTTTACCTCGCCTGGCGCGGCGTTGGTGACGGCCGATCCCACCTACGAGTCGGGTTGGCGCGCGGCCACGCGCAATGGCGCCAAGCTGATCAAGGTTCCGCTGCGCAAGGATTTTTCGCATGACGTGCAAGCCATGTGCAGTGCCGATGCGCATGCCGGCGTCATCTACATCTGCAATCCCAACAACCCCACCGGTTCGGTGACCGCGCGCGAGGATCTGGACTACGCCCTGGCGCACAAGCCCAAGGGCAGCGTGCTGGTGGTGGACGAGGCCTATATCCACTTCGCGCAGAGCACCCGCAGCGTGGTGGACATGGTGGCGGCGGGCGAAGACGTGGTGGTGCTGCGCACCTTCTCCAAGCTCTACGGCATGGCCGGCATCCGCCTGGGCTACGCCGCGGCACGGCCGGAGTTGTTGACCAAGCTGATGTTCTACAGCGTCAACAGCCTGCCGGTGACGGCAGCCGCTGCCGGGCTGGCCAGCCTGCGCGACACCGCATTGGTGCCGCAACGGCGCGCCCGCACCGCGGCCACGCGCGAGGATGTGATCGGGTTCCTGCGCGCGCAGGGCTACGCCTGCACCGCATCGGAGAGCAATTGCTTCATGGTCGATGTGAAGCAACCGGCGGCCGGCTTCAAGGACGCCATGGCCAGCTTCGGCGTGTTCATCGGACGCAGCTGGCCGGTGTGGCCAACCTGGTCGCGCATCACCGTGGGCACACCCGAGGAGATGGCGCGCTTCAAGCAGGCTTTCGTGCAGGTGATGGCCGGCAAGCGCGGCACGTTCCAGGCGCCGCAGCTGGCGTCGGCCACGGACGCGCACATGGATGCCTTCTTCCGTCATGCCTGATGCAGACGGTTGCGCCACGCCTGCAGGGTCGTGGCGAGGTGTGGCGGCGACACGCGGCACCGGTCATCGCCTGTGCAGTGCGATAGCGGCCCATCGATGGTTCTGTTGACCTCGACAAGGCGTTACCCTGAAAGCGCCGACGCTGTGCGCGCAGCGATGGTTGCCTTGGATGCGTGGTGTATTTCTTATTGCAGGAGTCATGCCTTGAAACTGTTTTCGACGATTGCGGCACTGGGCTTGCTGGCGCTGGCGCCTTCGGCCTGGGCAAAGACCTGTGCGGTGACCATCACCGGCAACGACCAGATGAAGTTCGACCAGAGCGCCATCACCATCGCGCCGGACTGCACGCAGGTGGACGTGACGCTCACGCATTCCGGCAAGATGGCCGCCACCGTGATGGGGCATAACTGGGTGCTGACCAGGACCGCCGATTTCCAGCCGATCGCCAATGCCGGCGTGCGGTCCACCCTTGCCGACAGCTATCTGCCCAAGGCCGATGCGCGCGTGATCGCGCATACCAAGGTCATCGGCGGCGGGCAGAGCACCACGGTGAGCTTTGCCACCAGCAAGTTGACCAAGGGCGGGGCGTATACGTTCTTCTGCTCCTTCCCCGGGCACTGGGCAATGATGAAGGGCACGCTGAGCTTCGGCTGATGGTGTCGCGGGGCGGCGTGCCTCTGCAGTGTGTGCGTTACCGGGGCATCGCCCTGAACGTTGCCTGCAGCAGTCACGCGCTGCAAGCGTAGGCGCCGCGGTCCGCGAAAGCGGCAGGTGAGTACCGCCAGGTGCCCGGCCACTCAGCGGGGCGCATTCTCTGCTTGCTGCGGATCCTGGCCACGCAACACGCCCCGTTGCTGAGCCTGCGCCAGCGCACCCTCGCGGCTGCGCGCGTCGAGCTTGCGATACAGGTTCTTGAGGTGGAACTTGACGGTGTTCTCCGACAGGTGCAGGTGGCGGGCGATCTGCTTGTTGGAGTATCCGCGCGCCAGCTGCGCCAGCACTTCCAGTTCGCGCTCGCTGAACATGTCGCTGGCCGGGTCCTCGTCGCCGCTGAGCCGTTCGAGCAAGGCCTGGATGGTCAATGCACGCGTGGTGCCGCCAACGGTGTGGGGGTCGTGCTGGCGCAGCGAACGCAGCATCGCCTTGGCCGGCAGGCCCAGTTCGACGATGGCCTGCCAGCTTTGGGTCAGCGCTACGTGATCCAGTGCGCTGTACAGCGGTGGCAGTGCCTCACGCAGTTCGCCGCGCTGCTGCAGCACCAGTGCGATGCGCGCACGGGTGCGCGCGAGGTGGCAGGCATTGTCGTTGCTCAGACAGGCGTGCTCGATCTGGCCAAGAATGCTCAGCGCCGCACTGCTGCGCCCGGCCAGCCGATGCCAGCGCGCCAGTGCAAAACCCATTGCGGCGCGGTCGCGCCAGCGGTGCGCGGCGCGCAAGGTGTGGGCCAAGCCGGATTCGCCGCCGGTGCGGGCAATCAGCAGGTCGATGGCCGGCGTGCCGGGGTGCTCCAGCAGCACCATCAATCGCCACGCAGCAGCCAGTTCGGACAGCCGCGCCAGCTTGCGCCCGTGGGCGATCTGTTCGATGTGGTCGAGCAACCCCAGCGCACTGCGCCCGCTGCGATCGCGCAGCCGTTCCAGGCCCAGTGCGGTGTCGTAGGCAGCGGCCAGGACATCGGCGCTGCCATCGTGTTGCTCGAGCAGTTCCAGCGCCGGATGCAGCAGGTCGGCCGCATCGTCGTGGTGGCCACGTTCGTAGTGCAGCTGCGCCAGCAGGCAATGGGCTGCTGCTTCCAGCACGCGGTCAAGTTGCGGTTGGCGCGCGCAGCACTGCAGGGCTTGCTGATAACAGGCTTCGGCATCGCCGAGCTGGCCGCGGTAGAACAGGCTCTGCCCCAGCGACAGCAGCGCCTGGCTGGCACCGAGATCGCTGCCGCCGCGGCGCATGGCATCGCGTGCGGCCAGTGCATGGCGCTCGGCAACGGCAAAGGCGCCTTGTGCAAGCGCGGTGTTGGCGCAGATGCACAGCAGCATGCCGCGGCCCAGGTGGTCGTCTTCGTCAAGCGCGCCGGCCTGCGCGGCGATCTGGCTAAGGCCGTGTGGATTGCCGCAGATTTCATCCAGGCGGTCGCGCAGCAGCGCCACCACCACGGTGTAGTCGCGTTGCTGCGGCTCGCGCAGTGCGGCCGGGAAATCGCGGAAGCGCTCCAGCAGCAGGCGTGCGTGGCCGAATTCGCCGAGTTTGAGGTGCAGGTGCGCCTGGGTGAGATTGAGCGCCGGGGTGTCGCGGATGGTGCGGTGGTCGAAGTGGCGCAACAACCCGCGCACCGCCTGCGTGCCCTGCGTCAGCAGCAATTGCCAGGTGCCGGCGCGGGCGATGTAGCTGGCGGCCAGGTCGCCGCACTCGCCACGCGCGGCATGCCGTACCGCATCGGCCAGATGCTGGTGCTCGCCAAACCAGCGCGCCGCGCGTTGGTGCAGGTGTATGGCCTGGCCGGGATGCTCGCGGTCGAGCAGTTGCTGCAGGAAGTCGGCAAACAGCGGGTGATAGCGGAACCATTCGCGCTCGCCGTCCAGCGGCACCAGCAGGCCATGGAAATGTTCCAGGCGCGCCAGCAGGCGGCCGCTGTCCTGGCGCTGGCGCAGTGCATCGGCAAGCGACGCATTGATGCGTTCCAGGTGGCTGGTACGCAGCAACAGGTCGCGCGTGTCCGCATCCAGATCGTTGACGACCTGTTCGGCCAGGTAGGCGGCGATCTGCGCGCTGCGGCCGGAGAAGCGCGCCGTCACTTGCTGCTGGCGTTGCGCATCGCCTTCCAGCCAGAGCCGGGCCAGATGCAAGGCCACCGGCCAGCCTTCGGTGTAGCGCAGCAAGGCATCCACCACCGGTGCAGGGATCTGCGGTCCCAGCAACGCGCGTGCTTCGCCTGGGTCCAGTGCCAGTTGCGCGCTGCCAAGGCGGCTGAGGTGCGCCTGCAGATCCAGGCGCGCCAGCGGCAGTGCCGGGATGCGGCGGGTGGCCAGCAACAGATGCAGCCGGCCGCCGCCGTGTTCGATCAACCGCAGCACCAGTTCATCGACCGATGCGCTGCCGATGCGGTCGTAGTCGTCGAGAATCACGCTGATCGGGCGCGGTGCGTTGCGCAAGGCGCGGATCAACAGGGTGACGGCATTGCGTGGGTCCTGATCGCGGCCGTGCAGCACGCGGGCGCACAGTGCGGCATCGGCACCGGCGTGCTGCACGGCCAGGGCAAGATGGCCGAGGAAGCGCGTGGCATCGGCGTCCTCCTCATCCAGCGACAGCCACGCCACGGCCATGTGCGGGCTTGCCTGCAGATGGGCATGCCATTGCGCCAGCACGGTGGTCTTGCCGAAGCCGGGCGGCGCCAGCAGCAGGGTAAGCGGGCGTGCCTGCGCTCGATCCAGGGTGCTGAGCAGTGCCTCGCGCAGCACCGCACCCGGGCGCGGTGATGGCGGCTCCAGCTTGCCGGCAAGCAGCCAGTCGGGAAGAGGGTGGTCGCGCAACGGTGACGGGCGCGGAGTGAGCAACGCAACAGGCTTGAGCATGAGGCGAGGGCGGCCGTGGCAAGCGTCGGCAGCGCGCCGGCTCGATGCGCTGCACGACGGAATGAAACAGCGGCGACGGCCAGCCAGTCACGGCGAAGGCGACAACGGCGGATCGGCTGCTTCGAGGGTCCCCACCCATGCCCGTCCGTGAGCACCTTTCAGAAAGGTATGACATCCACAAGACAAAAGCAAAGGCGTTTGGTCGCCTATCGCCGCTATCGCGGCAATCGACGAGGCCGGTTGTGCGCTGAGTCAAGCAATGCGCGCTGCAGGAGCGAAGGTCGATAGCGAGGGGAAGATGGACAGGCGTATCGGTACCGAAGTAGCGATGCAGGCAGGCGGTGGTTGAGCACGCGCCTGCCTGGTGCGCTGGGGCACATGAGCCGCGATTGAGAAGGCGCGCCTCAGCGCGCCACGTCGGCAAAGGCCTCGCGCGCGGCCGCCAGGGTGGCGTCGATCACCGCCGCATCGTGCGCGCTGGACATGAAGCCGGCTTCGTACGCCGACGGCGCCAGATACACGCCCCGCTGCAGCATCGCGTGGAAGAAGCGGTTGAAGGTGGTGATGTCGCAGGCAGTGGCCTGGGCGTAGCTCTCCACGATCTCGTCGGTGAAGAACACCCCGAACATGCCGCCCACCTGGTTGGTGGTGACCGCAATGCCGGCCGCACGCGCGGCATCTTCCAGCCCCTCGCACAACGCGCTGGTGGCCTCGCTCAGGCGAGCATGGAAGCCCGGCGCCTGCACAAGCTCCAGCATCGCCAGGCCCGCGGCCATGGCCACCGGGTTGCCCGACAAGGTGCCGGCCTGGTAGATCGGCCCGGCCGGGGCAATCTGCTCCATCAGCTCGCGACGGCCGCCATACGCGCCCACCGGCATGCCGCCGCCGATGATCTTGCCAAAGGTGGTGAGGTCCGGCGTCACCCCGTACAGCGCCTGCGCCCCGCCCAGGGCGACGCGGAAACCGGTCATCACCTCGTCGAAGATCAGCAGCGCGCCATGCCGCGTGCACAGCGTGCGCAGATGCTGCAGATAGCCGGCCAGCGGCGGAATGCAGTTGGCGTTGCCCACCACCGGTTCGATGATCACCGCCGCCACATCGGCGCCGATCTCGTCGAATAGGGCGGTCGCGCCTTCGAAATCGTTGAAGCTGAGCGTGGCAGTCAGCTCGCTCAGGCCCGCCGGCACGCCCGGCGAGGTGGGCACGCCCAGGGTCAGCATGCCGCTGCCGGCCTTGACCAGGAACGAGTCGCCGTGGCCGTGATAGCAGCCTTCGAACTTGATGATGCGGTTACGCCCGGTGGCGCCGCGTGCCAGGCGCACCGCCGACAGCGTGGCCTCGGTGCCGGAATTGACCATGCGCACCATCTCGCACGACGGCACCAGCCGGGTGATGGTGTCGGCCATGGTCACCTCGGCCGCGCACGGCGCACCGAACGACAGCCCATCGCGGACGGCGCGTTCCACCGCTTCGCGCACCGCCGGGTGGTTGTGGCCGGCGATCATCGGGCCCCATGAGCCCACGTAGTCGATGTAGCGGTTGTCGTCGACGTCGTAAAGATAAGGGCCGTCGGCGCGCGCCACGAAGAACGGCTCGCCTCCCACCGACTTGAACGCCCGGACCGGTGAGTTGACGCCGCCGGGCAGCAGGGTCTGCGCCTGGGCGAACAGGGCGTGGGAGCGGGTGTGGTTCATGCGCGCAGATCCTTGAGGAATTCCGTTGGGAGGCATCGATGCCCGGTGGTGGGCATCGCGTACGCCATTGTCAGGCCTGCAGCCTCGCGCGCCTACCCGGCAGAGGCCCGCCTACCCGTTGGAGCCGGCGGGTAGGGCAACCCGGCTGCCTATGATCGAACGCAATGGTCTCGACGTTTGGGCATGAGCTGATGGCATGCGGTCATTGGCGCCCTGCCGCGGATGTTCAGAACGTGTGATCCCGGTGGCCGTTGGCCCCGTTCATTGGTCGTCTTGCGACAGTTCCAGACTTGGGGAGAAAGCATGAACCGTAGTATCCAGAAGGGTGCCCTGGCGTTGGCCTTGGTGGTGGCCATCGGCAGCGCACACGCGCAGTCGACCACCGGCAGCATCGTTGGCAGCGTGGGGCAGGGCAACGGCACCAGCGTGGTGGTGGAAAACAACAGTGGCCTCAGCCGCGAAGTGCCGGTGGACGCGCGCGGCCGCTACACCGCCGGCAACCTGCCGCTGGGCACCTACAAGGTGACGGTCAAGCGCGACGGCGCGGTGGTGGAAACCCGCGAGAACGTCGCCATTACCGTCGGCGCCAACACCGACGTCTCGTTCGCCGCCGGCGCCGCGGGGAGCGGCGTGCAGACCCTGGACAGCGTCACCGTCAATGCCGCCAGCCTGGCCACCATCGACGTCAGCAGCGTGGATACCCGTACCGTGGTCACTGCCGAGCAGCTGGCGCAGCTGCCGTTGGGCCGCACCGCCGAGGCGATCGCGCTGCTGGCGCCGGGCGTGGTGGTCAACAGCGGCGGCTTCGACAACGGCCCGCTCGGCGGCGCGCTGCCCAGCTTCGGCGGCTCGGCCGCCAGCGAAAACGCGTACTACCTCAACGGTTTCAACACCACCACCATCAGCAACAACCTGGGGGGCCTGACCCTGCCCTACGGCGCCATCGACCAGCAGGAAATCTTCACCGGCGGCTATGGCGCGCAGTTCGGCCGCTCCAATGGCGGCGTGATCAACCAGATCGGCAAGCGCGGCACCAACGAATGGAAGTTCGGCGCCGCCGTGATCTGGGAGCCCAACGGCCTGCGTGCCAACCAGCGCGACATCTACTGGCGTCCGGACAGCCAGGCCAGCACCGTCAACAACGCCGCCTACCGTTATGCCCGCGCGGCCAACGGCCTGTACCAACCGGCCAGCGAAGCCGAAGCCAACCAGACCACCTACAGCGCCTATGTCGGCGGGCCGATCATCCAGGACAAGCTGTTCTTCTTCCTGGCCGCCGAGCAGGTGGATTCGGACGGCGTGCGCGTGGGCACCAATCGCGACACCGACAACGGCGGCACCGGCGGCCTCACCGATTACGACTACAAGCAGAAGCGCTGGTACGCCAAGGTGGACTGGAACATCACCGACAACCACCTGATCGAGGTGACCGGCGCGAGTGATGAGGCCGAGACCAACGGGTCGATCTACCGCTACGACTATGTCAATCGCCAGCGCGGCAGTTATTTCACCGATGAATCCACCTGGAAAACCGGCCCGACCCTGTTCACCGGCAAGTACACCGGCTATATCGGCGACAACCTCACCGTGACTGCGCTGTACGGCAAGATGACCACGCCTGACGAGCTGACCCCGTTCAACTACAACGCCGCTGGCGGGCCCGTCATCAACAGCGCCGCACTACAGAATCCGGCCTACACCGGCGGCACTCCGCGCATCGGCAACCAGCTGGTGACCTCGGTCAGTTCGCCCGACCGCGAGTACAAGAAAGACAATCAGCGCCTGAATCTGGAATGGCGCATCGGCCACCACACGCTCAACTTCGGAATCGACAACCAGAAGTCCGAAGGCATCGATGTCGGGTCGGTGCTGTCCGGCCCGGGCTTTGCCTGGACCTATGGCCAGACCAACGATCCCAACGGCCTGGCCACTGGCGGGCTGGTCAGCCAGTCGGCCAACGAGGCCGGTGGCATCGGCGCACCCAGCCCGGGGTTGGTGGATCCGGTCAACGGGTCCAGCGGCTACTACGTGGTACGCAACATCAACACCAGCCTGTACTCGTACGAGGCAAAGCAACGCGCGTACTACATCGAAGACAAATGGCAGGTCACCGACAACCTGCTGCTTAGCCTGGGCCTGCGCAAGGACGAATTCACCAACTACACCCCGTTCGGCGACCCCTACATCGAAGTGGACAACGCCTGGGCGCCGCGCCTGGGCTTCAGCTGGGACGTCAACGGCGATTCCAGCCTGAAGGTGTTCGGCAACCTTGGCCGTTACTACCTCGGCCTGCCGCTGTCGGCGGTGAGCCTGTTCACCCCGGCCACCACCACCGACACCTACTTCACCTACAGCGGCATCAATGCCGACGGCACGCCGGTCCTGGCGCAGCAACTGGGCTCGGCGGTCTCTGCCAATTCGCGCTTCGGCCGCATTGCCGACGTGCGCACGGCGGTAGCCAAGGATATCGAAGGCGAAAACCAGGACGAACTCATTCTCGGCTTTACCAAGCAACTCGACAGCGGCTGGGTGCTGGGCGTGCGCGGCACGCACCGTCGCCTCAATGCCGGCATCGACGACCAGAACTACGATGTCTCCAATACCGCGCTGATCGACGCGGCGGCCGCGCAAGGCGTGACCATCGATTTTTCCAAGGTGGCAGGCGCATCGCTGATCAATCCGGGCCAGACCAACACCTGGGGCGTGATCGGCACCGATGGTCAGTTCCACGAAGTGTCGGTAAGCCGCGAGGCAGCCGGTTTCCCGAAGTTCAAGCGCAACTACTCGGCGGTGGAATTCAATCTGGAGCGCCCCTTCGACGGCCAGTGGTACGCCAAGGTCAACTATGTCTGGTCGCATAGCTACGGCACCACCGAAGGCCAGGTGCGTTCGGACCTGTGGCGCACCGGCGGCGCCCTGGGGAGCTACCAGGGCCAGGCCTCGGTATCGACCACGCAAAGCTGGGACCACCCGGCGTTGATGGAACACTTCAACGGCGATCAATCCAACGATCACCGTCACCAGCTCAAGTTGTTCGGCTTCTATCAGTTCACTCCGCAATGGGGCGCCTCGGCCAACTTCAGCCTGATCTCCGGTGCGCCGCGCAACTGCCTGGGCAATTACTACGGCACCGAGTACAGCGGCCGCGATCCGGCCGGCTATGGCGGTAGTGCCATCACCGGTGGTCCCTACCACTACTGCTACAACCCGGAAACCGGCACCGGCGTGGCATCGCCTCCGGGCTCGCAGGGCCGGCTGGGCTGGATCGCCCAGCTCGACATGGGCGTGACCTACAAGCCGTCCTTCGCCGACGGCAAGCTGGCGCTGCGTTTCGACGTGTTCAACATCACCAACGAGCAGACCGCGACCAATATCTACCCGTTCTCGCAGCTGCCCGACAACACCACCAATCCGTTGTGGAACCAGGTCGTGGCCTATCAGGCACCGCGCTCTGGCCGGGTGACCTTGAGCTACGACTTCTGATCGGATCAAGCGACAAAGGAAGTCCCGGCAGCGACGCGTGAGAGCACGCGTCGCTGTTTTTGTTTTGGGAGATGGCTTGGCTGACGACGCTGATCTTCCACAGGACCACCAACCAACTGTCTGGCGTGGTGTCCTCACCGATTGTGGGGCCGTGTGGCGGCATGGATGCCGCCACCAAGCCCCGATGGACGGGTCAACGGCGCGTCCCGCGCGCGGTGAGGGCGCCGCGCCCTCGACCGGGCTCGAAGATCGCCAGGCGCTCGCGATACGCACATTTCAGGTGTTTCAACCTGATTGCTCGCTACGGACAGATCAGGCGCGGAGCGGATCATCTGCGCCTTCGCTGCAGGGCCCTTGCCCGCCCACCATCGCAGGACACGCTGCAAGTACGTCCATGTAAGCTCCGTGGCGGCATCCATGCCGCCAAGGGTCCTGCGACGGTGGGCGGGCAAGGACCAGTCGAGATGGTCGGTGCGCAGAGCTTTCGACAGAGCAACCAGCAAACCGTGCGACGCGGTGTCTTCGTTCTTCAGTAAAACCACCAACCAACTGTCTGGCGTGGTGTCCTCGTCGATTGCGGGCCGTGTGGCGGCATGGATGCTGCCACCGAGCCTACATGGACGTACTTGCGGCGTGTCCCGCGAGCGGTGAGGACGCCGCGCCCTCGACGCTGCGACCTTGCTGCACGGCGCTTGCCCGGCCGCGACGGTGAGCTGGCAAGGACCCGTCACGATGGTCGGTGCACGTGGTGCAAGCAAGGCATTCAATGCTGCGCGAGCGGCTTACGAGGCAGCCAGCATCAATCGTCTTCGACGCTTGCAGCACTACGACGCAAACCCGGCGCGGTACGCCTGCACTGCAGCGACCGGATCCGGCGCCGCATACACTCCGCTGACCACGGCAATCAGATCGGCGCCGGCAGTGACGAGGTCGGGCACCTGTGCAGGCGCAATGCCGCCGATCGCCACCCGCGGCAGGCCCAGCTCGGCAGCCTGCTGCAACAGGGCAGGAGTGGCGCGCCGGGTGGTCTGCTTGGTGGTGGTGGGGAAGAATGCACCGAACGCCACGTAGCTGGCGCCGGCAGCCGCTGCGGCGCGCGCGCGCGCGATCTCGTCGTAGCACGACACCCCGATGATGGCCTGCGGCCCCAGCGCAGCGCGTGCGGCCGCCACCTCGCCATCGTCTTCGCCCAGGTGCACGCCTTGCGCGCCGACCTGCGCGGCCAGCTGCGCATCGTCGTTGATGATCAAGGGCACGCCGTGCGCCGCGCAGGCCTCGCGCAGGGCGCTGGCCTGGCGTAGCCGTAGCGCCGCATCGGCCTGCTTGTTGCGGTATTGCAGCCAGGTGATCGCCGACAACAACGGCGCGGTGCGCAGCAGCAGGCGCTGGGTATTGGGCTCATCGGGGGTGATCAGGTACACGCCGCGGGCGTCAAGGCGGTTGGGCATGGCAGCGCTTCCGAAAGCGGTGGATGGAGTGGGACAATGTAGCCCCACCGTCACCTGACCGCGATTATCCGATGAGCGACACATCCACGACCATCTACCGCACCTGGATGTGCGTCGTCTGCGGGTTCCTCTACAACGAGGCCGACGGCATTCCCGAGGAAGGCATCGCACCCGGCACCCGCTGGCAGGACGTGCCCGACACCTGGACCTGCCCGGACTGCGGCGTCACCAAGGACGACTTCGAGATGGTGGAGATCGACTGAGCGCCTGCCTGCCCGGATCGGGTATCGATCACGGGCAGCAGAGCCACGCTGCGGCGGCCAGGCGGCCAGGCGGCCAGGCGGATCGCGATGCGGGCGGGCTCAGTGCGCGCGTGAGCGCTGGCTGTTCAACTCGACCAGATGCTCGTGCAGGTTGCCTACGTCCTGCGCGCCTGGATTGAGCAGCAGGTAACGCGACAGATCGTGGCGCGCACCGGAGCGGTGGCCCAGATGCAGGTAGGCCATGCCGCGGTCGCGCAGCGCCTCGGGTTGGTCCGGCACCAGCTTCAGGATGCGGTCGGCGCTGCGTGCGGCGCGGTCCCAGTGCTCGGCGTCGGCGTAGACGCCATGCAGGTTGCGCAGGATGCGGATCAGGATCGCGCGGTGCGGGGCCGGGTCGAGGATCTGCGCCAGCGCGCGATCGTCGGGAATCTCCCCGCCCAGGTGCGGGCGCGCGCGCTCGCGCAGTTCGTCCACCCCCAGCGGTCGGCCACCGTTGAACGGGTCCATCACCAGCACGCCGTCGTCCACCGGCAGGCGCACCAGGAAGTGTCCGGGAAACGAGACCCCCGCCAGCGGAATGCCCAGGCGCCGGGCCACTTCGATCTGTACCATCGCCAGCGAGATCGGGTTGCCCAGCCGGCGCTCGAACACCTGGTTGAGATAGCTGTTGCGCGGGTCGTAGTACTCGTCGTGATTGCCGGAATAGCCCAGCTCATCGAACAGGTAGCGGTTGACCGCGGCCATCTTCAGCGGCCATAGATCGATCGCGTCCACTTCGCGGCGTAGATGCTCGACGTGGCTCTGCACCAGCGTGTCGTACAGCTCGGCATCCAGTTGCGGATACTCGTCGCGCGCAATCAGCAGCGCGGTGGACATCAACGGCACCGCATCGTCGTCCAGGCTGGCGAGCGCGGTCCAATGGGGAAGTGGGAGCATGTCGACCATGCTGCCAAGAGTGTCGGCAAGCGGCGCGGGGTTCAAGTCCGGTACTTCCTGACAGGAGACATCACATCGCTGTGAATCACTTCAGTTTGGGAATATCCGGGCTGAAAACAAGCTCGGTGCCATCCTGGAGGTCGAGCTTGGCGGCCTGGCCGGCATTGAGCTCCAGCACATAGCGGGCCGGCGCCTTGCTGGGATAGGGCGGGCAGGCATCGCCGGCCGAACACGGCGGCACATCGCGCTGCTGCGACACCAGCCGGCGCTGGTTGTCGAAATACAGGATGTCCAGCGCGATCTTGGTGTTCTTCATCCAGTACGCCAGCGGCTCCTGACGGTCGTGGATGAACAGCATGCCGCGGTCTTCGTCCATGGCATCGCGGAACATCAGGCCCTGGATGCGGTCGGCATCGTTCTGTGCCAGTTCCACCTGATAGCGCGTGCCGGCCAGTTCCACCCACGGACCGCGGCTGGCGCAGCCAGCAAGCAACATCAGGCAGGCGAGGGCGAGGAAGCGGACAGGGCGCATGCGGCAGACCGGCGGGACAGGGGATGGCGCACCATCTGCCATGCGCCGGCGCGCGTCAAGCCGCTGGCATGCAGGTGCCGCCGAGCCGTGCAGGTCCATCCATCGCCGGGTGCAGGCAGCGTGGCGCGAAGCCGGCTGCGTGCATGTCGGGGTTCGCAGGCGCGGCGGTTGCTGCTGCCTGCGCGTGTGCAGGGTGTTGCCGGAAATGCAAGGTCGGTGGGTTGGCGCCGGGCGTCGTTGCTGGTGTCCGCGCATCGCAGGGGCGCGCGAACGCGGTGCACGCGGCGTGCGTCAGAGCACGCGCGGCGGCTCGCCACCGACGATCACCACATCGGCCGGGCGGCGCGCGAACAAACCCACGCAGACCACGCCGGGGATCTGGTTCAAGTTGCGCTCCAACGCCACCGGGTCGGTGATCTGCAGGTTGTGCACGTCCAGCACCACGTTGCCGTTATCGGTGACCACGCCGTCGCGCCACACCGGCTGGCCACCGGTCGAGGCCAGGATCTGCCGCGCCACCAGGCTGCGCGCCATCGGAATCACTTCCACCGGCAGCGGGAACTTGCCCAGCACCGGCACCTGCTTGCTCGGGTCGACGATGCAGATGAAGCGCTCGCTGGCCTCGGCAATGATCTTCTCGCGCGTCAGCGCCGCGCCGCCGCCCTTGATCAGGCAGCGGTTCGGGTCGCACTCGTCGGCGCCATCCACATACAGCGACAGATTGCCGGTGTGGTTGAGGTCCAGCACGTCGATGCCATGCTGGCGCAGCCGTGCGGTGCTCTGTTCGGAGCTGGACACTGCCCCCTTGATGCGATGGCCGATGCGGCCCAGCGCATCGATGAAGTAGGCCACCGTCGAGCCGGTACCCACGCCGACGATCATGCCGTCTTCCACGTAATCGATCGCTTTCTCGGCGGCCAGGCGTTTTGCTTCGGACATGTTTGGGCTCGGGATTGGGGATTGGGGAGTCGGGATTCGTCAGAGCGGTGCACGTCGGGCTGCGGGCATTGAGCGAATCCCCAATCCCGAATCCCGAATCACGGCGATTCCATCGCCAACAACAGCTTCCACTGCGCGGCGGTCACCGGCAGGATCGACAAGCGATTGCCGCGCGCGATCAGTGGAAAGCCTTCGCCTAGCGCATCGGCGTGTTGCTTGATTTCATCCAGCGAAATCGTGCGCGCAAGTTTGCGCTCGAACGCCACGTCCACCAGCATCCAGCGCGGGTCTTCGCGGCTGGCCTTGGGGTCGTGGTAATCGGATGTCGGATCGAACTGGGTGTCATCCGGGTACGCGGCGCTGGCCACCTTGGCGATGCCGACGATGCCGGGCACCTTGCAGTTGGAGTGATAGAAAAACACGCCATCGCCCACGTGCATGCCGTCGCGCATGAAGTTGCGCGCCTGGTAATTGCGCACGCCATTCCACGGCTCGGTGCCGACGCGTTGCAGATCGTCGATGGAAAAGGTGTCCGGCTCGGACTTCATCAACCAGTAGCGCTTGCGGGCAGTCATGCGGAAACGGCGTCGTCTTTCAGGAGAGTGGCGTGTTCGGTGCAGATGGCGTCCACCGACACGTCCCAGGGTTCGGTCGGCAGGGCAGGCACCTGTTGCGCGGCGAAGCCGACGCCGAGCAGCCAGGGCGGCGGCGCCTGGCGATGCCGGAACGCGAAGCTGCGATCATACCAGCCGCCTCCCATGCCCAGCCGCCGGCACTCCGCGTCAAAGCCGGTGAGCGGAGTGACCACCAAGGCCATGTCCTCCGGTGCCAGGGTGTCGGCGCGGGCCACATCCGGCTCCGGAATTCCGTAGCGGTTGCTGACCAGCGCCTGGCCTGGCCGCCATGGCGCAAAGCGCAGCACGCGCCCGTCCAGCACCGGCAGGCAATAGCGCACGCCCGCCGGCAGGCTGAGTTGCCAGCGATGCAGCGCGATCTCGCCATCCATCGCCCAGTACCCCGCCACCGCGCCGGTGTGCGGCGCAAACGGCAGCGCCAGCAAGCGCTCCGCCAAGGCATCGGCGGCGGCCAGGCGCTGCGCAGCCGGCACGCTGCGCCGCTGCGCGCGCAACTGTTGGCGCAACGCCTCTCGATCCTGGGTCATCGCTCTCTCGCCGCGGAAGGATGGTGCATTGTCGTTGCCGCGCACCCGCCTGCCTAGCAGCGCCTGCGCAGCAGTCACCTGTTGCGCAGCGTGCGGCAAGGCAAGCATGCCGGCTGGAGGCCGCAGAGATTTTTATCGCACAAAAAGAAACGACGCCCGAAGGCGCCGTTTCAGATTTGCATTCTCCGCTGTGACGATGCGGGCGAAACGACCTTGAACCCGGGGTTCAAGTGGGGACGTTGTGAGGCCATCGGGCTTCCCGCTACAAGGCGGACTTGCACACCCGGCTTCGTCGCGCCCCCGTGGTCGTAATTAAGGGACAAGGCGAATGTTTTGCACGCTGTCGTTTACAGCAGAGAACGCAGGCGAATTATAGACCTCTGCCGCGCCATGGCTAGCCCATTCGTCGGTGCGCACGTTCGAAAGTTCATCTTTGCGACGGCAGTGCGACGTGCGCCTCAACGCGGCGTGTCGGCCACGCTGTCCAGTCGACGATTCAAGGTGTCCAGCGTAGTCGCCAATTCACGGTCGTACAGCGCTTGCTGGTCGCGCAGTTGCTGCAATTCATGCGCCAGGTTGAGCGCGGCCAGCACCGCGACGCGGTCCACTGCGGCCATGCGGTTGCTACCGCGGATCTCGCGCATGCGCAGATCCAGCAGGCGCGCAGCGGCAGTCAGGATCTCGCGTTCTTCGGCGGTGACGCCCACCGTGTATTCACGATCCAGAATACGCACGCTGACCGGTTCGTTGCTGCTCACGTGTGCTGCTCCAGTGACTTCAACCGCGTGATCATCGCTTCCACGCGCGAGCGCGCCTGTTCGTTCTTGGTCAGCAACTGCGAACGCTCGCCGATCAACTGCTCCTGCTGATGGCGCAGGCTGCGGTTCTCGTCGCTCAATCGTTGAGTACGCTCGACCAACGCCTCCACGCGGGCGGCAAGTGCGCGGATCTGGGCGAGGGCGGCAGCGTTGTCCATGTAGTCACGATAGGGGGGCGTGCGCGCGGCGGTCAAGCGCTCGATTGACGGACGGCGGCACCCCGCAGGCGCAAGCCTGCCAAGGCTCGGCGCCGCGTGGTCACGGCCTGGCGCGGTGGGCGTGGAACGCTGCATGGAACCATGTGATGGCGGCGGAGGGAGAGGGCACCTTGGTACACTGGCAAGTCACATCGCCCGGCGTGCGCGGGCACCTTACTGCTCTCAACTGGATGACTCGATGGATCTGCCTGACGTGACCGCTGTGCAAACCGAAAGCCGTCAGCTCGCGCTGGCGTCCTCTGCGGCGGAACTGCATGGCGGGCTGTGCGGGTGGCTGTCTGGCGGCGGCGCGGACGGCGCCGACTGGCTGGCGCGCATCCTTGCCGAACCCTCCCAGGTGGCGCCAAAGCAGGGCGGCGCGCTGGATCAGCTACGGCAGGCCACGGTGGCGCAGCTGGAAGACCGTGACTTCGCCTTCGAACTGCTGCTGGTCGAAGATGGTGCCCCGCTGCCGGCGCGTACCGACGCCTTGTTCGACTGGTGCCGTGCGTTCCTGGGCGGCTTCGGGCTGGCCGCGCAACAGCGCCCGGCGCTGACCGAGGAGGGCGAGGAGGCGTTGCAGGACCTGGCGCGTCTGGCGCAGGCCTCCAGCGAGGATTTCGATGCCGGCGAGGAAGACGATACCGCGCTGGCCGAGATCGAGGAATTCGTGCGCGTGGCGGTGCTGTTGCTGCATGGCGACTGCGTGATGGGGCCGCGTTTCCGCCAACGTCTGAACTGATCGTCGCTCTATGAAAAAGCTCACCGGGATCGGCGCGGCCGAATATGCGCGCCGGCGCAAGCAGCTGATGCAGATGGCCGGCGAGCACGCCATCCTGATCCTGCCGGCCGCGCCCGAGCGCGTGCGCAGCCACGATACCCATTATCCGTATCGACAGGATTCGGACTTCTGGTACCTGAGCGGGTTTCCCGAACCCGAAGCGGTGCTGGTACTGGTGCCCGGCCGCAAACATGGCGAGGCAATCCTGTTCTGCCGCGAGCGCGATGCCGAGCGCGAAGCCTGGGACGGCCCGCGCGAAGGACAGGAAGGCGCGGTGGAGCGCTATGGCATGGACGATGCCTATCCCATCGACGATGTGGACGAGATCCTGCCGGGTCTGCTCGAAGGCCGTAGCCGTGTGTACTACCACTTCGGTCGCGACGTCGATTTCGACCTCAAGCTGATCGGCTGGCTCAAGCGGGTGCGCGAGCAGGTGCGCCACGGCGCGCAGCCGCCGCACGAATTCCTGGAGCTGGGACATCTGTTGCACGAGCAGCGCCTGTTCAAGTCGCGCGACGAGATCGCGCTGATGCAGCAGGCAGCCGACATCAGCGTGCGCGCGCATCGTGCAGCGATGCGGCTGGCGCGCCCGGGCGTGCACGAATACGGGTTGCAGGCCGAGGTCGAGCGCGAGTTTCGCGCCGCCGATGCGTGGCCGGCGTATGGCAGCATCGTCGGCACCGGCAGCAATGCCTGCGTGCTGCACTACCGCGCCAATGCTGCGCGCAGCCGCGACGGCGAGCTGGTGCTGATCGATGCCGGCGCCGAGTACCGCGGCTATGCCGCCGACATCACCCGCACCTTTCCGGTCAATGGCCGCTTTACCCCGGCGCAGCGCGCACTGCACGACCTGGTCGGTGCCGCGCAGGCCGCTGCGTTGGCGCAGGCGCGTCCCGGCGTGGCCTACGAGGCGGGGCATCTGGCCGCGGTGCAGACCCTGACCGAAGGCCTGCTGCGCCTGGGCCTGCTCAAGGGCAAGCTGGAGCGCAACATCGCCGAAGGCCATTACAAACGGTTCTACCGGCACAAGACCGGTCACTGGCTGGGCCTGGACGTGCATGATGTCGGCGACTACAGGCTGGCTGGCGAGTCGCGGCTGCTCGAACCAGGCATGGTGTTCACCATCGAACCGGGGCTTTATGTGTCCGCCGACGACACCTCGGTGGATGCCCGCTGGCGCGGCATCGGCATCCGCACAGAAGACAACGTGCTGATCACCGCCGACGGCTACCGCGTGCTGACCGATGCCTTGGCGCGCAGCGCCGATGAGATCGAGGCGGAGATGGCTGCGACTCGGTCGCAGTGACGCGGACATGCAAGGACAAGTAGGGCCTGGATAACACTGCACTGCACTACATCGCGTCGCTGTCGAGTCAGTCCCGCACACGCGCGAAGCTCGCTCAGGCCGGCGCCACGATGTTCAGGGCGGCTGGCGCCCGCGTCTGCTGGCTGGTGTGATGCAGTTCGAAAGAGGGTCACGTTCTGCAGGTGACGCGCACGCGTGATTCGGATAGCGAAGCGTGCCCACGTGTGGAAGCAGGCCTTGAGTTAGGGTCAGTGGCGACGGCGATCCGGCGTCTCTTGTGACTCCACACCATCGCAAGGTTTGCACTCTACCCACTTCTTGGAGACCGCGACATGCACTGCCGAAGACTCAACAGAACGATGCCGCGCGGTGGATTAGGCATCGCCGTCCTGGCCTTGACCACGATACTCGCAGTTGCACCCGTCATGGGGGCTCCGCTTGGGCCGGTGAGAGTTGTGGCCAACGCGTCTGGCCCCGCCGCAGCTGGATCATCGATCACTTCGAAGCAGGTCTTCGCTTCTCACTGGCAATTGGCCTGGAACAAGTGCACGGTTGGTCACCCAAAGACGCGGTCGTTGAGCTTGACCGGATTTAGGGTGATCAATAGAGATCTCAGAGGCAACTTTTACGTTGCCAGCAATTGGACGTGCCAGGACAATCGCTGAGATCGACCACCAGTTGCCGGCAAGGTGTTTCCACGCTGATGGAATGCATCAGGTGAGTGCGGCAAACACCGGGCGCGTCAGGTTTTCCGGCGCGTCGTCGGTACACAACACTTCGTCTTCGATGCGGATGCCGCCATAGGGCGTGAACTGTTCCACGCGCCGCCAGTCGATGCTGGCGGCTTGGTCGTTGCGTTTGACTTCCTGCAGCAGCATGTCGATGAAATACACGCCCGGCTCGATGGTCACCACCATGCCCGGCTCCAGCACGCGGGTCAGGCGCAGATACGGATGGCCTGCCGGCCGCTCGATGCGTCCACCCTGGTCACTGGCGGCAAACCCCGCCACATCGTGCACCTGCAGGCCGATCAGGTGACCCAGGCCGTGCGGGAAGAATGCGGCGCTGACGCCGGTGGCCAGCGCAGCCTCGGGCGAGACGGTGAGGATGCCGAACTCCTTGAGGATGCCCATCAACGCCAGATGCGCGTCCACGTGCAGTTGCTTGTAGTCCACGCCGGCACGCACGCTCTGCCCCATGCGCACCTGCGCGGCATCCACAGCCTCGATCAGCGCCTGGAACTCGCTGCCGGTATCGGCGGCGTAGGTACGGGTGATGTCGCTGGCATAGCCGTAGGCCGAGGCGCCGGCATCGATCAGGAAGCTGCGCAGCGGTTGCGGCGGTTGCTGGCCCAGCTCGGTGTAATGCAGCACCGCGCCGTGTTCGTTGAGCGCGATGATGTTGCCGTAGGGCAGTTCGTTGGCGTCCTGGCCCACTGCGGCGCAGTACGCCATGTGGATGCCGAATTCGCTCTGGCCGGCGCGAAACGCGGCTTCGGCGGCGCGGTGGCCGCGCACGGCCAGTTGCTGGGCGATGCGCATCAGCGCCAGTTCGTATGGCGTCTTGAAGGCGCGCTGGTACTCCAGGTAATCGAGCACCGGCTGCGGGTTGTTCGGTACGTAGGCGCCGAGCGCGCTGTGCGCCTCGCCCAGGATGGCGCAGCGTTCGCTGCGCGCGGGCAGCAGCGCCAGCGCCTGCTCGGGCGTGCGGATGATATGGATATCGCAGTGTTCCACCCACCAGCCGCTCGGCGCATCGGGCACCACGTGCCAGTAATCGAGCGGTTGATGGAAGATCACCATCGGGCGCTGGCCCGGGGTGTAGACCAGCCAGCTATTGGGCACCCGCGTCAGTGGCACCCAGGCCTTGAACTGCGGGTTCACCGCATACGGGTAATCGCGGTCGTCGAACACCTGGTAGTGCAGGTTGCCGCTGGGCACCACTAGATGATCGAAGCCGCCGCGCTGCAGCGCGGCGTCGGCGTGCGCGGCAAGCGTGCGCAGGTGGTCGGAGTACAGGCTGCTCAAGGAGGGCTGGGTCATGCGGGGCTCGATTGGAGATGCAAAGGCAGTGCGCAATTTTGCCGCAACCCTTGCAACGGCGCTGCGCTTGGAGGGGTTTGCATAATCAATCGGTCAACCGCGCCAGCAGCAATCGTGCTTGGGCCAGCCATGCCCAAGCCCCGGCAGCCTTAGGTATCCGGTCGTGGTGCATGACCACTGGGCGTGTACGGTCGTTCCAGGCATGCGTGTACTCGCCCCCCGAAGCTTGTCCAGCATCACCAATTCCCGAAATCCCCGCCGGGCGGACCATTCAGATTGGCTGGTCGTGAGGAGGTACGGTTATTATGAATCCTGATTAACCCCCTCCCTCAGCCGGTAGTTGCCGTGTCTGCGACGCTGCGGTCGGACAATGGCTCCAGCTGAAGGCAACGGAGGCGGAAGATGGGCATCAACATCGTGCGGTTTCAGCCGGGATCGTCGCTGAGCGAGTTCGTGGATCGCTACGGAACCGAAGTCAAGTGTTACCGGGCGTTGTATCGGTGGCGCTGACCGAAGGGATTTCGCTGCCCGCAGTGCGACGGCCGCGCGCGTTCGCGCTTTCGACGCGACGGGCAGGTGTACTACCAGTGCAGGCCGTGCCGCCATCAAACCACCTTGCGTGCCGGCACCCTGCTGCAATCCAGCAAGCTGCCCTTGCGCCTGTGGATGCAGGCAATTTACCTGTTGACCTCCAGCAAGACCAACCTGGCGGCGCTAGAGTTGAAGCGGCATCTTGGAGTGACCTATAAGGCGGCCTGGCGCATGAAGCACAAGATCATGCAGGCGATGGTCGAGCGCGAAAAACCGCGAAAACTCAAGGGGTTTGTGCAAATCGACGACGCTTACCTGGGTGGCGAACGCAACGGCGGCAAGCGCGGACGAGGTTCGGAGAACAAGCAGCCATTCGTGATCGCAGTGCAAGTGGACCACAACCACGAACATCCGGTCTCTGCGGTGATCGAGCCGGTGAAGGCCTTCGACAACGTCTCGCTGGAGGATTGGATCGCACGGCGCCTGGAGCCGCAATGCGAGGTCTACAGCGACGGGTTGGCGTGTTTCCGCCGTCTTGAGGATGCCGGACATGCTCACACCACACTGGACACTGGCGGTGGTCGTGCCGCAACCCAAGTCCAGGGAGCACGTTGGTTGAATGTGGTGCTGGGCAATGTCAAACGAGCCATCAGCGGCACCTACCATGCGGTGGGCCAGGCCAAGTATGCGCGGCGCTACCTGGCCGAAGCGGCCTATCGATTCAACCGCAGATTTCGTCTGGAACAACTGCTACCGCGGCTGGCGACGGCGCTGATGCGCTGCAAGCTTTGCCCAGAGCGCGTTTTGCGTATGGCAAGCACCTTTCATGGCTGAGGGATGGGGCTAATCAAGTTATGAATTAAACACCATCTCAAAGCGCGTCGCGCCATGCACTCTTCGCAGCTGGAAGGGTTTCTTCGGCTGTGTGTCTGGGTGCAGCGTGTTATGTCCATTAGCGTGATCGCACTGATGCGATCAGGCACGACAGAGACGAATGATTCAAGCCAGTGCGATCGATGATTCAAGCCAGTGCGATCTATGTGGAATTTTCCGTCTGTCCCCATTGCGCCAATACACTTGATAAAGGCTAGCAGCTCATGTCACGGCTCCCCACTTCTTCTTTCTCCAGTGCGCCCTCAACGAGCCGGGTGGGGGGCGATGATCCGGCGTATCAGCAGCATGTTGCGGGACCCGCCTCGTCGCCGCAATCCGAGACCCCCGCTTCCCCAGGCGCCGGTCCGCTGGCTGGCCTTTCTTCCCGGCCTGGGTCTCCGTCGCGTTCCCGTGCTCAGTCATCTTCACCTGCCCACGGTCACACGGCTGGCACTGCCAGTGCGGCGGCTCCGTCCTCTGCGGAGGTGGTTGATATCGTGGCCTGGGCAGATTCAATGCGCGCATTGCAGATCTACGAGGATTTGCAAATGGCGGGCGCATACGAATCGTCGCCGCGCGCTCTCGGGGAGCGAATCGATCATTGGCTGACAGATGCCGGCCAGCCGTGCCTGGAAAATCCGCATGCGTTCGATACTGAGTTTAACGCGGGCCAGTTTTCCGAACTTCTCAATAAGCGCTATGAAGCAACAGCGAACCAGTCGGAAATTGAGAAGGGTGAGGTGCTGCAGCTGGGAGCGGAAGTGATCAACGCCGTCGCCGCAGATCCTGAATTGCGCGAGCTGGTCTTTGCGATGGCTGAGAGTGCGCTTGGGACATGCCATGACAACGTTTCAACCGGATTTTCGGCCATTGTCAATACTGTTCGTAATCACCAGTTGTCGCTAGCCGTGAAGCAAGGAAGGATCGATGCTGCCGGGTTGCAGGCTTGGGCGGGGCAGCAGTTCCGCCTGTATGCGCTTGAGTCGGAAGTGCATCGTTTCATCCACCAGTCCATTGAAGCCTGTAAGACAGAGCTTGAAGGGTATGCATCGGATCCGAATGAAGTTCAACGACAGGCCTGCTTGACGGCTATGCAACTCGGCTTTTCAACCCTGGCGCAGAATTGGCCGCAACTGGCTCCATTTGATTCGAGGATCGGCGAGCTGATGGCCAGGATTGATCAATCAGGACATTCAGACGCGATGTTTGCGCAGGAAGTTTGGCAGGTGTGTTCCGACATTGTTGCGAGGTACCAGTCAGGGCAAATTGAACCCATGCCGAGTGACCCCGTGTCGCAAAATCTTGTTCAGTGGATGCAATATATCGCTCAGAATTCGCAAAATTATCATCGGCTACCACCAGTAAGTGAAGAGCAAGCACTCAGGAGAGCGGAGCTTGCGAATAAGTTGAAGATGCTTACAGATGAACCGGTAGAAACGATGATGCATGCCAAGGTGATGTTGCGTGAGGAGCTTGATCTGCCGAACGTGCCCTCATCAATGATATTCAATATCGTCAGTGTGTTGACCAAAGACGATATTGCAACGCTGGCAAGCTCCGTTCGCGCGCGTGAACGAGATAAGGATACATTCGACGACTTTCTGTTGGCTAACGAGACGTGGAGAACAGGGATCAAGCAGCTGTATGCCGATGAATACGATGCATTGATGAAGTCGTTCGAAAATGATCCATTTTGGGACGCGGAAACAGGGCCCGGCGATGATGCGCATGTGGCTCAGATGATAAGGTATAACGAACTTGCTGCAGATTATCAGAATCGCAAGAATGCCGCCGAAAACGCCTGGCTTCGGGAAAAAGTCCGTTCAGATGTACCTGGTTAGCCAAAGCCACAGGTGTCAATCCCGATGAATGGCGGACGTGTCGTGGACACTTGAGTATGCCTTGCGGGGTGCCAGTGAACCGGACAGGTGTCTACCTACTCAGAACCGCCGTTTGTACGAGTGGTACACGCCGATTCCCAGCACTGGCCTGCCGGTGCGCGCAGTCGTTTTGATAGTCACTCTCAGCCGGCCATGTGCTCTTCGGCGATCCAGGCGCGCAGGCGCAGGCGATGCGGCTCGGACATGCTCAGGAACCGAAAGCCGGCCCAGGCCTGGCCGGGCGCGTGCGCCGCGTCCGACCACAGCAGGTGCACGCCGACATCGATCTCGGTGGCGCGGCCGATGCGTTCGGGCAGGCTGAAGCGCAGTTGGTACAGCGCATCGTCGTGCAGCGGAACCGAAGCCAGCAGCAGCATGCCGGTTTCGGACACGTTGCCGACGCGGCCGATCTGCGCCTCGCTGAGCATGTCGATGACCGGCACCAGGTCGCTGGGCTGGCGGCGCGGCGCGCGGCGGGTGTCCTGGATCATGGCGATGTCTCGGTGGGGGAATGGCCGGCCAGGCTGCGCAGCGTGCGCACGGTGGCGTGCCAGGCGCGATCGATCAACCGCGATTTTTCTTCCACCAGCAGCCGCGCCTGGCCACCGGCCATCAGCCGTGCCAGGCCGTCGAGCGAGTGGTCGCCCACCTTCTGCCCGCGTTGATTGACGAACAGCGCGTGGTCGGTCATCGGGCTGTACCAGGACAGCCGCTGCCGGCGCAGGTCGCCCTGCTGGTTGATGGTGAATTCGAACCAGGTGCCGAACGGCAGGCTGCGCAGCTGCGTGTAGCACTCCTCTTCCGCCGGCGTGCGCGGCGCCGTTGCCGGCTTGCGCGCTGCGCCCTCGCCCTGGTCGCCCAGCCGTGCACGCGCCTTGAGCTTGGCGGTGAGCTCGGTGCGCGAAGTGAGTTCGTCCTCGCCGCCGGGTGTGGACAGGCGGCGCGCGATCGCCGCCGCTTCGTCGTGGTGGTAGCCGACCTGCAGCAGCGCGCTTTCCACGTCGGTGGCGAGCGCGGTGTCGATGGGCTCGCCCTTGCTGCGGCAGGTGACCTCGGCGATACCCGCGGTCAAGGCCTGGCGTTCGTCCCATTCGGGCGACTGCTCGCCCTGGCGCAGCAGGGTGAGGGTGAGCACGTCGGACCAGGCCTGGCGCAGCAGCGACTGCACGAACCGGGGCGGTGCGCTGCGTTCGCACACCTCCTCGATGCGTGCCTGGGCTTGCTGCTTGGCCGATTGCAGCCGCTCCTTGCCGCGGGCGGCATCCACATGCCGGCGTTCGGCAACCTCGGCCTTGCGGCTGAGCGCGCGCAGATGCGCCTGGATGTCGTCGTTGGCGGCGGCAAACACCGCTTCGTCGCCCTGGTAGGTGTCGACGATGCGGTCGACCGCGCTGCCCAGCTTGTGCAGCAGCTGCGGGTCGATGTCCTCGTCGCCCAGCCACACCGCGCCGGACTCGGCCACGGTGTTGAGCAACTCGCGCACCGGGTGTTGGTCGCGCACGAAAAAATGCGTGTCGGTCAGCGCGGCGCGCACCACCGGCACCTGCAATTTGGCCAGCAGCGCCTGCGCCGGGGTGTGTGCGCGCACCTCGCGCTGCATCTGCGCATACAGCAGGCCGAGCAGGTCGAAGGTGTCGGTGTCCTGCGGCGACAGCGCCGCGGTAGGCCCATGTTGGGCACGCAGCATCTCCAGCACCTGACGCTGGACCGCAGCGATCCCGCTGGCTGGCGAAGCCGGGTTTGCCTGCGCACGCAAGGCGCCTTGCAGGCTGGCCAGTGCCTGGCCGAGCGCGGCCTTGGGCACGGCAACCGAGGCCGCCGCAGCGGGCGGTGCGGCAGGCTGTGCCGCGGCGGCCTGCAGCAGGCTGCCGGGTGCGGCGCCCTGGGGTGCGTTGCCGGCGAGCTGTGCCTGGCGTGCCGAGGACAGCAGGCCACCGAGCGCCTGCGCGGCATCGGCCAGTGCCGGTGAGCCGGCCGCTGCGCCATTGGTGGCGGCAGCCGGTGGTGCAGCGGCTGCGCCCTGCGGATCGAGCAGGGCGCTCTGCCAGGCGGTCGGTGCGGCTGCGCCACTCCAGCCGGTGGCCGGCCGCCCTGCACGGTGTGCGTTGCTGCGCGCGGTAGCCTCCTTGGGCACGGCTGCAGCAGCCGGGGCCGTGCGCCGGGTCTGGACCTGGGTGGGTTTGACCAGATACGGGTGATAGATCAGCCCCGGCAGGATGCCCTCGTGTTCCAGGGCGCTGTTGGCGCGCTCGAACAGATCGCCCAGCCGGTCCATGACCTGGCGCTCGAACACCTTGTACAGGGTCAGCTGCCCATCCAGGTTGAGCCCGAGCGCGTGGCCGCATTCGCGCAGGATCCGGCACAGCGCGTACGGCCCGAGTGGCAGGGCTTCCAATTCGAACTCGGGCACCGCGCCGATCACCGCCAGCCGCTGCGCGAGCAATTGCAGTGCATCGGCGCGCCGGTAGGTTTCGCGCCGGGCGATCTCGCTGAGCACGATGTCGCGGTCGATCTCGGTGTCTTCCACCAGCGTGAGCATCTGCGGATGCGCCGACGCATCCGGCGGCGGCATCAACGCAGGGCGTGTGTGCAGGCTGGACAGGTCCTGCGCCAGTTCCTGCAGGAAGCGCTGGGGAAAGCGCTCGATGTGATCGCGCAGCCCGCGTGTCTGCGCATAGGTGTCGGCCTGGATCTGACTATTGCGCGCATGTTCGGCCTGGTGCAGCAGCTCGCGCTCCAGCTCGACGATGGTCAGCCGTAACGGTCCGCCAAGCGCCTGCACGCAGTGCGCATGCAACATGCCGAGCAGGCGCCGGCCGCGCGCGGACACGGGCGCTTCGGCGATCGGGCCGCTGAGCGTGGGCTGCAGGGAAGAGGCGGGCGTGGACATCCGGGGGCGGGCTCGGTTCGAAGCGTGAGCTATGTAGCATGTTTTTCCGTCGCCCAGCGAACCGGCGTGCAGTGGCTGGCGCGCTGCATGCAGCTCACCTGTTGCGCGGCGATCAGTCCAGGAACAGCTCGACCACGTCGTTGGTGAAACGGCGGCCCAGTTCGGTGGGCAGCATGCGTCCGTCGTGCTCGACCAGCCAACCCTGCGCCTGCGCGCGCGCCAGCGGTGCGGCAATCGCCGAGGCCGGCAGCCCGGTGCAGGCTTCGAAGTCGCCCAGCCGCAAGCCTTCGTGCAGCCGCAGCAGGTTGAGCATGTATTCGAACGGCAGCCGTTCGCGCGGCACGATGTCGTCGCCGCCGATCGACGCCGCCGTACCGGCACTGGCCAGATAGCTTTGCGGATGCTTGTGTTTCCAGCGCCGCAGCACCTGCTGCTGTGCACCGGAGCTGATCTTGCCGTGCGCCCCGGCGCCGATGCCCAGGTAATCGCCAAAGCGCCAGTAATTGAGGTTGTGCGCGCACTGCCTGCCCGGTTTGGCGTAGGCGCTGACTTCGTACTGCGCATATCCGGCCTCGGCCAGCAACGCTTGGCAATGTTCCTGGATATCCCAGGCCGCATCGTCGTCGGGAATGCCGGTGGGCGGCCGCGCGAAGAACACCGTGTTCGGCTCCAGCGTGAGCTGGTAGTGCGACAGATGCGTGGGCTGCAGCGCGAAGGCGCGCTCCAGGTCGTGCTCAGCCTGGGCCAGGGTCTGCTCTGGCAGGGCGTACATCAGATCGATATTGACATTGTCGTAGCCGGCATCCTGCGCCAGCTTGATCGCACGTTCGGCCTCGCCGCTGTCGTGGATGCGCCCCAGCCGTTGCAGCGCCACATCGTCGAAGCTCTGCACGCCGAAGCTCAGCCGGTTCACGCCCGCCGCGCGGTAGTGCTCGAAGCGGCCATGTTCGGCGGTGCCCGGGTTGGTTTCCAGGGTGATTTCCAGATTCGGCGCAAACCGCAGCCGCGCCGCGGCGGCCTGCAGAAAACGGTCGATCGCCGCGGGCGGAAACAGGCTGGGCGTGCCGCCGCCGAAGAACACCGAATGCACCACCCGGCCCCAGACCAGCGGCAGATCCGCGTCCAGATCGCGGATCAGCGCATCCACGTAGTCTTCGAACGGCAACGCACCCTTGGCCGCATGCGAATTGAAATCGCAGTACGGGCATTTGCGCACGCACCAGGGCAGGTGCACATAGAGCGAGAGCGGCGGGGGAATCAGCTCAGGCATGACACGAGGCGTTGGTCACAGCGCCAGCGCATGCAGCTTGTGCTGCAGCGTGGCCAGCGCCACCGCGCGATGGCTCAGGCGGTTCTTCAGATCGCTGTCCATTTCTGCGGCGGTCAGGCCGTGCGCCGGGTCCAGGAACACCGGGTTGTAGCCGAACCCACCGTCGCCGCGCGGCGCGGTGGTGATCACGCCTTCCCAGCTGCCTTCGGCGATCAGCGGTTGCGGATCTTCCGGATGGCGCAGCAGCACGATCACCGCATAGAAACGCGCGCTGCGGCGCTCGGCCGGCACCTCGCGCATGGCCTCGAGCAATTTCGCATTGTTGGCGTGTGCATTGGTGGGACTGCCGGCATAGCGCGCGCTGTACAGGCCGGGTGCGCCGCCCAGTGCATCGACGATCAGGCCCGAGTCGTCGGCCAGTGCCGGCAGGCCGGTCACCGCGCTGGCGTGGCGGGCCTTGATCAAGGCGTTCTCGACGAAGGTCAGGCCGGTTTCCGGCACCTCGTCCACGCCCAGCTCGCCCTGCGCCACGATGCGCAGCGGCAGGCCGGCCAGCATGGCACGCAGTTCTTCCAGCTTGCCGGCGTTGCCGCTGGCCAATACCAGTTGCTTCATTGCACAGGCTCCAGCAGATCCCACTTGGTGCCGTACAGGTCGCGGAACACCGCGACCGTGCCGTACGGTTCTTCGCGCGGGGTTTCCAGAAATTCCACGCCAAACGCCTGCATCGCCGCGTGGTCGCGCCAGAAGTCGTCGGTGTAGAGGAAATGATCCACCCGTCCACCGGTCTGGTCGCCGATGCGTGCGCGCTGCGCCGCATCGGCCGGCTGCGCGAGCAGCAGGGCGGCGGCGTCTGCGCCGCCCGGACCGATCACCACCCAGCGCTTGCCGTCGCCCAGTGCACGGTCTTCCCGCACCTGGAAGCCCAGCGCGCCGGCGTACCAGGCGATGGCCGCGTCGTAGTCGGCGACCAGCAGCGTGGTCAGGGCGATGCGGCGCTTCATCCGGCCAGCGCGGCGCGTTGCAGCGCGAACAGTTCGCCCATGCCTTTTTCGGCCAGCGTCAGCAGCGCATCGAGTTCTTCGCGGCGGAAGGCATGGCCTTCGGCGGTGCCCTGCAGCTCGATGAAGCCGCCGCCGTCATTCATCACCACGTTCATGTCGGTGTCGCAGTCGCTGTCTTCCGGGTAATCCAGGTCCAACACCGGCTCGCCGCGGTAGATGCCCACCGACACCGCCGCCACCGCGCCGATCAGCGGGTGCTTCTTGATGTCGCCTCGCTTGATCAGCAGGTTCACCGCATCGGCCAGCGCCACGTAGGCACCGGTGATGGCCGCGGTGCGGGTGCCGCCATCGGCCTGCAACACGTCGCAGTCCAGGGTGATGGTGCGCTCGCCCAGGGCATTGCGATCCACGCAGGCGCGCAATGCGCGGCCGATCAGGCGCTGGATTTCCAGCGTGCGCCCGCCCTGCTTGCCGCGCGCGGCTTCGCGGTCGGAGCGGGTGTGGGTGGAGCGCGGCAGCATGCCGTATTCGGCGGTGACCCAGCCTTCGCCCTTGCCGCGCAGGAAGTTCGGCACGCGGTTTTCCACGCTGGCGGTGCACAGCACGCGGGTGTCGCCGAAGCTCACCAGCACCGAGCCTTCGGCATGGCGGGTGAAGGCGCGTTCGATGCGCACCGGGCGCAGCTGATCGGCCATGCGGCCGCTGGGACGGGAAAAGGTCATGCGTGAGTCCGGAAGTCGGGAGGTGGTCGGTCGGCGCGTGGCGGGGCGGTCAGCCAGCGCGGGCGGCTAGGGTACCATTCGCGCTTTGATGGAACGGGATTGACGATGATCCGAAGCATGACCGCATTCGCCAGTGGCGAACGCATCACGCCCTGGGGGACGCTGGGCTGCGAACTGCGCTCGGTCAACCACCGCTTTCTGGAGGTCGGCACCCGCTTGCCGGAGGAGTTGCGTGCGCTGGAGCCGTTGCTGCGCGAACGCGTGGCGGCGAAGAACAGCCGCGGCAAGCTGGACCTGACGCTGCGCCTGCGCGCGCCGGAGCATGCGCAGTCCCTGGCCGTGAACGAAGCGCTGCTGCAGGAACTGGGCGCACTGGCCACGCGCCTTGACGGCATGTTCCCCAAGCTGCAGGTCGGCTTCACCGAGCTGCTGCAGCTGCCCGGCGTGCTGCAGGTGCAGGACGTGGATGCACCGGCCCTGCAGGCGCAGGCGCTGGCGCTGCTGGACGAAGTGGTGGACAGCTTCGTGGGCGCACGCGAGCGTGAGGGTGCCAAGCTGGCCGAGGCGATCAGCGAACGGGTGGATGCGATCGAGCGCATCGCTGCC
Source organism: Xanthomonas campestris pv. badrii (assembly GCF_012848175.1). Taxonomy (NCBI): domain Bacteria; kingdom Pseudomonadati; phylum Pseudomonadota; class Gammaproteobacteria; order Lysobacterales; family Lysobacteraceae; genus Xanthomonas; species Xanthomonas campestris. The sequence continues at coordinate 3,370,573 of NZ_CP051651.1, read as the reverse complement.
GAGGTGCGCAGCCTGATCCCGGTGATCCGCGAAGGCCAGCGCTCCAAGCTGGCCGCACGCCTGGCCGACCTGCCGCATCCGGTGGATCCGGGCCGTGCCGAGCAGGAGCTGGTGCTGTGGCTGCAGAAGCTCGATGTGGACGAGGAACTGGACCGGCTGTCCAGCCACATCGGCGAGATCCGCCGCGTGCTCAAGCAGCGCGAACCGGTGGGCCGCCGCCTGGATTTCCTGCTGCAGGAGTTCAACCGCGAAGCCAACACGCTGGGCTCCAAGTCGGTGGACAGCCGCACCTCCAACGCCGCAGTGGATCTGAAGGTGTTGATCGACCAAATCCGCGAGCAGGTGCAGAACATCGAGTAGCCGGGAATAGGCAATCGGGAATGGGGAATCGTCAAAGCAGGTACGATTCACCCCTCGGCCTGCCTGCTTGGCGCGGTGCCCCATTCCCTATTCTCGACTCCCTATTCCCTAAAATGCGCGGCACTCTCTATATCGTTGCGGCCCCCTCGGGCGCCGGCAAGAGCAGCATCGTCAACGCCACCCTGGCACGCGACCCGAAGATCGCCTTGTCGATCTCGTTCACCTCGCGCGCGCCGCGGCCGGGCGAGCGGCATGCCGAGCACTACCATTTCGTCTCTGCCGACGAGTTCCAGGGCATGATCGAAGCGGGTGATTTCTTCGAGTACGCGCTGGTGCACGGCGACTGGAAGGGCACCGCGCGGCAGTCGGTGGAGCCGCAACTGGCCGCCGGCCACGACGTGCTGCTGGAGATCGATTGGCAGGGCGCGCGCCAGGTGCGCCAGAAGGTGCCCGATGCGGTGAGCGTGTTCATCCTGCCGCCATCGCGCCAGGCGCTGGACGAGCGCATGCGCAAACGCGGTCAGGACAGCGAGGACGTGATGGCGCAGCGCCTGGCCGCCGCGCGCGAAGAGATGCTGCATTTCGAAGAGTTCGACTACGTCATCATCAACGAAACCTTCGACACCGCGGTGTCGGAGATGTGCGCCATCTTCACCGCCAGCCGCTTGCGTCGGCAGGCCCAGCAGCAGCGGCACGCGCAGCTGATCCAGGCCTTGCTGGACTGAGAGCGGCTGAGTCGCTGTCGCCGGCGGCCCGCAAGCGGGCATGCGCGGCGCAGTGGGATCGCCTGTTCCGGGTTGGCGGGCGCCGTGGCCATTTGCGCCCAGGACGCAAGAGTGGGGCATGCCGTTCTGCGCACCGGTACGTCCGGCAGGGTCGATCGGCATGGTTCAAGTCGCTGATTTCAAAGGAAACTGAACGGTCACCGGTTGCCCGCCCCGCAGGGCAGGCGTACACTCCGCCCCCTTTCCCTCATTCGATGCGCGGCCGTTGCTGGTCGCCGGGAGCCCGCATGGCCCGCATTACCGTAGAAGATTGCCTGGAAGTCGTGAACAACCGTTTCGAGCTGGTCATGATGGCCTCCAAGCGTGCCCGTCAGCTCGCCAACGGCGTGCAGCCGCTGATCGAGAACGCCGATGCCAGCGACAAGCCCACCGTAATGGCGCTGCGCGAGATCGCTGCCCGCCGGATCGACAATGCGCTGATCGATGAAGTCGAGAAGGCCGAGCGCGAGCGTGCCGAGCGCGAAGCGCTGGAATGGGCCGCCGCCGAAGTGGTTGCCGACGAAGACATGTCCAAGAACGACGACTGATCGCTGGCACCTGCAGTGATCCGGACAGCCCGCCTCGACGCGGGCTGTTTTCGTTCACGGCCTTGGCGATACGCCTGTGCGTGCAAACGTTTGCCGTCACTGCGCCGCTGGCATAGTCTTCCGCCATGAACCCAGGCCCCACTGCCCAGGCGAGCGCGGCAACGTCCCCGCCCTCCGACCCGGCGATTCCCGACTACGTCCTGCACTTCGAACGCGCTGCCAGCTACCTGCCCAAGGAGCAGCTGCCGATCCTGCGCCGTGCCTGGGAAGTGGGCGCCACCGCGCATGCCGGCCAGACCCGCAAGTCCGGCGAGCCCTACATCACCCACCCGGTGGCCGTGGCCGGGGTGCTGGCCGAGCTGGGCCTGGACATGGAATCGCTGATCGCCGCGATCCTGCACGACACCATCGAAGACACACCGCTGACGCGCGAGGAGCTGGCCTCCGAATTCGGCGAAGCGGTGGCCGAGCTGGTCGACGGCGTCACCAAGCTGGACAAGCTCAAGTTCCGCGACCGCCAGGAAGCGGCCGCCGAAAGCTTCCGCAAGATGCTGCTGGCGATGTCGCGCGATTTGCGCGTGATCATGATCAAGCTGGCCGACCGCCTGCACAACATGCGCACGCTGGGCGCGCAGAGCACCGAGGCGCGCGGCCGCATCGCCCGCGAAACGCTGGAGATCTACGCGCCCATCGCCCAGCGCCTGGGCATGAGCCTGATCAAGTCCGAGCTGCAGAACCTGGGCTTCCGCGCGCTGTATCCGTGGCGTCACGCCATCATCGAAAAACATATCCGCAGCCAGCCGGTGGTGCGGCGCGAATCGATGGCGCAGGTGGAGGTGCAGCTGAGCCAGCGGCTGGCCAAGGAGGGGCTGGAGCACCGCCTGGTCAGCCGCATCAAGACGCCGTGGAGCATCTATTCGAAGATGCATGAAGAGAACAAGTCCTTCGACCAGGTGATGGACGTGTTCGGCTTCCGCCTGGTGGTGCGCACGGTGGCCGATTGCTACCACGCACTGGGTGCGGTGCATGCCACCTTCAAGCCGCTGGACGGGCGCTTCCGCGATTTCATCGCGATCCCGAAGGCCAACGGCTACCAGTCGCTGCACACGGTGTTGTTCGGGCCGTACGGCTCGCCGATCGAGGTGCAGATCCGCACCGAAGAGATGGACCTGATCGCCGAGCGCGGCGTGGCGGCGCACTGGACCTACAAGGTGGGTTCGGCGGCGCCCAACAGCGCGCAGAGCCGTGCGCACGACTGGATCGTGGAGCTGATCGATTCGCAGCGCGCCGCCGGTTCGTCGCTGGAGTTCCTGGACAACGTCAAGGTGGACCTGTTCCCGGACGAGGTCTATCTATTCACGCCCAAGGGCAAGATCCTGGCGCTGCCGCGCAATTCCACTGCGCTGGATTTCGCCTATGCGGTGCATACCGACGTGGGCAACCGCGCGGTGGCCTCGCGCGTGGACAAGAAGCTGGTGCCGCTGCGCACCAAGCTGGTCAGCGGGCAGGCGGTGGAGATCATCACCGCGCGTTCGGCCACGCCCAAGCCGCAGTGGCTGGAATTTGTGGTCAGCAGCAAGGCGCGCACCGCGATCCGCCACCAGCTCAAGCAGCTCGAACACGAAGACGCCGTGCAACTGGGCCACCGCATGCTCGATCGCGCGCTGGAAGCGATGGACTCCTCGCTGGAGCGTCTGCCCAAGGGCCGGCTGGATGCGTTTCTCAACGAACACCGTTACCCCCGCCTGGAAGCGCTGTTGGCCGATGTGGCGCTGGGCAACTGGATGCCGACCCAGGCCGCGCAGGCGCTGATGGCCTACGCCGAACTGCGCGGTGGCGGGCATTCCAAGCATTCGCACGAAAAGATCCTGATCGACGGCAGCGAGCGCGGCGTGATCAGCTTCGCCAACTGCTGCCAGCCGATTCCCGGCGACGAGATCATGGGCTACCACACCGCCGGCAAGGGCATCGTGGTGCACCGGCTGGATTGCCCGAACCTGGCCGAGTTGCGCAAATCGCCCGAGCGCTGGGTGCCGATCGACTGGGATTCCAACGTCAGTGGCGATTACGACACCGCGCTGATCGTGGAGGTGGAAAACCGCACCGGCGTGCTTGCGCAGCTGGCTGCGGCCATTGCGCAGAGCCAGTCCAATATCGAGCGCGTGGATTATCTGGACCGCGATTTCAATGCCGCGGTGCTGCGCTTCAATATCCAGGTGCGCGACCGCCGCCACCTGGCCGAAGTGATGCGGCGGTTGCGCCGCCTGCATGTGGTGCAGAGCGTGGGGCGCCAGTAGGCGAGTCGGTGCTGCCGTTCCTAGGCGCCTCAGCTTGAGGGGGGCCATGGTTCTGCACGACGCTGGCGTGGGACGATGCACAGGATACGACAGCTACCGCTGCAGGGCGCGTAGATAGCATCCGGGCAACAGGCGCCTAGCCGCATGCATGCTCCACCGACCCGCATTCGCCTGGCATGTCGCGGGCACCACCGGCGGGTCGATACGCTTAGAATCTATCCGTAAACGATATTAAGGAAACTCTGAACAATCCATCCTGATCTGCCACGATCGATCAAGGACCCGAGTAGACGATTTCGATGCAACTGACCTTCGGCGACGCGGAGTGCAATGGCAAGCGCAAGCGCACACGGCGCGAGGTGTTCTTGGCCGAGATGGATCAAGTGGTGCCGTGGAAGACCTTGCTGGCGCTGATCGAGCCGCACTACCCGAAGTCCGGGCAGCCGGGGCGCCAGCCGTATCGGTTGGAAGCGATGCTGCGCATCCACTTTTTGCAGCAGTGGTATGCGCTGAGCGATCCATCAGCGGAAGAAGCCCTGTACGACACGGTGTCGATGCGCCGTTTCGCCAAGATCGGCGGGCTGGATGAGGTGCCGGACGAGACGACGATTCTCAACTTCCGCCATCTGTTGGAGCAGCACGATCTGGCGCGCAAGCTGTTCGATCGGGTCAACGCGCACCTGTCGCGCAAGGGGCAAAGCTTGCGCGGCGGGACGATCGTGGATGCCACGATCATCGCTGCGCCCAGCTCGACCAAGAACAAGCAGGGCGAGCGCGACCCGGAGATGCATCAGACCAAGAAGGGCAACCAGTATTACTTCGGGATGGAGGCGCACATCGGGGTGGACGACGACTCCGGGCTGGTGCACCACGTCGAATGCACGGCGGCCAACGTGGCCGATATCACGCAAGCGCACAAGCTGCTGCACGGCAAGGAAGGCACGGTGTGCGGGGACAGCGGCTACACCGGGCTTGAGAAGCGCGATGAGATGAAGGGCAAGCGCAAGCTGCGCTACCTGATCGCGGAGAAGCGCTCGAAGCTGAAGCAGATCAAGAACAAACGTGAATCGAAGCGAGCCAAGCGTAGGGAGTACACCAAGGCCAGCCTGCGGGCGAAGGTGGAGCATCCGTTTCGGGTGATCAAACGCCAGTTCATCAAGGTGCGCTATCGCGGTTTGGCGAAGAACACCGCGCAGGTGCTGACGCTGTCTGCGCTGTCGAACCTGTGGCTGAAGCGTAAGCATTTATTACCTGCCGTGGTCGACGTGCGCCCGTAGTTTGGGAAACCGGCAGCAAATGCGCCGAAAACGGCAAAAATCGAGGGTTTGAACGCAAAATACGCGGCCCTGGACGGCTTTTCATGTCTGCTGGCGGTGTTGATCAGAGTTTCCTTAACGGTCAGCGGCACCTTGCGGAAGGCAATGATGGCTGCTGCCAGGTGGTCGAGTGCAACGAAGCTACGTTCGTGCTTGTCGTAGCGCACGAGGAGCGAGGTCCCCCCGATTTTGAGTGGCCCGCCGGTCTGGAGTCCAATTCCCTACCCCGAGAAGATTGGGCGTGAAGAAGCGGCTTTCCGAATAACAGATCATCGGCTTCCTGTGCGAAGCCGAAGCCGGCGTGGCATCAAGGATCTATGCCGGTGGCCTCGTCTCAGGGAGGCCACCTATTACCTGTGGCGCAGCAAGTCCGGCGGTATGAGCGTGCCCGATGCCAAGTGGCTCCAGGACCTGGAGGCCGAGAACGCGTAGCTGAGGAAGTTGCTGGCCGAGCGGGTATCGAAATCAGGCTTTTAGAGCCGCCCTGCTGATCATGAGCCGATATGGGGAGGCTTATTCAGCCCTTCCCTAGCTTGATTTGGGCGTGCGCTTATGGCGAGGTGCGGGCATATCGGTACGATAGAAATATCATTATCTCCTGGAGAACCCTTGTCCTCAGCTACAGAAATCCCTTGAGGAGGTTCAATTCGAGGCTGGCATGGTCTCATGGGTGCTAAAAATCAAGGGAAATTTAATATAAATCAGTAAAAACTATATAAAAATTTGATTTAATTTAAAAATAGTCGAGTAAAAATGAAAAATTTATTCAATATAGCGTTCGCGATTTCACTTCTATTTCCATTCTCGCACGCACACGCCATCGTTATTGACGAGGCAACCTTCAAGTATTATGGGGGTGACATGAACGATGTTGGAGAAAGCTTGAAATACAGCAACAGCGAGTTGCAGGAGCGCAGCCTCGAAAAGCCATGGCTCGTTGTCGGAGAGATCGCCGGGTGCACAGCAACCTGGCTTGGGGATTCGGCCGGCTGGAGCTACATCCTGACCGCTGCCCATTGCGTGGGTTACAAGGCTGAAGAAACTGCTGTTAATAATAACTTTAAAGATTGGACCGGAAAAGTCATTGCCTCTGGCTCGGGTATTGCGTACGTTCCAGCTGTAAGAATTGCTATTCCGGAAGGTATGGGCGGCGCGTCGACGGACATTGCGATCATCAAGTTGCCTACAGTTGATCATATACTCGACGCCCACGGCATAGCGCTGGAGCGCCCTGTACTTAATGATTCACTGGATGAAATGGGGCGCGATGTCATCTTCGTTGGATATGGAAGTTGGGGTGTCGGAGAAAAGTCCAATGGTGGATATTGGCCGAAGCAAGGGCCTCGGCGGATATATGCGCGCAGCCGGATCAATGAAATGTTCGAAAAAGACTATGGAATTGGTGCCAAATACAGTCCGCAGGGGCCGTCGCCGTACTGGTCAAAAACGGCTCCCGGCGATAGTGGGTCTGCTTGGTGGCAAATTCGAAATGGGGTGCCGGTCATTATCGGAGTGACAAACGGAGGGAATGCGGGAAAATCCACTGGTCCAAGGGTTAGCAAGTATGCGGATTGGTTGAAGGGGATTTATCCCGACGTACGTTTTCTCTCGCAAGAGAAGCCTCTTGGGTGTATTGTGAGTGCCGAAACTGGCGAGAAATACTGCCTGCATGTTGGCGAGTCCTCGGGTTATTCACTTCCGTCATGGATTTATCTGAAAGAGATTTATGTGGACGCCGCTCCTGGGGCCGCAGTTGAACTTTCCGACTGGGATAACCTGTCTTATAACAGGCTGGCAACCTTTAAAGGTACGGTGGAACAGGCGGGGCTTGTCAATGTGAAGTCGAAAGATGGAAGTTATCTGGACTTCTCCAAGCCAAGGTCGATGCGAGTTATTGCTGATTCCACGCCGACTGGATGTATCGTGAGTTTGATAACAAGTGAAAGATATTGCCTTCCGGCCGGGCGGCGTTCCGGATATTCGCTGCCTGCATGGATCTACCATGATGAGGTGTCTGTCGAAGCCTCGCCTGGGGTGAAGGTGAGGCTGTCGGACTGGGATAATCTTTCCTATAAAAGGATTGCGGATTTCTCTGGGGGCGTTCAGAACTACGAGTTGAAGAACGTCAAGGCGGTCAATAATGAGTACATCGATTTCTCTCGCCCTCGTTCGATGCAGGTGGTTCAAGATCCAAGTGGGCTTCCCTGAAGGACATCGGGTATCCCGACCTGCCGCAGCCATTCGAGGTGTAATGGACGATGCGGAAGGTTGCGGACGTTGACCGAAGAGCAGATCGCACGGGCTCCGCGCGATCTGCTCGTGCGCTGCGCGGTCATCGTGTTGGCCCCTCGACGGCAGGCGTGGATACAATGCGCGCTCGTTTTCAGCGTCGACGGAGTCGCCATGTCCCAGATCATCCATACCGACCAGGCGCCTGCCGCCATCGGTCCGTATTCCCAGGCCGTGCGCGCCGGCAACACCGTGTATTTCTCCGGCCAGATTCCGCTGGACCCGGCCACCGGCGAGATCGTGCCCGGCGACATCGGTGCGCAGGCGCGTCGCGCGTTCGACAACCTCAAGGCGGTGGCCGAAGCGGCCGGCGGCTCGCTCGACAAGATCGTGCGGCTGGGCCTGTACCTGACCGACCTGGGCCAGTTCGCCGCCGTCAATGCGGTGATGCAGGACTATTTCCAGGCCCCGTTCCCGGCCCGTTCCACCATCGAAGTCTCCGGCCTGCCCAAGGGCGCCGGCTTCGAAGTCGATGCGGTAATGGTGCTCGACTGATCCCGTCCGGCTGATCGGTCCCGATCCGTCGTGCCGCGCGCACCCATCGCAACGCCCAGCCTGGCCGTCGCCGGCCAGGTCGCGCTGTCCAGCCTGCCCGGCGTCGGCCCCAAGGTGGCCGAGAAGTTTGCCGCGCGCGGCATCGTGAGCGTGCAGGATCTGTGGCTGCACCTGCCGCTGCGCTATGAAGACCGCACCCGCCTGACCACCATCGCCCAGTTGCAAAGCGGCGTGCCGGTGCAGATCGAAGGCCGGGTGGATGCAGTGGAACGCGGCTTCCGCTTCCGCCCGGTGTTGCGCGTGGCGGTCTCGGATGATTCGCACGGCAGCGTGGTGCTGCGCTTCTTCCATTTTCGCGCGGCCCAGGTGGCGCAGTTCGCCGTCGGCACGCGCGTGCGGGTGTTCGGCACGCCCAAGCCCGGCCAGCACGGCTGGGAGATCGTGCATCCCAGCTACCGGGTGCTCGCGCCGGGCGAGGATGCCGGCCTGGGCGACAGCCTGGATCCGGTCTATCCGGTGCTCGAAGGCGTTGGCCCGGCCACATTACGCAAGCTCATCGGCCAGGCGCTGGAGCGGCTGCCAGCGGAGGCCGCATTGGAATTGCTGCCGCCGCATTGGCTGCAGGACCAGCAGCTGCCCTCGCTGCGTGCGGCCTTGCTGACCATGCATCGCCCACCGGTCGGCACCGATCCCCAGCAGTTGCTCGCCGGCGGGCATCCGGCCCAGCAGCGTCTGGCGCTGGAAGAACTCCTGGCGCATCAACTCAGCCTGCGCCGCCAGCGCATCGCCCTGCAGCGCTTCCGTGCCCCGCAATTGCGCGGCGGCCGCCTGGTGCAGCAACTGCGCAACGCATTGCCGTTCCAGCTCACCGGCGCGCAGCAGCGCGTGTTCGAGCAGATCGCGCACGACCTTGCGCAAGCCTCGCCGATGCTGCGGCTGGTGCAGGGCGATGTCGGCAGCGGCAAGACCGTGGTGGCGGCCATGGCGGCGATGCTGGCGGTGGAGCAGGGCAAGCAGGTGGCCCTGGCCGCGCCCACCGAGCTGCTGGCCGAGCAACACCTGAGCAACCTGCGCGGTTGGCTGGAGCCGCTGGGCATTCGCATCGTCTGGTTGGCCGGCAAGGTCACCGGCAAGGCGCGCGCCGCGGCCATGGCCGAGGTCGCCTCCGGCCAGGCCCAGGTGGTGGTCGGCACGCACGCCTTGATGCAGGACGCGGTGGTCTTCCACGATCTGGCGCTGGCCATCATCGACGAGCAGCACCGCTTCGGCGTGCACCAGCGCCTGGCGCTGCGCGACAAGGGCGCGGCCGCCGGCAGCGTACCGCACCAGCTGGTGATGACCGCCACCCCGATCCCGCGCACGCTGGCGATGTCCACCTATGCGGATCTGGATGTCTCGGCCATCGACGAGCTGCCGCCCGGCCGTACGCCGGTGCAGACGATCGTATTGAGCGCCGAGCGCCGCCCTGAGTTGGTCGAACGCATCCGCGCCGCCTGTGCCGAGGGCCGCCAGGCCTACTGGGTGTGCACGTTGATCGAAGAAAGCGAAGAGCCGGAGAAGGGCGCGCCGAGCGGGCCGCCACGCATCGAGGCGCAGGCCGCGCAGGTCACCTATGAGGCCCTGTCGGCGCAGCTGCCCGGCGTGCGCGTCGCCCTGGTGCACGGGCGCATGAAGCCGGCCGAGAAACAGCAGGCCATGCTCGACTTCAAGCAGGGCCGCACCGACCTGCTGGTGGCCACCACCGTGATCGAAGTCGGCGTGGACGTGCCCAATGCGTCGTTGATGATCATCGAGAACGCCGAGCGCCTGGGCCTGGCCCAGTTGCATCAGCTGCGCGGCCGGGTCGGCCGCGGCGCCGCGGCGTCCAGTTGCGTGCTGCTGTACCAGGGGCCGCTGTCGCTGATGGCGCGCCAGCGCCTGGAAACCATGCGCCAGACCAACGATGGTTTCGTGATCGCCGAAAAGGACCTGGAACTGCGTGGTCCCGGCGAACTGCTGGGCACCCGCCAGACCGGCCTGGCCAGTTTCCGCATCGCCGATCTGGCCCGCGACGCCGGCCTGCTGCCGCGCGTGCAGGTGCTGGCCGAGCGGTTGCTGGCCGAGGCGCCGGAGATCGCCGACCGCGTGGTGGCGCGCTGGATCGGTGGTGCGGTGCGGTATGCGGCCGCTTGAGTGGCGGGGATTCGGGACTCGGGAATCGGGATTCGTCAAAGCGGGGGTGCTGCGACCTGCACGTTTCCGGAATTCGCGCGGGTCGCCGATCCTTGCGAAGATGCCGCAACGAATCCCGAATGCCCAATCTCCAATCCCATGACAAAAAGAATACCGCTGCTCATCGATACCGACCCGGGCGTGGATGACGCGCTGGCGTTGCTGATGGCCTTCAACGACACCGGCCATGAGGTGGTCGGGCTGACCATCGCCGCCGGCAACGTGGGCCTGGAGCACACCGTGCGCAACGCCTTGAAGGTCTGCGAGATCGCCGGTCGCGCGGATGTGCCGGTGTACGCCGGCTGCCCGCAGCCGCTGCTGCACCCCTCGGTGGACGCGGCGCATGTGCACGGCATGGATGGCTTTGGCGACGTCGGTCTGGCGCCGGCCAAGCGCACTGTCGAAAACGAGCACGCCGCATTGGCCATCCTGCGCCTGTCGCACGCGTACGCCGGCGAGCTATTGCTGGTGGCACTGGGCCCGCTGACCAATCTCGCCCTGGCGTTGACCCTGGACCCGACCTTGCCGCAGCGCGTGGCGCGGCTGGTGGTGATGGGCGGGGCGCTGACCGGGCACGGCAACATCACCCCGGCGGCTGAATTCAACATCGGCTTCGACCCGGAGGCCGCGCATATCGTGTTTCGCAGCTTCCCGCACTTCGACGTGGCCGACTGGGAAGCCACCATCGCGCACGGCCTGCTGCACCGGGACGTGGAGCAGTGGCTGGCCGCCGATTCGGCCCGTGCCCGCTTCTACGAGGAAATCTCGCGCAAGACCCGGCTCTGGTCCGAGGACAGCCGCGGCGAGTTCTGGTATGCGGCCGATGCGCTGGCGATGGCGTTCGCGCTGCATCCGGACGGCGCGCAGCGCCTGGAGCAGCGCCCGGTGCATATCGAGCTGTCCGGCACCCACACCCGCGGCATGACCCTGGTGGACTGGAACCGGCAGGGCGGCGCGCCCGACAATTGCAACCTGTTGCTGGAGTACGACCGCCAGCGCTTCTACGGGCTGGTCGGCGCGGCGCTGGCGGCGGGCTAGGGCGATCTTGCGCCGGCTGCCTGCAGGCCGCTATAATGCCCGGCTTATCCAGGCAGCCCGGCGCCAAGTCCATGAAAGATAACGTGCATCCCAATTACACAGACGTCGTCTTTCACGACGTGACCTCCGATTTCAAGATCCTGACCCGTTCCACCATGAGCTCGAAAGAGACCGTGAAATGGGAAGACGGCCAGGAATATCCGCTGATCAAGGTGGAAATCTCCTCCGCGTCGCACCCGTTCTATACCGGCAAGCACAAGGTGATCGACACCGGTGGCCGTATCGACAAGTTCCAGAAGCGCTACGCGCGCTGAACTTGCAGGACGGGCTGTACCGGCAGCGGCCGCGCATTGCGCGGCCGTTGTCTTTTGGGGGGGAGTGCCGCTTCGCCTGCGCACCCCTGCGCTGCGCATCTACGACTTCTGTCCAAGCGACGGCCAAAATGCTGCTGTGCGATAATGACGTGATCCGAGGCGACGCCTTGGACTTCCATCACGTGCCTGCCCATGTGGGATCAGGCGCCTTCCACTGAAGGAGCGTACACAGTGTCCGATCTTGATCAGGTCACGCTCAACGCCGGCGACACGTCGGTCGTTCTGCCGGTTCTCAAGCCCACGTTGGGCAATGACTGCGTCGATATTTCCAAGCTGACCAAAGAAACCGGTCTGTTCACCTACGACTCGGGCTTCACCGCCACCGCCAGCTGCAAGTCGGCCATCACCTACATCGATGGCGACAACGGCGTGTTGTTGTACCGCGGTTACCCGATCGAGCAGCTGGCCGAGAAGTCCAGCTTCCTGGAAGTGTCGTACCTGCTGATGAACGGCGAACTGCCGACGGCGGACGAATTCAAGAAGTTCGACCACGAAGTGACGCATCACACGATGATGCACGAGTCGCTGAAGAACTTCCTCGGCGGTTTCCGTCACGACGCACACCCGATGGCCATGCTGGCCGGCTCGGTCGCCTCGCTGTCGGCGTTCTACCACGACACCCTGGACCTCAACGATCCGGAGCAGCGCCGTCAGGCGGCCATCCGTCTGATCGCCAAGGTGCCGACCCTGGCTGCGGCAGCGTACCGCTATTCGATCGGCTGGCCGATCCGCTACCCGCGCAACAACCTGAACTACGTCGACCGCTTCCTGCACATGATGTTCGAAGTGCCGAGCGAGCCGCTGGAGATCAATCCGGTGGTGGCCAAGGCGCTGGATCTGCTGTTCATCCTGCATGCCGATCACGAGCAGAACGCCTCGACCTCGACCGTGCGTCTGGTCGGTTCGACCGGCGCCAATCCGTACGCCTCGGTCGCAGCGGGCATCACCGCGCTGTGGGGCCCGGCACACGGCGGCGCCAACGAAGCGGTGCTGAAGATGCTCGAAGAGATCGGCACTGCCGATAACGTCGAGTCGGCCGTGGCCAAGGCCAAGGACAAGAACTCCTCGTTCCGCCTGATGGGCTTCGGTCACCGCGTCTACAAGAACTTCGACCCGCGCGCCAAGATCATCCGCGAGATGACCCACAAGGTGCTGGGCGAGCTGGGTGTCAACGACCCGCTGCTGGAAGTGGCGCTGAAGCTGGAAGAGGCCGCGCTGAAGGACGACTACTTCGTGCAGCGCAAGCTGTACCCGAACGTCGACTTCTACTCGGGCATCATCTACAAGGCGCTCAATATCCCGGTGGAAATGTTCACCGTGATGTTCGCCATCGCCCGTACCGCCGGCTGGGTGTCGCATTGGCTGGAGCAGCAGGTCGATCCGGAAATGAAGATCGGCCGTCCGCGCCAGATCTATACCGGCTACGACAAGCGCGACTACACCGACAGCGCCAAGCGCTGATCGGCTCACGTTTCGCTGCGTAAACGAGCGCCCCGCACTGCGGGGCGTTTTCGTTGTTGCCTGGCGCGCTTATCGGAGAAGACGCACTTGCCGGCAGCGGATGAGCCCATGCCGAACGGCTGTCAGGTCGAAGAGACGCGCGAAACCAACGCTACCTGCCAAACCTTGGGGTGAGCACATTCATCTGGTTGCTCTAAAGCTCTGCCGGTGCCTGGATCTTGGCAATCAACGCTTGGTCGGCGGCATCGTGCATGGATGCAATGCCGTCCAGGTCAAGCATATAGAAGTGTCCGCGGCTGGTGAGGAAGTGCCAGGCGAGCACTTGGTTGCCGTCATGTCTATGGCTTGGGTCACCGGCAGTGATGCGGTCCAGGGTGTGTCCGCTTTCCTCGCATAGGCGGTCAATCAATTTCATATAGCGCGGTTGGTGCCTGCGTGCCAGATCGATCCGCGCCTGGCGTTCCGCGGCGGGGACTGTGCTTGCAAGGCGTTCTATTTCCTGTGTTAGCCGGTCCGGCGGCAATGCCAGCAGCCGTGGGTGATGACGCAACCATGCCGAATTCAACTCGATCAGGTTTTCCTCGCGCTCCAGATCATAGAAGGCGTTGTCGCGCTGACTTAAAGATCTACGAATGGAGCTGCCCTCGCCATACGGATCCTGCACAAAGATTTCCAGGTCCTGCTGCTCAAGGCGCATGAAGTCGGCGTGGTTTTCGGCGTACAAGGCTGCATGCCTTGGAGCGCGCATCGCCTCAAGACCGCGCGCGACAAATTGCATGACCTTCGAGTCAGGGTTGGAATTCAACAGAAATTGCGCAAAGCCGCCGTTGTTGACCTGTGCTAGATAAAAATCGACGTAGTAGCTGCACAAGGCAGTTTCGGAGATTTCATCTTCCCGCATGTAGTTGCCCACCAGGGCATTGACCACGTCGATGTTTGACTGAATCAGTGCGTATGGGTCCGGGGCATCAAGACTCTCGTGCGAAACGATGATGGTGTCGGATTTCATGTGGGCGCCTTGGTTTTCTGGATGGACTAGACCGGCATGATTCCATTCTGACGGCGGATCGTCTTCAAGACTTTATTGTCAGCCTCGGGAGTGCTCGTCGGCCATGCGGGCAGGCAGGGGGGGGGCGAACGCGCGAGTTGTGGCTGACCGCGCATTGGCGGTCGCATCGTGCCTGCCGCTGCGCAGTTACCGCGTTGCGAGATGTGATGTGAATTCGTCGGCGGGCGGCTGTTCGGCAAGCAGCTGCCGCAGTTGCGCCGCCGAGGCGCGCGGCATCGGCTTTTCGTCCAGTTGCGAGAGTGGCGCCTGGCGCAGCGCATCGTAGGGCAACACGGTCAGGTCGAAGCTCAGGTCTTCGGCACTGAACAGCCACACCGGAAACTCGCCGTTGCGCTCGCGGTCCAGCCGCAGGCGGCGGGTACGCGCTTGGGCAGGAATGCGGTGTTCTTCGAGGAAGCGTTGCACCGCGTCCGCATCGTCGCTGTGCAGCTGCAGCTGTACGGGCGCATTCGCATCCGCGGTGCCCTCCAGCACCGGGCCGGTCAGTCGTGGCTGGAACCGGCTGAGGAAATCCAGCGCCCGCAACGCGGCCTCGCGGCGCTGGCGCAGCCGGGTGGTGTGGTCGGGGCCGGCGAACAGGCGCTGGTATTCGCGCAGGGCATCCTCGATCTCGCGGTTGCGCGGCAACGAGGCATCGTCATGGATGCCGAGCCGGCTGGCGGCCTTGAGCTTGGCCTGGTGGAAATCGCGGATACCGCCTTCGGCCATCAATCTGGCGGCCTCGTGGGCGAGCCGATGACGGCGTTCCCGGGTGCGCGTATCGGCGTGCTGGCGTGCGTGATGCATGATCCGGCTCCCCTGATGAACCTGGCTTCGACTCTACAACAGCCACATGAAGACATGGCGAATGCGTTGCGCCATGTCGAAAACGCCTGCGTTGTACTTTCGCCCTGGTTCCATCAGGCAATCGGCCGCAAGCGCCAGCTGCCGTGTCGCGCCGCGGCGCCTACCCCACCCGCCCAAGAAAAAAGGGAACCGGACCAGCTCCGCCGTTCCGATTCCCCAATCCCGAATCCCCAATCCCGGCCCTCAAAAAATATCGAACGCCTTCTCGTCCTGCTGTTCCTGCAGGCCGTAGTCGTAATCCTGCAGGCGATCCAGATCCTCGTTCTTCACCCACTCGACCGCGCCGTTGATGGTGGCCTGGGTCATGCCATCAGGCGGATCATTGGCGGCGATCGGCTTGTCCTTCAGGGCCACGCGCATGTAGTCGATCCAGATCGGCAGGGCCGCCTTGCCGCCGTACTCGCGGTAGCCCAGCGAACGGAAGTCGTCGCGGCCGACCCACACGGTGGTGGCATACGGACCGCCGAAGCCGGAGAACCAGGCGTCGCGGTGGTCATTGGTCGAGCCGGTCTTGCCGCCCACGTCCTCGCGGCCCAGCACCTTGGCCGCGGTGCCGGTGCCGCGCTGGACCACGTCGCGCATCATCGACACCAACTGGTAGGCGGTGCGCTCGTCGATGGCGCGCGGGGCGATCTTGGTCTCCGCCGTCGCCACCGGCGCAGTTTCCGCCGCTGCCGGGGCGGCGTTGGCGGCCGGGGCGGGCGGCGTGGCCGGCGCCTGCGCGCCGAAGTTGAAACCATCCACCACCTGGCTGACCGGGGCGACATTGCCGCCCTGCAGCGCGCAGGTGCGGCAGGCTACCGCAGGCACTTCCTTGAAGACGACCTTGCCGTCGCGGTCCTTCACCTCATCCACGATCCAGGTGTCCACGCGCGAGCCGCCATTGGCGAACACGGCGTAGCCGCGTGCCACCGACAGCGGGGTCAGCGACGCGGTGCCCAGCGACATCGACAGGTTGGGCGGCAACTCGGCCTCCTGGAAGCCGAACTGGCTGATGTACTTGCGTGCGAAATCGACGCCGATCGCATCCAGCAGGCGCACCGACACCAGGTTGCGCGATTGCACCAGCGCCTCGCGCAGCCGCATCGGGCCGCGGAAGCCGCCGCCATCGTTCTGCGGCGACCAGGTCTTGCCGCGGCGGTCGCGGAACACCACTGGCGCATCCAGCACGATCGAGGCCGGGTTGAAGCCCTTCTCGAAGGCGGCGGCATACACGAACGGCTTGAAGCTGGAGCCGGGCTGGCGGCGTGCCTGGGTGGCGCGATTGAACTTGTTGCCGGCAAAGCTGAAACCGCCGACCAAGGCGCGCAGCGCGCCACTGTTGGCATCCAGCGACACCAGCGCCGCCTGGCCGCGCGGCAGCTGGTCGATGATCCACTCGCCGTCTTTCTCGCCGGCACGGATGCGGGTCAGATCGCCGCGGGTCAGCAACTTGGCCGGGGTCTTGCTGGTCCAGCGGCTGGCCGAGGCGGGCAGGGTGAGTTCGGTCTTGTCGTGCTGTACGACGGTCACCCCGCCATCGGCGTTGGTGCGCGCCACGATCACCGGCCGCAGCCCGCCCTGGGTGAAGGCGCCGGTCAGGTGCTTGGCCAGCGCGGCGGCATCCGCATCGGCGGCCACATCGAAATGCTGCTCCACGCCATGCCAGCCGTGACGGTGGTCGTACAGCCGCAGGCCTTCGGCCACCGCCGCGTCGGCGCCGGTCTGCAGGGTCGCATCGATGGTGGTGGTGACGTGGTAGCCCTTGTTGAGCACGTCGCCGCCGTACTTGGCGATCATCTCCTGGCGCACCAGCTCGGCCACGTACGGGGCATACACCTCCACCGGCGGCTCATGCGGCTTGGCATGCATCGGCACGGCCTTGGCGGCATCGGCTTCGGCTTGGCTGACGAAGCCCAGGTCGGCCATGCGCTGCAACACATAATAGTCGCGGCGTTCGCGCGCACGCTCTGGGTTGCTGATCGGGTTGCCGCTGGACGGGAACTTGGGGATGCCGGCCAGCGAGGCCATCTCGTCCAGGCTCAGCTCGCCCAGCTTCTTGCCGTAGTAATACTCGGCGGCGGCACCGACGCCATAGGCGCGATTGCCGAAGAAGCTCTTGTTGAGATATAGCTCGAAGATCTCGTCCTTGCTCAGCTCGCTTTCGATCTTGCGCGCCAGCAGGATCTCGGCCAGCTTGCGGGTGTAGCTGTATTCGGAGCTCAGGAAGAACTGCCGCGCCACCTGCTGGGTGATGGTCGAGCCGCCCGGCACCCGCTTGGCATCGGTGGTGGCCAGCAGCCACACCGCGCGGCCGATGCCCTTGTAGTCCACGCCCCCATGTTCGTAGAAGCGCGCGTCCTCGGTGGCCAGGAAGGCCTGCTTCAGGCGCAGCGGCACCTCCTTCATCTGGATCGGGTAGCGCCGGGTCTCGCCATAGACGGCCATCAGTCGGCCGTCGCTGGAATAGACATACATCGGCTCCTGCAGTTCGACCTGCTTGAGCGATTGAACGTCCGGCAACTTCGAGGAAATGGCGTAATACAGGCCGCCAGCGGCAATGGCGCCGAGCAGTGCGAGCACAACGAGCGTGGCCAGGATCCAGCCCAGCCAACGGCGAATACGGGGCATGTAAGAGAGATTCCGATTGCAGATTTCTTGGTCACAGAGTATAGATGACGCCGAGTTTGGCTGGGGCCGAACTCTGGGGATCGCAGAAGACAGTACCGGGGTCACGGTCGCGGGGTCATTGCCTTGCGCGTGAAGGTCTTGTCAACTGTTAAAATTTGATTATTAATACGAGGGCGCAGGCTGCGTCCAAGTGCCCATCGGCAGGGGAGTTACCGTGGGGCTTCTACCCAAGAGTCAGTCGCCACTGATTGGTGTCGACATCAGTTCCACTGCGGTCAAGCTTTTGCAGCTGTCGCGCAGCGGGAATCGTTTTCGCGTGGAACACTACGCGGTGGAACCGTTGCCGCCGAACGCGGTGGTGGAAAAGAACATCGTCGAAGTGGAGGCGGTGGGCGAAGCCATTCGTCGCGCCATCAACCGTTCCGGCAGCAAGGCCAAGAACGCGGCGGCGGCCGTGGCTGGGTCGGCGGTGATCACCAAGTTGATCCCGATGCCTGCCGACCTGGACGATAGCGATCTGGAGGCCCAGGTCGAACTGGAAGCCACCAACTACATCCCGTACCCGATCGAGGAAGTGAATCTCGATTTCGAGGTGCTCGGCCCGATACCCAACAGCCCGGACATGGTCCAGGTGCTGCTGGCCGCCTCGCGCTCGGAGAACGTGGAGCTGCGCCAGTCGGCGCTGGAACTCGGTGGTCTGACCGCCAAGGTGATGGACGTGGAGGCCTTCGCGGTCGAGAACGCCTTTGCCCTGGTGGCCAGCGAACTGCCGGTGGCCGCCGATGCGGTGGTCGCGCTGGTGGACATCGGCGCCACCATGACCACGCTGAGCGTGCTGCGCTCCGGCCGTAGCCTGTACAGCCGCGAGCAGGTATTCGGCGGCAAGCAGCTGACCGACGAAGTGATGCGCCGTTACGGCCTGACCTACGAAGAAGCCGGCCTGGCCAAGCGCCAGGGTGGGTTGCCGGAAAGCTACGAGGTCGAAGTGCTGGAGCCGTTCAAGGAGGCGACGGTGCAGCAGATCAGCCGCCTGTTGCAGTTCTTCTACGCCGGCAGTGAATTCAATCGCGTGGACTGCATCGTGCTGGCCGGCGGCTGCGCCGCGTTGGCGCGGTTGCCGGAAATGGTCGAGGAACAGCTGGGCGTGACCACCGTGGTGGCCAATCCGCTCGCACAGATGACGCTGGGGCCGAAGGTCCAGGCCCACGCGCTGGCGCTGGATGCGCCTGCATTGATGATCGCCACCGGCCTGGCCCTGAGGAGCTTTGACTGATGGCAAGAATCAACCTACTGCCCTGGCGCGCCGAGCGCCGGAAGGCGCGTGAGCGTGAGTTCTATTCGATGCTGGGCTTCGCCGCGTTGGGCGGCGTGCTGTTGTCGGCCTTGATCTGGTTCTACTACGACGCGCAGATCAGCGGCCAGACCGAGCGCAATGCGTTCTTGACCACCGAGATCGAAAAGGTCAAGGCGCAGAACGAAGAGATCAAGGAACTCGACAAGAAGAAGGACCGCCTGCTGGCCCGCAAGAAGGTCATCGAGGAACTGCAGGCCAACCGCTCGCAGATGGTGCACCTGTTCGATTCGCTGGTGCGCACCATTCCCGATGGCGTGGCGCTGACCAACATCAAGCAGGACGGCGACATCCTGACCCTGGAAGGCCGCTCGCAATCCAACGCGCGCGTCAGTGCATACATGCGCAACCTGGAAGGCTCGGGCTGGATGACCAATCCGGACCTGTCGATCATTGAGGCCAAGAGCCAGGACAAGGCCGCCGGTCAGCCTGTCTCTTCGGCGATGGACAGCAAGACCCTGCCGTATGTGTTCACGCTGAAGGTCAAGCTGGCCAACCCGAACGAGTCCGACAAGAACGGCACTGCGCCGGTCGACGGACAGGCACCGGCAGCACCGGGCACGGCGCCGGCGGGCACGGCGCCAGCACCTGCTGCGCCGCCGGCCACACCGGCGCCAGCCGCACCGGCACCTGCTGCTACGCCTGCACCCGCACAAGCGGCACCGGCGCAAGCCACTCGGCCGCAGGAGGGGGCGGCGTCATGAGTAAGAAATCATTCAAGCTCAGCGATCTGGATTTCAACAACATCGGCGGCTGGCCGCAGCAGGCACGCATCGTGTTCTGCGTGGTCGTGGGCCTGTTCATCATGGTCCTGGCCTGGTTCCTGCTGATCAGCGGCAAGCGCGACGAACTGGAAGGGCTGGAAGGCACCGAAACCCAGCTGCGTACCGAGTTCGAAACCCAGCAGGGCCGCGCGGTCAATCTGGAGCCGCTCAAGCAACAGCTCGCGCAGATGGAGCAGGTGTTGCAGCAGATGCTGCGCCAGTTGCCCAGCAAGACCGAAATGCCCGACCTGATCATCGACATCTCGCAGACCGCGTTGTCCAGCGGCCTGTCCAACGAGCTGTTCCAGCCGGGTCCGGAATCGCCGAAGGAGTTCTACGCCGAGAAGCCGATCGCCCTGCGCATGGTGGGTAGTTACCACCAGTTCGGCGCCTTCGTCAGCGGTGTGGCCTCGCTGCCGCGCGTGGTGATCCTGACCATGCACGACATCAACCTCAAGCCCAAGGATGCCAAGGCCGGCATCACGCCACGCGGCGCGCTGGAACTGTCCGGCACGGTCAAGACCTATCGTTATCTGGACGATGAGGAAATGGCCGAGCAGGAGAAGGCGGCGGCCGACGCTGCGAAGAAGGGCGGCCAATGACCATGAAATTGCTCAAGATCCTGTCCTGCATGGCGCTAATTGCTGTGTTGCCGGCCTGCAGCCGCGGCATCACCAGTACCCCGGGCGACGCACCGAATCTGGAAGCCTGGGTGGCCGAAGTGCGTGCGCGTCCTGCGCCGCCGCTGGAGCCGTTGCCGGTGATGCAGCAGTTCGAGACGTTCGAATACGCAGCGCAGACGATGCGCGACCCGTTCAGCGATGCCTGGGTCAGCGCAGAAGGCGGCAATGGCACCCGACCGGATCCGAACCGGCGCAAGGAGCCGTTGGAGGCCTTCCCGCTCGACGCTCTCGACATGGTGGGGACCATCGGGGGTGGGTCGGGTCTGATCGCACTGGTCATGGCGCCCGACAAGGTGACCTACCGGGTGCGACCGGGTGTGTATCTGGGACAGAGCGATGGCCGGGTGACCGGGGTCTACGAAGACCGCATCGAACTGATTGAACTTGTGCCGGACGGTGCGGGTGGATGGCTTGAACGGCCGGCCGCACTCGCATTGGATGATCAATAAAGTGATAGGGGATAGCACGATGACGTTTTCCAATGCCCAGCGGCTGCGTCCGGTTCGACGCCACGCGATGCTCCAGGCCTGCGCGTTGGGGTTCGCGCTGGCGCTGGCCAGTGGCAGCGCGTTCGCGGCTGCCGCGCTGACTTCGCCTGCGCAGGATCCGGCCAAGACCGCTCCGGCGAGCCTGGCGGTGTCCAAGATCGATTTCAAACGCGGCGACGACGGCGCAGGCCGGTTGATCCTGAAGTTCGACGGCCAGGGCGCCAGCCCGGACCTGCGGACCCAGGGCGACAACGTGCTGGTGGACATCAGCAACGCCAAGTTGCCGCCGGAGTTGCAGCGCCCGCTCAACGTCACCGACTTCGCCACGCCGGTGCAGCGCGTGGAGGTCAAGCCGTCCGGCTCCGGCTCGCAGCTGGTGCTGTCGACCAAGGGTGCGTTCGATTCGCTGGCCTACCAGACCGGTAACGAATACGTGGTCGAGATCACCCCGCGCAAGGGCCAGCCGGCCGTGGGCGGTGTGAGCCCGGCGGCGGTGACCCAGGCTGCCGCGCAGATCGCGGCGCGTGGCTACAGCGGCCGCCCGGTGACGTTCAACTTCCAGGACGTGCCGGTACGCACCGTGCTGCAGCTGATCGCCGAAGAATCCAACCTCAACATCGTTGCCTCCGACACCGTGCAGGGCAATGTGACCCTGCGCCTGATGAACGTGCCGTGGGACCAGGCGCTGGACATCGTGCTGCGCGCCAAGGGCCTGGACAAGCGTCGCGACGGCGGCGTGGTGTGGGTCGCTCCGCAGCCGGAGCTGGCCAAGTTCGAGCAGGACAAGGAAGACGCACGCATCGCGATCGAGAATCGCGAGGACCTGATCACCGATTACGTGCAGATCAACTACCACAACGCGGCGGTGATCTTCAAAGCGCTGACCGAGGCCAAGGGAATCGGCGGTGGCGGCGGCGGGCAAGGTGGTGGCGGTCAGGGCGGTGCCGGGCAGCAGGACAACGGTTTCCTGTCGCCGCGTGGCCGTCTGGTGGCCGACGAGCGCACCAACACCCTGATGATCAGCGATATCCCGAAGAAGGTCGCGCAGATGCGCGAGCTGATCTCGCATATCGACCGTCCGGTGGATCAGGTGTTGATCGAAAGCCGTATCGTGATTGCCACCGATACGTTCGCCCGCGACCTTGGTGCGCGTTTTGGCGTCACTGGTGCAACGGGTCGGGGTATCTTGAGCGGTTCGCTGGAAAGCAATGTCAACTACCTCAATACCTCTGCGCAAGCTGGTCTGGAGGTCGCCAATGGCGGTACACAAACCACGTTGCCAGCGCATCTGTTTCCGTCGGGCCTGAACGTCGATCTTGGAGCGGGCGGCTTCACGAACAGTGGCGCAGCAGGTCTTGCCTACACTCTGTTGGGTTCCCACTTCAACCTGGATATCGAGCTGTCGGCGATGCAGGAAGAAGGTCGCGGCGAAGTCGTTTCCAACCCTCGCATCGTGACCGCCAACCAACGTGAGGGTGTGATCAAGCAGGGCCGCGAAATCGGCTATGTGACGATCAGCGGTGCAGGCGCTGCAGGCGGTGGCTCGCAGGCTAACGTGCAGTTCAAGGAAGTTCTGCTCGAACTGAAGGTCACGCCGACGATTACGAACGACAATCGCGTCTTTCTCAACATGAACGTTAAAAAAGATGAGGTCGCGCGATTTATCGATCTGCCGCAATACGGCACCGTGCCGGAAATCAACCGTCGTGAGGTCAATACGGCTGTGCTTGTGGCCGATGGCGAAACGGTTGTGATCGGCGGCGTTTACGAATTCACCGACCGCGAGAGCGTGTCGAAGGTGCCGTTCCTGGGCGATATCCCGTTCTTGGGGAATCTGTTCAAGAAGCGCGGGCGCAGCAAGGAGAAGGCCGAGTTGCTGGTCTTCGTTACCCCGAAAGTGTTGCGGGTGGCGAGCGCAGCGCGGTAAGCGCGACGCGTGAAGAAGAGGCCGCGAAAGCGGCCTTCTTCTTTTCAGGAAGCATGGAGGCGACGCGCTTCTCGGGGCGCATTCAAACCTCGTGTGTGTCAGATGACATGCTCGCCCCGCCTTCTTCGAAGATGTCTGCCGCTCAGGCTGCCTGCGCTGTCCATCGAACCAAATCGTTGTTGCTACGCGGCTGGCGGAGTGGAGTATGAACCCGGTCACTCACTGAACCTCCCGCCATCGCCAAGTGAACCAATTGCGCCCGGATCGGTCACACTGGGCCTATGAACGCACCGCCGCTCCTCCCCCCAGAAGCCGCTGCCGCGCCCGCCGAGGACCGGCTGCATCGTCAATTCACCTCCCTGCGCGAGTCGCTGGCGCAGCGTATCGTCGGCCAGTCGGCGCTGGTCGAGCGGTTGCTGATCGCCCTGCTGGCTGATGGCCATCTGTTGGTCGAGGGCGCGCCCGGGCTGGCCAAGACCACGGCGATCCGCGCGCTGGCCTCGCGGCTGGAAGCGGATTTTGCGCGGGTGCAGTTCACCCCGGATCTGCTGCCGGCCGATCTGACCGGCACCGAGATCTGGCGCCCGCAGGACAGCCGGTTCGAATTCATGCCGGGGCCGATCTTCCATCCCATCCTGCTGGCCGACGAGATCAACCGTGCGCCGGCCAAGGTGCAGTCGGCCCTGCTCGAGGCGATGGGCGAACGGCAGGTCACCGTGGGCCGGCACACCTATGCGCTGCCGCAGCTGTTCCTGGTGATGGCAACGCAGAACCCGATCGAGCAGGAAGGCACCTTTCCGCTGCCCGAAGCGCAACTGGACCGCTTCCTGATGCATGTGCGCATCGGCTACCCGCAGGCCGACGCCGAGGCGCAGATCCTGCGCCTGGCCCGCGAGGCGGCGCGCGATACGCTGGAAAGACACGAGGCCGTTCCCGACAGGATTCCGCTGGAAGACGTGTTCGCGGCGCGGCGGGTGGTGCTGGACGTGCATCTGGCGCCGCAACTGGAACGGTATTTGATCGAGATCGTGCTCGCCTCGCGCGATGCACAGCGCTACGACCCTGCATTGGGGCGGCGGATCGCCTGGGGCGCCAGTCCGCGTGGCTCGATCGCGCTGGAGCGCTGCGCGCGTGCGCGTGCATGGCTGGCCGGGCGCGACTACGTCACCCCGGACGATATCCGCGCCATCGCTCCGGATGTGCTGCGCCATCGCGTGTTGCCCAGCTACGAGGCCACTGCCGAAGGCTGGGATGGCGAGCGTCTGGTGGCCGCCCTGCTGGACAAGATCCCGCTGCCCTGATCGGGTAGCGCGTTGCCGAGGTATGCCGTCCTCCCGCCCGACTCCGATGTCTTCGATGCCGTCTCCGCCCCCCGCACATTCCGCCTCGTCCGTCGCCGGCGACGGCCTGCGCCCGAGTCTTGCGGAGCTGATCGCATTGCGGGGCACCGCGCTGCATCGCGGGCAACCCGGACGCGGCCGGCATGGCCTGGTGGGCCCGGTGCCGGCCGCGACACGTGGACGCGGGATGGAGTACGCCGAGTCGCGCGACTATGTGGCCGGCGATGACGCACGGCATATCGACTGGCGCGTCACCGCCCGCACCGGGCGCGCGCATACCAAGTTGTTCCAGGCCGAGCGCGAGCGCCTGAGCCTGATCGTGGCCGACACCTCGCCAGCGCTCTTCTTCGGGACGCGGGTGCGCTACAAGTCGGTACAGGCAGCGCGCGCCGGAGCGGTGGCGGCGTGGCTGGCACAGCGACAGGGCGACCGCATCGCCGCCTTGCGCGGTACTTCCAACGAAGCGCCGATTGCGCCGCGGTCGGGGCAGCGTGGCGTATTGCCGGTGCTGGATGCCCTGGCGCGCTGGTACGCCCAGCCACCGTCCGGCGATGCCGGGCTGGAGGTCGCGCTGGACCATGCCGCGCGCCTGCTGCGGCCCGGTGCGCGGCTGACCGTACTGGCCGATGCGCGCAGTGCCAGCGCGATTTCCGCGACCCGGTGGTCCGGCCTGGCGCTGCATCACGAGGTGGTGGTGATCGTGCTGGTCGATCCGCTGGAGCTGTCGCCACCGGCGCGCGCGCTGAGTTTCGATGTGCGCGGCGAACGCATTGCGGTGGACCTGGCCAGCCAGTCCGCACGCGCGCGCTGGCAGGCCGAGTTCGTGGCGCCACTGGAACACCTGGCCGCGATGCTGCAGGCACGCGGCGTGCGCCTGCATCGCCTGTCCACCGACGATGCCAGCGATGCCTGGCTCGGTGGCGGCGCATCCGCGCGGGGCGCATGACGATGGCACCGCAATCGCTCCCGCTGCGCGACGTGCACCTGCCGCCGTCGCCGGGCTGGTGGCCGCTGGCGCCGGGCTGGTGGCTGGTCATCGCGGTTGTCGCGCTGGTGGTGGCCGGTGCTTGGTGCTGGTGGTGGCGCCGTCGCCGCCAGCAACGCCGCTGGTTGGCGGCGTTCGATACCGAGCTGCAACGCGCGGCGACGCCGGCGCAGCGCCTGGCGACGCTGTCGGCGTTGCTGCGACGTGCGGCACGCACGGTGGATGCGAACGCCGACCGCCTGCAGGGCGAGGCATGGCTGCAGTTCCTGGACGGCCGCAAGAGCAAGACGCAGGCGTTCTCGCAGGGGCCAGGGCGCGCGGTGCTCGAGGGGGGATTCCAGCGCACGCCGGCGGTGGCCGACATCGAGGCCGTCCAGGCGCTGGCGCGGCAACGCTTCCTGGCGCTGATGCGGGGGCGACGATGAACTGGCTGCAGTGGTCGCAATGGCAGGACGCGCTGGCGCATTGCGCCTGGCCGTGGGCGTGGTGGCTGATGCCGCTGCCGCTGCTGATGTGGTTCTGGCCGCGCCGCGCCGCCGATGCGGCGGCATTGCGCGTGCCGTATGCCGATCAAGTGCACGCGGTCGCGCAGGCGCAGCGTGTGCCCGCGCTGCGGATGCCGCGCTGGTTGGCCTGGCTGGGCTGGTTCCTGCTGTGCGCCGCGTTGGCGCGCCCGCAGCAATTGGGTGAGGTCATCCAGCCGCCGCGTGAGGCGCGGCAGATGATGCTGGCGGTGGACCTGTCCGGCAGCATGAGCGAACCGGACATGGTGCTGGGCGGCAACGTGGTGGACCGCCTGACCGCGGCCAGGGCGGTGTTGTCGGATTTTCTCGATCGCCGCGATGGCGATCGTGTCGGCCTGCTGGTGTTCGGACAGCGCGCCTATGCGCTCACCCCGTTGACTGCGGACCTGACATCCGTGCGCGATCAACTGGCCGACAGCGTGGTGGGGCTGGCCGGGCGCGAGACCGCCATCGGCGATGCCATTGCACTGTCGGTCAAACGGCTGCGCGAGCAGGAGCAGGGCCAGCGCGTGGTGGTGTTGCTCACCGATGGCGTCAACACCGCCGGCGTAGTGAATCCCCTGAAGGCGGCCGAACTCGCCAAGGCCGAAGGGGTGCGCGTGCACACGATTGCCTTCGGCGGCAGCGGCGGCTATTCGTTGTTCGGCGTGCCGATTCCGGCCGGCGGCAACGACGATATCGATGAGGAGGGGCTGCGCAAGATCGCCCAGCAGACCGGCGGGCGCTTCTTCCGCGCACGCGATACCGCAGAGCTGGCCGGCATCTACGCCGAGCTCGATCGCCTGGAGCCGGTGAAGGCGCTGGGCCCGTCGGTGCAGCCACGCGTGGAGCGCTACTACTGGCCACTGGGTGCGGCCTTGATGGTCGCGTTGCTGGCATTCGTGTTGCCGCGGAGATGGCAATGACTGCGCTGGCCGGGCCGCTCGCCGCGTTGCATCTGCTGCGTCCGGAGTGGCTGTGGGCGCTGCTGGCGATCGTGCCGGCGGCTGTGCTGTGGCAACTGCGGCGCCGCAGCGCCAACGCCTGGCGGCAGAGCGTGGACGCGCATCTATTGCCGGGTTTGCTGGTCGCCGGTGGCCGACGCGGCTGGCTGGGCTTCGTGCTGGCCGCTATGACCTACGCGCTTGCGGTGGTGGCGATGAGCGGGCCCAGCTGGCGGCAGACCGAGCGGCCGACCTTCCACTCGAACATGCCCCTGGTGGTGGTGCTGGATCTGTCCTCCAGCAGCAATGCAACCGATCTGCCGCCATCGCGCCTGCTGCAGGCGCGCGCGAAGCTGGCCACGCTGCTGCGCAAGCGCGCCGGCGGCGACGTCGCGCTGCTGGTGTATGCCGGCGAAAGCTTTACCGTCGCCCCGTTGACCGAAGACGCCAGCAATGTGGCCCTGTTTCTGGACGCGCTCTCGCCATCGGTGATGCCGGTGGATGGCAAACGCGCCGACCGCGCCATCGATGCGGCGACTCGCCTGCTGCAACAGGCCGGCTTCAAGCAGGGCGAGATCCTGCTGCTGAGCGACGGCGCGGACGGCTCGGCAGAAAGTGCGGCACGCACCGCGCGTGCGCGGGGATTCCGCGTGTCGGCCCTGGGCGTGGGCAGTGCGCGCGGCGCTGCCTATCGCACCGCAAGTGGCGAGATCGCGCAGGCACGGCTGGACGAACCCGCCCTGCGCGATCTGGCAGGTCAGGGGGGCGGGCGCTATGCGCGCATCACGCCCGATGACGCGGATCTGCAGGCGCTGGGCGTACTCGATCCCGCGCAACAGTCGTTGGCCGACGAGAGCGTCGACGCCAACGGCGGCAAGACCTGGCTGGACGAAGGCTATTGGCTGCTGTTGCCGGTGATGGCGCTGGCATTGCTGGCATTCCGTCGGCGTGCGGTGGTGGCAGTGCTGGCGCTGGTGTGCGTCCTTCCGCTGGCCCAGCCTGCACGGGCGGCCGATGGCACGCTGTGGCAACGCGCCGACCAGGTACAGCAGCAACGCCTGGATGCTGGCGTGCAGGCCTACCGGCGTGGTGATTTCGCCGCCGCGCAAAAGGCCTTCGAACACGTGCCGACCGACGAAGGTCTTTACAACCTCGGTAATGCACTGGCGCGGCAAGGCCGCTACGACGAGGCGATTGCGGCCTACGATCGCGCGCTCAAGCACCATCCGAACCAGGCCGATGCCATCGCCAATCGCGCTGCGGTCGATGCGGCGCGCAAGCGCCAGCAGCAGGGCAGCAAGGACGGGCAGGGCAAGTCCAGGGATCAGAATCGATCCGGGCAGAACAAGGCCGGCCAGAACCAGCGCAGCACTCAGGGCGCGGGCCAGAACGGACAGCCGCCGCAGGACGCGCAAGGCAAGCAGGAGGGCAAGGATCCATCGTCTGCCACGCCTGAGTCGAAGGATGGAAAGACGCAGGCCCCGCAGTCCAGCGATGGCAAGGGCGAGCCGAACACGCAGGACGCACCACCGCAGTCGGCCGATGCCAAGGCGCAGCAACAGGCCGACGAAGCGCAGCGCCGCAAGATGCAGCAGGCCATGGCGCAGGCCGGCGACAAGGGCGCCGATGCCAAGGGCAAGGCGGAAGCGGCGGTGGCGGACGAAACGCCGGAACAACGCGAACAGCGCCAGGCGGTGGATGCATGGTTGCGGCGGGTGCCGGACGATCCGGGCAGCCTGCTGCGGACCAAATTCAGGCTGGAATACGAACGCAGGCAACGGGACGGACGATGATCGGCAGATACCACTTGCGCCGCGTGGCCATCGGCATGCTGAGCAGCGCCGCGCTGGTGTTCTGCGCACCGGCGGGTGCGGTGACGCGCGCCTGGCTGGACCGCGACAGCGTCAATAGCGGCGATGCGGTGACGTTGAACATCGAAACCGATCAGCGCGGTGTCGATCCGGACTACGCGCCGTTGCGTAACGACTTCGCGCTGGGCGCCAAGAGCGCCAATCAGCAGATGCAGGTGGCCAATGGCGGGGTGACGGTCCGCGCGTTGTTCGGCGTGGTGCTGACCCCGCGCAAGAGCGGTGAGGTGATCGTGCCGGCGATTCGCGTCGGCGGCGAGCGCACCGAGCCGCTGCGGCTGCAGGTGGTGGGTTCGGCAAACGAGGCCGCAGACAGCGGCGCCGCTGCCGCGAACGGGCCCAGCGCGGCGCAGGGCAACGAAGAGGCCTTCGTCCAGACCCAGGTGGACGACCCGCAGCCCTTCGTGCAGCAAAGCGTGGGCGTGGTGGTGCGGCTGTATTTCGCCAACCAGCTGGCCTCCGGCGAGCTGGATCTGGAAGCGCCCGATGGTGCGTCGTTGCAACGCGTTGGCGATGACGTCAGTTCGGTCAAGCTGGTCAACGGGCGTCAATACAACGTGGTGGAGCGGCGCTATCTGCTGGTGCCCGAGCGTAGCGGGCGTCTGCTGCTGCCGCCGGCGCGGTTTACTGGCCGCTCGGTGGGCGGTTTCTTCGACGATTACTTCGGCCGCGGCAACGGCGAGCTGAGCGCGCGCAGCGCCAGCATCGCGCTGCAGGTGCGGGCGCAGCCGGCCAACGCGCCGCAACCCTGGTTGCCGCTGCGCAGCCTGCAGTTGCGGTATACGGCCACCCCGCAGCGCGCCACTGCCGGCGAGGCCGCGCAGTTCGTGGTGGAAGCCAGTGCACGTGGTGCCACTCAGGCACAGTTCCCCGAGCTGCCCACGCCGAGCGTGCCGGATGCGCAGGTGTTCGCCGAACCGCCGCAATACGAAGAACGGTTCGTGGACGGCTCGCCGCAGTTGCGGCTGACCCGGCGCTATTCGATCGTGCCCAACCGCGCCGGCCCGCTGGTCGTGCCCGGCCTGCAGGTGGCGTGGTGGGATGTGGGTGCGGCCGCGGCCAGGACGGCAACCGTGCCGGACCTGACGCTGGACGTCGCGGCAGGCAGCGGTGCGTTCGCGGTGCCGGCACCTGCACCTGCGCCGGCTGCAGGTCCGGCGGCCGCTGGTCCTGCGCCTGCAGCGGCCACCGGCGCGCTGCAGGCGCAGCCGCCGCCGCAGGGGCGCCCCTGGGCATGGATCGTTGCAGCGGCAGGCTTCGCGCTGCTGTGGGTGCTCACGCTGGCATGGGCGCTGCTGCGCCGACGTGGCGCACCGCGCACGGCGTCCGGCGCCCACGGCGCAGAGATCGTCATGCCGGGCCGGCGCGCCACGCACGGCGTAGCCGAGTTACGCCGCGCGCTGGATGCCGGCGGGATGGACGAGGTGGCAACCGTGCTCTGTGGCATGGCCGGTGTCGCCGATATCGACAGCGTGCTGGCCGCCCTGGCCGACCCCGCCCAGCGCGCGGCCGTGGCGCGGATGCAACGTGCGCGCTGGGGCGGCGACGGCGATGTGGCCGGTGCCCGCGCGGCGTTGCGCGAGGCATTCGCCAAGGGGCCGCGCTGGCATCACGCAAGCGCCGCCGAGCCCGAGGTGCTGGCGCCGTTGTATCCGCCGGCGCCTTGATCGCCTGCGCGGTGTGGGCATCGGCAGCGACTGAGGATCAGGAAGCGGCGCCTCGTTGTGCATCGCCATAGCGCTTGGATCAGCGAACAACGATGATGCGGTCGCCAGGCGGGCGTGGCTGGCGCTCGAAACTCGCTTCATTCCTGCACTGCGATTCTGAGCGCGTCGCCACATCCATCTGGCAACCGCTCGCTGCGTTTCGTTAGCCGCGCTTGGTTCCGGATCTCTGCTGTGTTGCCGAGGGCAAGGCATTGCGTCTGCCATTGGGCTGCATGCAGGGCCCTTGTCCGCTCACCATCGCAGGACACGCCGCAAGTACGTCCCTGTAGGCTCTTTGGCGGCATCCATGCCGCCAAGGGTCCTGCGACGGTAAGCGGGCAAGGACCAGTCGCGTTGGTCGGTGTACATAGGCGAGCAGTGCACTACGTCGCTGTGCGATCCATGGTGCTTGCTGGCTACGCTTCGCGCTTTTGCACCAACGCCTGTTTGATGCGAATGCGCACGCCTGCATCGGCACGTCAGCGCGCGCGCCGCGATCAGCTCTTCCAAGCAAGCGCCGACCAACGTCATGGTGCGGTGTCCTTGCCGCTTGCGGGACCCTGTGGCGGCATGGATGCCGCCACGGAGCGTCCAGGGGTGGATTCACAGCGTGTCCCGCGAGCGGTGAGGGCACCGCACACTCGAGGTCTTCGTGTTTGCTGCAGGGCCCTTGCCCGCCCACCATCGCGGGACACGCTGCAAGTACGTCCACGTAAGCTCTAGCGCGGCATCCGCTCAAGGTCACGCGACGGTGAGCGGGCAAGGACCAGTCAAGTTGGTCGGTGTGCAGAGTTCAATAAAGCCGCAAGCAAACTGTCTGGTGTGGTGTCCTCGCCGCTTGCGGGACCGTTGGCGGCATGGATGCCGCCATCGAGTCCCCATGGATGGCTTAACGGCGTGTCCCGCGAGCGGTGAGGGGCCGCGCACTCAACGTCTTTGCGTTTGCTGCAGGGCTTTTGCCCGCCCACCATCGAGACGCGCACCTACCCGAAGCAGACGTGCAGGACACACCGGGTATGTGGCCGTATCCTTGGCGTTTGTTAAGCTCAGGTCTTTGTGTTCACACCAAGGCCGACCAGATGACTGCATCCCCAGCCGCACGCCGCCCGGGCCTGCCCCTGCATTGGAAGATGGGTATTGGCTTTGCCGTGGGCCTGGTGCTGGGTCTGGCCGTCTACTATCTGGCCGGTAGCGATGCCGAGTGGGTGCGCCTGGCGACCAGGTACGTCACCACGCCGTTCTCGCAGGTCTTCCTCAATCTGATCTTCATGCTGATCGTGCCGCTGCTGTTTTCGGCGCTGGTGATGGGCATCTCCGACATGGGCGACATCCGCGCGCTGGGGCGCGTGGGTTGGCGCACTTTGGGCTACACCGTGGTGCTGTCCGGCATCGCGGTGCTGCTGGGCCTGGTGCTGGTCAATGTGCTCAAGCCCGGTGCCGGCGTGGACCCGCAACTGGCCAATCAGCTGATCCAGCAGAACGCCGAGCGCACCCGCGAGATCATTTCCAGCTCCGGCACCCAGCCGCAGGGCATGGACATGCTGCTGTCGATCGTGCCCAGCAACGTGATCTCCGCCGCGTCCAGCAATGGCGCCATCCTGTCGCTGATGTTCTTCGCGGTGATGTTCGGCGTCGGCATGGTGCTGACCGCCGATGAAAAGGTCGCCACGCTGCGGCGCGGGATCGAAGGCATCTTCGAGATCTCGATGACCCTGATCGGCCTGGTGATCCGCCTGGCCCCGTATGCGGTGGCCTGCTTCATGTTCAACCTGGCCGCGTTGTTCGGCTTCGATCTGTTGATCCGCCTGGGCGCCTACGTGGGCGTGGTGGTGCTGGCCTTGGGGCTGCACATGGTGGTGAGCTACGGGCTGGCGGTGAAGTTCGCCGGGCGCTCGCCGCTGGGCTTCTTCAAGCAGACGCAGGAAGCCACATTGATGGCGTTCTCCACTGCGTCCAGCAACGCGACCCTGCCCACCGCCCTGCGCGTGGCCGACGAAATGGGCCTGCCGCCGCGGGTGTCGCGCTTCGTGCTGACGGTGGGCGCCACCGCCAACCAGAACGGCACCGCGTTGTTCGAGGGCGTGACGGTGATCTTCCTGGCGCAGTTCTTCAACGTGGACCTGAGCGTCGGCCAGCAATTCATGGTGATGCTGGTCTGCATCCTGGGCGGGATCGGCACCGCTGGCGTGCCGTCCGGCTCGCTGCCGGTGGTGGCGCTGATCTGCGCGATGGTGGGGGTCAACCCGGTGGGCATCGGCATGATCCTGGGCGTCAATCACTTCCTGGACATGTGCCGCACGGCGCTCAATGTCACGGGCGATCTGGCGCTGACGACCCTGGTGGCCAAGGGCGAGGAATAGGGAATAGGGAATCGGGAATCGGGAATGGGTAAAGCGGGCTGTTGCGATCGGGACGTCTGATGGGAGGTCATCCCGTACCGCTGCAGGGGTTGCGGTGCGAGTGGCGTTAGCGGCCAACCCGCAACGCTGCATCCGATTCCCCATTCCCGACTCCCGATTCCCGTAACGCTGTGTATGGGAGAATAGGGCTCTCCGCTTCCAGCGGTGTTCCCCTCCGCTTCCATAGACGCCCATGACCCAGCCCACCCGCCGCCAGCTGGCCAACGCCATCCGTTTTCTTGCCGCAGATGCGGTCGAAGCCGCCAAGTCCGGCCACCCCGGCATGCCCATGGGCATGGCCGATATCGCCGAAGTGCTGTGGAACGACTTCTACCGGCACAACCCCAACAACCCGCAGTGGTTCAACCGCGACCGTTTCGTGCTGTCCAACGGGCACGGCTCGATGTTGCAGTACGCCTTGCTGCACCTGTCCGGCTACGACCTGCCGATCGAGCAGCTCAAGCAGTTCCGCCAGCTGCACAGCAAGACCGCCGGCCACCCGGAGCGCAGCGAAACCCCCGGCGTGGAGACCACCACCGGCCCGCTCGGCCAGGGGTTCGCCAACGCAGTCGGGTTCGCGCTGGCCGAGAAGTTGCTGGCGCAGCGCTACAACCGCCCGGAGCTTGAAATCGTCGATCACCGCACCTGGGTGTTCATGGGCGATGGCTGCCTGATGGAAGGCATTTCGCACGAAGCCGCCTCGCTGGCCGGCACCTGGGGCCTGGGCAAGCTGGTGGCGTTCTGGGACAACAACCAGATCTCCATCGACGGCAACACCGCCGGCTGGTTCAGCGACGACACCCCGGCGCGTTTCGAAGCCTATGGCTGGCACGTGATCCGTGACGTGGACGGGCACGACGCCGAGAAGATCAAGGCGGCGATCGAGGCCGCGCTGGACAACGGCGACAAGCCCACGCTGATCTGCTGCCGCACCAAGATCGGCTTCGGTGCGCCGACCAAGGCCGGCAAGGAATCCTCGCACGGCGCACCGCTGGGCAAGGACGAGCTGGAAGGCGCGCGCAAGGCACTGGAATGGCCGTATGGCCCGTTCGAGATTCCCGAAGAGATCTACGCCGGCTGGCGCGCCGGCGGCACCGGCACGCTGCGCCAGGCCGAGTGGGAACAGCTGTTCGACAAGTACGCCAAGCAGTACGCCAGCGAAGCCGATGAGCTGACCCGCCGCTCGCACGGCGAGCTGCCGGCCGACTTCATCGCCCAGGCCGATGCCTACATCGCCAAGGCGCAGCAAGAAGGCCAGACCATCGCCTCGCGCAAGGCCTCGCAGCTGGCGATCGAAGCCTTCGCGCCGCTGCTGCCCGAGTTGATCGGCGGCTCGGCCGACCTGGCCCATTCCAACCTGACCTTGTGGAAGGCCAGCAAGTCGGTGGCCACCGACGACCCGGACGCCAACTACGTGTATTACGGCGTGCGCGAGTTCGGCATGACCGCCATTGCCAATGGCCTGGCGCTGCATGGCGGCTTCATTCCGTTCGACGCCACCTTCCTGGTGTTCAGCGATTACGCGCGCAACGGCGTGCGCATGAGCGCGCTGAACCCGGCGCATGCCATCCACGTGTATACGCACGACTCGATCGGCCTGGGCGAAGACGGCCCGACCCATCAGCCGGTGGAACACCTGGCCTCGCTGCGCTACATCCCCAACAACGATGTGTGGCGCCCGGGCGATGCGGTGGAATCGGCGGTGAGCTGGAAGGCTGCGATCACCCGCAAGGATGGCCCGAGCTGCCTGATCTTCAGTCGCCAGAATCTGCAGCACCAGCCGCGCAGCGCCGAGCAGATCAAGCTGATCGAACGCGGTGGCTACGTGCTGGCCGATGCCGAAGGCGGCACGCCCGACGTGATACTGATCGGCACCGGTTCGGAAGTCGGCCTGGCGGTGGAAGCCAAGAAGACGCTGGATGCGGCGGGCATCAAGACGCGCGTGGTGTCGATGCCGTCGACCGATGTGTTCGATCGCCAGGATGCGGCCTACCGTGAGTCGGTGCTACCGAACGCCGTGCGCAAGCGCGTGGCGGTGGAAGCGGGCGTGACCGGCTTCTGGCGC
Source organism: Xanthomonas campestris pv. badrii (assembly GCF_012848175.1). Lineage (NCBI taxonomy): Bacteria > Pseudomonadati > Pseudomonadota > Gammaproteobacteria > Lysobacterales > Lysobacteraceae > Xanthomonas > Xanthomonas campestris. The sequence goes on along the minus strand of NZ_CP051651.1, from coordinate 3,335,872 downwards.
AAGTACGTGGGCCTGGATGGCGATGTGGTCGGCATCGACACCTTCGGTGCCTCGGCACCGGCCGATCAGCTGTATGCGTACTTCAAGATCACCGCCGAGCATGTGGTTGCGGCAGCCAAGGCGCTGTAAAGCCTTGCGTGGTGCTTGAAAGAAAAAGCCGGCGAAAGTCCAATGCCAGTCAGTTAAGCCCCGAGGGGAGCTGATCCAGTAAAAAGGGAACGTGTTCAACACGTTCCCTTTTTTGCTTGATGAGCCTGTTTGCGAGCGCTCTGCGCGAGACGTTACCGCGAGTCCCTGATCGACTCGACCAACTCAGCACATTGATAGAGCCGGCCTGGATCGAGCAGGCGCTGGCGACTAGCGGCAAGGCGTCGATCCGGCGGCGCAAGCTGCCGGCCGAACATGCCGTGTGGCTGGTGATCGGACTGGCGCTGTTTCGTGACCGACCACTGTGGCAGGTGGTGCAGCAGCTCGATCTGAGCCTGGACGCACAAGCGCTGCCCGCGCCGAGTGCCAGCGTGCAGGCCCGCCAGCGCCTGGGAGAAGAACCCCTGGCCGAACTGTTCGGTCTATTGACCCGGGCCTGGAGCCGCACACCGGTGGATACGCAGCGGCCACTGCGCGTGCTGGCGGTGGACGGCGTGGTCTGGGCAGCACCGGACACTGCGGAGAATCGAGCCGACCTCGGCAGCTGCAGCAACCAGCATGGTCCCTTGTCCTGGCCGCAGATTCGCGCCACCTGCCTGATGGATACCCACAGCCACGAGCTGCTCGACGCCAAGCTCGGCGGCATGGACTGCGGTGAACTGAGCCTGGCGGCGCAGCTGCAGGGCCAGGACCACTCGGTGACGCTATTTGACCGAGCGTACTTCTCGGCCGCGTTCCTGCTGGACTGGCAGGCTGCGGGCACGCAGCGTCACTGGCTGATGCGGGCCCGGGACAACCTGCGCCATGAGATCGTCGAACAACTCGCGCCCGGCGATGCACGCATCCGCATGCCGGTCTCGCCACAAGCGCGCAAGGCACGTCCGGAATTGCCCAGCCACTGGCAGGCGCGCCTGATCGAGGTCAGCGTAGGTGGGCGGCTACGGCGCTTCATCACCTCGTTGCCGTGTCCCCACACGCATCCAGCCCATGCCTTGGCCGAGCTCTATCGCCAGCGCTGGGAGATCGAGTTGGGATTCCGCGAGATCAAGCAGTCGCTGCAGGAGGGCGAACCGGTACTGCGCAGCAAGCAGCCCGCGCTGGTGCGCCAGGAACTGTGGGGCGTGCTGATCGCCTACACACTGCTGCGGCGCTGGATGCGAGAGATGGCCGCTCACGCCAAGGTGGAGCCCCAGCGCATCAGCTTCCACACAGCCAGCTATGCCATCGTCAACCTGCTGGCGGTCCCGAGCCTGGATTCGGCGGGCACCCTGCCCAGGCAACTGACGGCCTTGTTGGCACAGTCCAGGCACTTCGTGCTGCCACCACGCCGCACCGAACGAAGCTTCCCCAGAGTCGTCAAGAACCGCACTTCGAAGTTTCCTACGAAAAATGCCAATCAGCGTTAACTGACTGGCATTGGGCGAAAGTCGGCTTTTTTTTGTTGGATCTCGCGAGCGATGCGCGGTCCGTCATCGTTCAACGGACACCTTGCGTGTTTCAGTGCGCATCGTCGGCCAGCGCCGCTGCACGGATCCTGGTCAGCACCTTCAGCTGTGCGTCCATCATCGGCGGACTCGGGGGCGTGTCCTGTGCGTGGCAGCGGCACGAATTCCTTGCTTGGTGCAGAAAGACCATCGAAATGAGCGTTGCCGATGTGTGCCGGAGTGACCAGATCCTGCTCGCCCTGAATCAGCTGGACCGGCATGGCGAACGGCGCCCGAGTGCGCGCAGGTCGATCTGCGGGCCCATGCTCGCCTGCCAGCCCGACCAACTGCAGGTGATTGCATCAGCCACCTGTTCAGCGGCTCCCGCTCCGCGTGTCGCGTCTATGCGAGCTCGGCTGCAATGGCTGCGGTTGGAGCGGATGCGCCTTCCACCTTGGTAGCGCTCGCTTGTATCACGCAGTGCGAAATAGATGTCAATCCAGCTATTTAAAATGTGAATCATTCCCATTAAAATGGTGCGCTGCCGCGCTTGCGTGGTGCGTCCTCCCCCCTTTGTTCGCCGTCCGGCACTGCCGTGATGGTGCCCTCGACTGTCTGTGCCGGAGTTGTGATGAATCGTCCTACCGTAATGCGTCTCCTTCCCATTGCGCTGCGCCCACGCGCGCTGTCGCATGCGGTGATCGCCGCGCTGTGCACCCTGTCGGCAGGGCAGGCGTTGGCCGAAACGCTGGCCGGCGATGCGGAGGTCACCACCCTGGATCGGCTCAATGTGCAGGGCGAGCAGGCCAAGGGCTACACGGTGGAAAAGACCACCGCCGGCACGCGCATGAACCTGTCGCTGCGCGAGATTCCGCAGTCGGTCACGGTGGTCACGCGCGAGCGCATGGACGACCAGAACCTGCAGAGCATCACCGACGTACTCAACAACGTCTCCGGCATTTCGGTCGCGCAGAGCGACAGCGAGCGGCTGGAGTTCTACGCGCGTGGTTTCTACATCGACAACTACCAGTTCGACGGCATTCCGGCGTACATGGAACAGGCCTGGAGCTACGGCGATTCGGCGCTGGACGTGGCGTTGTACGACCGCGTGGAAGTGGTGCGCGGTGCGACCGGGTTGTTGACCGGCTCGGGCAACCCGTCGGCGTCGATCAATCTGGTGCGCAAGCATGCAGTGAGCCGCGACTTCACCGGCACCGTGTCGGTGGGCGGCGGCGACTTCAACAAGACCCGCAGCGTGGCCGATGTCACCGTGCCGCTGAGCCCTGAAGGCACCGTGCGTGCGCGCGTGATCGGCGTCTACCAGGACGGCGAATCGGACATGGATCGCTACAACCTGCGCAAGAAGATCGGCTCGGCGATCATCGACGCCGACCTCACCGACAGCACCTTGCTGAGCGTGGGCTACGAATACCAGAAGAAGGAATCGGACGATGTCACCTGGGGCGGTTTCCCGCTGTTCTTCAGCGATGGCACCCGCACCAACTACGAGCGTTCGTTCAACCCGGCCGCCGACTGGACGTTCTGGGACACGCGCCTGCAGCGCACCTTCGCCAGCCTGCAGCAGAGCTTCGACAGCGGCTGGTTGCTGAAGGCCAATGTGAGCCACGAGAAGACCGAAGCGGCCAACCACCTGTTCTATCCGTTCTACACGATCTTCGGTTTCGACCGTGCCACTGGCGGCGGCGTGGTGCCTTATTCGGGCAACTACCAGACCGAGCGCAAGGCCGATGGCGCCGATGTCTATGCGGAAGGTCCGTTCCAGCTGTTCGGGCGCGAGCATCAGTTGGTGGCCGGCGCCAGCTACAACCGCCGCGAGTACGTCAACAACGGCACCTTCGACTTTCCGGCGCCGCTGACCAGCTATTTCGGCTGGAATGGTGCCTATCCCGAGCCGAACTGGAGCCCGCGCACGGTGCAGAGCGAAGGCACCATCAAGCAGAAGGCCGCCTACGTGGCCGCACGCTTCTCGCTGGCCGATCCACTGACGCTGCTGGTGGGCGCGCGCTATACCGATTGGCAGATCGATGGCGGCAACGCCGATGCGGCGCAGGGGCTAGTGCCGTTCTCCGATAGCCAGACCGAAGTCACCCCGTACGCCGGTCTGGTCTACGCCATCGATGATGTGTGGTCGACCTACGTCAGCTACACCGAAATCTTCAACCCGCAGACCTTGCGCGATGCCAACGGCGGCTACCTGGATCCGCTGAGCGGAAAGGGCTACGAAGCCGGCGTCAAGGCCGCGTGGTTCGATGATCAGCTCAATGCTTCGCTTGCCTTGTTCCGCATCGAGCAGGACAACCTGGGTGTGGCCACCGGCGGCTTTGTGCCGGGCAGCAGCGAGTCCGCGTTCGTGGCCGCCAACGGCGTGGTCAGCGAAGGCTTCGATTTCGAGGTGTCCGGGCGCCTGACCCAGGGCTGGAATGCCACCTTCGGTGCCTCCCACTACACCGCGCGCGACGACAGCGGCACCTCGATCAACACCCATCTGCCGCGCACCACCCTCAAGCTGTTCAATAGCTACACCCCGCAAGGTGCGTGGAGCGACCTGACCGTGGGTGGCGGCGTCAACTGGCAGAACCGCTCTTACTACGTGGACCCGATGTACGGCACCTTCCAGCAAAGTGCCTACGCCTTGGTCAGCGCATTCGCGCGCTATCGCCTGTCGCCGCAGTTCTCGGTGCAGCTGAACGTCGATAACCTGCTCGACAAGCGCTACTACGCGCAGTTCAACGGTGGCTATGGCGCATGGGGCGCCTCGCGCAACGGCATGCTGACCTTCAACTACACGTTCTGAGGAAACACGGCATCGGGCGTCTGTGACGCCCGATGCGTGAAACCGGCACAGGCGTCCTGCCGAGGAGGCCTGTGCTGTTTTGTTGGCCTGCGCTGTTGCCGCGCGCACGCATGACAGTCGTTCAAGGCACCAGCGGCTGCAGATGCGGTGCCATCACCTCCGCCACCCAGTCCATGAAGGCACGCACGCGCTGCGGGAGATGACGGCGCTGCGCATACAGCAGGGTGACCGGCATTGGGTCGGCAGCCAGTTCGGGCAGGATCTCCACCAATGCACCGCTATCCAGATGTGGGCGCAGCGGGCTGGCCGGAGCCTGGATGATGCCAAGCCCGGCCAGCGCCGCGGCAAGATAGCCATCGCCGTTGTTCACCGTGACCGGCCCACGCATCGGCAGCAACCGGTAGGCCTGACCATCGTGGTATTCGAAGCCCGGCGAGCGTTGCCCCAGCGTTGGCACGTAGTGCACCAGATCGTGCCGGGCCAGATCGTCCAGGCACTGCGGTGTACCGCGAAGGGCGAGATACCCGGCGCTGGCACAGCTGACGATCCGGAACGCGCCCAGCGGACGCGCGACCAGGCTGGTGTCTTCCAGCGTGCCGACCCGCAGCACGCAATCGAAGCCTTCGCGCACCACGTCCACGCGGCGGTCGGTGCCGCTGATCTCTACCTCCAGCTGCGGGTGCTGCGCGAGAAACGCGGGCAGGGCCGGAATCACGAAATTGCGTGCGATGCCGGCCGACATATCCACCCGCAACCGACCGCGCAACTGGCCGCGCTCGCGCTGAAACATGCCTTGCAGCTCGTCCATGTCGTCCAGCAGATCGCGGCTGCGCTGGTAGAACGCGCTGCCATCGCCGGTGAGTTGCACGCGCCGTGTGGTGCGATGCAGGAGCTGGGTGCCTAGCGAGGCTTCCAGCCGTTGCACGGCGGTCGACACGCTTGCCTTCGGCAACCCCAGCGTTTCGGCTGCCTGGGTGAAGCTGCCGAGTTCGGCCACGCGCAGGAAAGCGCGTAGCGATTCCATGGTGTCCATCGATTGGTCGATTATCTTGAACGGTGCAATCAGCGTGAGCCGATTTATGTGCCACAGCAAGCGCAATAGGCTGCAGGGACTTACCGACGGAGCACTTCCATGTCCACCACTACCCCCATCACCGTGATCACCGGCGGCAGCCGCGGCCTGGGCCGCAACGCCGCACTCGCGCTCGCTGCGGCGGGCAGCGATATCGTGCTGACCTACCGCAGTCAGGCCACGGAAGCGGCCGAGGTGGTTGCGCAGATCCAGGCGTTGGGGCGCCGCGCGCAGGCCATCCAGCTGGATGTGGCGGAGGCCGAGACCTTCGCCGCGTTTGCTGCGCAGCTGAAGGACGTGCTGGCCGGTTGGGGCCGCACGCAGTTCGATGCACTGGTCAACAACGCCGGTACCGGCCTGCATGCGGCCATTGCCGACACCACGCCTGCGCAGTTCGACGCGCTGGTCAATCTCCATCTGAAGGGGCCGTATTTCCTGACCCAGATACTGTTGCCGCTGATCGCCGATGGCGGACGCATTCTCAACGTCTCCAGCGGGCTTGCGCGCTTTGCGCTACCGGGGTCGTCGGCCTACGCGATGATGAAGGGCGGGGTGGAAGTGTTCACCCGCTACCTGGCGAAGGAATTGGGTGCGCGTGGCATACGCGCCAACACGCTGGCACCGGGCGCCATCGAAACCGACTTCAATGGCGGCAGCGTGCGCGACAACGCGCAGATCAACGCGATGGTGGCCTCGGTGACCGCGCTGGGCCGTCCCGGCTTGCCGGACGATATCGGCCCGGTGGTGGCGGCATTGCTGGCGCCGGGCACCGGCTGGATCAATGCGCAGCGCATTGAAGTCTCTGGCGGAATGTTGATCTAGCATCGCTTCCTGTCAGTCATTGCCTCGAATGGAAAAGCGCTAAAGATTAGCAAGTTCTGTCAATCAAAATAAATTATTTATTGTGAATTTTTGCGAAAAATATTTTTTCGAGTGACGCGAATTATTTCAATCGTTGCAAGCCGCGGATTGTGCTGCTGAGGCTCTTTGCATAAGGGGTATGTAAATTTAATTATATTTATCGGCTGAGATTGGAGTGATTGAGTTTACGGCGAGCGGCACTTGCGCTGGCTGTCTTGTTGCCCTAGATTTTTACCGCTATTTCGGTTCGGACAAGGAGATTATATGCTAAGCCAGCTTCGGTGTCTGTTGCTCATTGCAGTGGCGTTCCAGGCTGCAAATCCAAATCAAGCCAGTGCTGCAGAGAAAAGCCTAGACCCCGCCAATCTGATTCGTGGGATGGGTGAGAAAATTCCAGCGGGTGGAAAGAATATCAGTCTGTCGCCTTTGTTCAAGGTTTATTCTTTTGAAAAGGATGGGTTGAAATATGTTCAAATCAATTCATTAAAAGATGAGGTGCTGACAGTCATTGTGGTAACTCCTGGTGCCCAGCAGCAGCTTCCGCTTGGCTCGGCTGCTGAGACACCGATGGTTGTAGTCGATGATGCGAATGCAAAACCACTGGGGATGGTGACCGCTTCTGCGACCTGTCCTTGCAGTAGCCAGGTTGTCTATGACGACGCTTACGTTCGTATCGTGGTCGTGTATGGGGCAAATGGCGAGTACATCCAGACCATCACGATCAACAAGGGGCGAACACCGAGTCCTCCTGCAACGTAGATGAGCTGAAGCCATTTGCTCAGGGACTGCTCGGTATGACCGAGCGGTTTGGCACCGGAACGTAGGAGGGCCCGGTAAGAATGCGCTTCAAAAATCGTGCATTACAAGACTTCGCATCGGTCTTGCGATCAAAGCGTTTGGGAGTCAATAGGTATTTACGATCTCACGGTAACGCTTGGTCGCCATGCAATACCGGATAGGGATTCAATGCCTCGCCCTTCCACCACTGTTTTTCCGGCCCGAGCCGATGGATTTCGAAATGCAGATGCGGTGCGGCCGGATTGGCGTTGCCGGTGCTGCCGACATAGCCGATGACCTGGCCGCGCTTGATCGTTTGCTTCTCTGTCAGGCCGTCGGCGTAGCGCTCCAGGTGCGCGTAGTAGTAGCAATAGGTGCCGCCGGGCTCGAACTGATACACGGTCAGGCCGCCGCGCTCGCTGGTGAACAGCTTTTCGACCGTGCCATCGGCCACAGCCAGGACCGGTGTGCCGGAGGGGGCCAGGATATCGATCGCATCGTGCACACGGCCTTCGCTGCGTGCATCGGTAAAGGTGTCCTGCAGCTGGTTGCTGCCGACGCCCTGTACCGGAATCAGCAAGCCGGCCGTTGTCGCCGACGTATCTGTCACCGGAGCGGGAGCGGGTGTAGCCGACGCCGCGGCGACCGCTGGTGTCGTACTCGCAGGTACAGGAGTCGCAGGCATTGTCTCCGGCGCTGCAGGTGACGGCGCCACGGCGAGGTCCATCCCGGTAGACGGCGGTACAACCGTGCTCGCGGCCGGCGGTACCTTCGCTTCCGGTGCATGACGTTCCAGCCACCAGTAACCACCGGCGCCGATCGCCACACCCGCGATCAGGATCATCAGCAGCTTCATGGCTACTCCTGCATCACCACCGGCACCGATGGGCCCACCACGCTGGCCAGGTTCACCACGTCCCAGTTGGTCAGGCGCACACAGCCGTGTGATTCGGTCTTACCGACATGGCCGGGTTCGGGCGTGCCGTGCAGGCCGTAATGCGGTTTGGACAGGTCGATCCACACCCGGCCGACCGGGTTGTTCGGACCTGCCGGAAGCGTGGCCTTCTTGTCGCTCTTCTTGGCATCCCAGAACAGCTTGGGGTTGTACTTGAACACCGGATCGCGCGAGATGCCGAGGATCTTCCAGCGGCCGATCGGCAGCGGGTCGTGCTTGCTGCCGGAAGACACCGGGAACTGCGCATACACTTTGTCGTTTGCGTCAAACAGCCGCAGCGTCGAGTCGGACTTGTCCACCACCAGCTTGGCCGGTTTGGCCAGCGGCGCAACGCCATCGATGTTGGGCACCTGGATCACGCCGCCGGCCTTGCCCAGGTCCACGCCCGGATTGAGTTGGCGCAGCAATGCAGGAGCGGCGTGGAAGCGCTCGCCCAATGCTTCATCGACCGACGTATAGCCCAGCGCGGACAGCTTGGCCTGCTCGGCCGGGCCTTTGGGAATCGGCTGGAACGGCCCGGCGACATCGGCGTCGGTCAAGGTGTATTGCACCAGCGCCGGTGTGGTGTCGGCCTGCAATGCTTGCCAGGTGGCGTCATCCAGTTCGCCGGTGACCTTGATGTCGTGCGCTGCCTGGAACCCGGAGACCGCACGCTTCTGGTTGGAGCCGCGCTCGCCATCGATCTGGCCGGGCGAAAAATGCGCACGATCGAGCAGTACCTGCGCGTGCAGGTCCGAACGCGGACCGGTTTGAACGGCCTTCGCCGCAGGCGTCGCAGTAGTGGCGGGCAAAGCTTGCGGCGCCTGCTGTGCCAGCGCCGGCAATGAAGCGCCGAGCGCCAGGGCGAGCAAGCAGACACGAGCGTAAGAGCAAGGTGGCATGGGCAGGTCCAGAAGATGCATGGGCGCACCTTGCCGCAGCCGGCTGCGTTTTCCGTGTGAAATGGCTGCACGCGGACTGACTGGCGGCACCCTGCGCGCATTGACTGCGTGACAGCGCAAGACCACGCATCCGCTCAGCGCGAGTTCTCTGGCCCGACGTTTCATACGTCAGGACGCCACACGGCGCAGGCCTTCGCACGCGCGACCCGGCCGGGCGGCGTGCCTGCGTCATCTTTATGGCGAACGCAGCTGCGCCCAACCAGTAGCCATGCAGCAGCGTTCCCGCACTAGCGAGGAACGCCGCTCGGGCGTCGCCGTCCCGTTGCCCTCAGTAGGTGTAGCCCAGCGTCAGCATGTACACCCGCCCGGTCTGCACATAGGCGCCGTCGGCGCCGGGATCGTAGGCCATGTAGCGCTTGGACTTGCCCTGGGTTTCGTAGAAAGTGGCTACGTTGAGCAGGTTTTTCGCCGATACGCCCACGTCCACATGGTGTGGCAGATGATACGTGGCGTTGAAGTCCAGCGACTTCACCGGCTGCAGGTAGTAATTGAGCCGGTCGGTGGTGAGGCCCAGCAGTTGCAGGCCGGTGTAGTTGTAGCTCAGGTCGGTACGCAGATGCGTGTCGTCGTAGAACAGGTCCAGGTTGTAGAGGCGCTCCGGGGCACGCGGCAACCAAGTCTTTTCCGGTTGATCCGCGCGCCTGCTGTCCGCTTCGCTGTGCTGCAGGGTGACATTGGCGGTGACGCCAAGATTGCTCCACAGCCCGGGCAGTTGCTGCAGGCGCTTGCTCGCTGCCAGCTCCAGGCCATAAAGCGTTGCGGTGCCGCCATTTTGCGGCATGGTCACCGGTACGCCGTTTTCGAACGTGGTGCCGGTGGGTACCAGGCCGCCGAGGGTGTTGTCGTTGCTGGTGGCCGACTGCGAGGTATACACGAAGCCGGTAATGCGCTTGTAGTAAGTCGAGGCGCTCAGCACGCCGCCCTGGTGATCATAGAATTCGGCAGACAGGTCTGCATTGTCGGCCTTGCTCGGCTGCAGGTCCGGATTGGGTCTGGAGATGCCCACCACCCGTTGCGTGTCGTCGATGGTGTACACGGTCTGCCCGGAAATCAGGCCGAACGCCGGGCGGCTGAAACTGCGACGCAACGACGCGCGGTACACCGTGAGCGCATCCGGGCGATAGTTGAGGCTGACGCCGGGCAGCACCTGCCCATAGGTGCTGCCATTGCCGACGAAGCGCCCGCTGGCGCCATCGCCGCTGGATTGCCAGGCGTCGGCCGAATACCGCGTCAGTTCATAGCGCACGCCGGGCAGCACGCTCACCGCGCCGAAGTGCAGTGCGGCCATCGCATAGCCCGAGGTGATCGCCTCGGTGCTGGAGGTGGTGTTGGCGTTGTAGTCGTTGGCGGTATAGGTACCGGCGCCATTCGGATCGTCGATGTACTTGTAGGGCACTGCCTGCGCGCGCATCCAGCGGCGGTCCAGCAGCTTGAACGCACCGGTGTAGTGGCCGTCGAAGGCATTGTAGGTGAGGCGGCCAGGAATCGCGCTCAGCGGCGGGCCACCGGCGGTGGGAAAGGCATAGTTGGGGCCGCCGAAATACGGCCCATTGGTGACGAAGTTGCCGTCCTTGTGGAAGAACGGATGGTCGTATGCGTCACGCTCGGAGTGATCGGCCGACAGGCCGACCTTGACGCTGTCCAGCACATCCCCGTCCACGCGGTAGGTGATATCGGTGTGCAGGTTGACGCGGTTGTCGTGACTGCCGGCATCGTGGCCCTGCACCTTCCACAACAGCGACGAATCCAGGTTGTAGAAGAAGTCCTTCAACGCCTGGGAGCTTGGTCCGATGCTCGGGTAGGTGGGGTCGCTGAGATCGAAGGCGAAGCTGCCGGGCGTGAAGCCATACAGGCTGGCCGACACATAGTCCGGCCGGCTGCGGGTGCCGCGGCCGAACGCACTGCCGTAGTCGAAACGCAGCCGGTCCAGCGTGGTGTGCCCGCCCAGTTGCAGCGTCGCCAGGGTCTCGTCGATGTCGTGCGTATTGAAGTAGCCGCCGCGCACGGCAGTGGGCTGGTTGCGGAAGGTCTCCAGGCGTGCGCTGGACTGGTCCTGCTGCCCGGTGACGCCGTAGCTGCCATAGATCGCGCGTGCGTACACCGCGCTGGTGTCGCCCTGCCAGTCCAGCGACAGGTTGCCGCCATAGCGTTCGACCTGGCTGGTGTAGAGGCTGTACTTGTAGCGGGTGCTGATCAACGGCCCCACATTGCGCAGGTCGGTGGCGTTGGCAAGCGCGGGGTCGGCCGGCACGTACTTGCTGTTGGGCGCCGGTGCCTGCGCCATGGTGTTGTTCTTGCCGTAATAGGCAGAGGCGTAAATGCCGAACGCATGGGCGTCGCCGAACGTCCAGGCCAGTTCCTGCTGGAGGGTGCCGCCGCTGTCCTTGCCGCCCAGATGCGTGGCCAGGTCGTTGCGCTGGCCGCGTGCGGTGGTCTTGGCATACACGTCCTGCGCGAAATCGAACGCGTTGGGTGTCCGCATGTCGATCGCGCCGCCGATGGAGTCGCCGGGCATGTCCGGCGTTGGCGATTTGGACACCTGCACCGACTGGATGCCGAAGGGTGCGAGCATGTTCAATGAAATGGCCCGGGTGGAGGAGTCGGTTTCCGGCATGCCGAAGCCGTTGAGCGTGTAGGCGTTGTAGCTCGCATCCATGCCGCGGATGCTGACGTAGGCGTTCTCGCCGGTGGTGGCCTGGCCCAGATGCATGTCGCTGTACGCCGACAGCCCCGGCATGTGCGCCACCACATCGGCAATGCCGCCGGACGGAATGGCATCGATCTGCTGCTTGCTCAACACGCTGTTGACGCTACTGGACACGCGTTGCTCGTCGAGCGAACCCGGCGCGGCGGCATGCGCGGCCTGCACGTTGACCGAATCCAGGGTGGTGGTGGCTGTGCGCAGGTCGGGATTTTCTGCAAACGCCGGTGCGCACAGCGCCAGGGCGATGGCGCAGGTCAGGCGATGGAAAGGACGAAGATGCGGCATTGGAAAGACTCACTCGAGGTGGGGAAGGGAAAGGCCCGGTCCGGCACGCGGACACAGCCAGGTCTGGCCGACGCCATCCATTGCGACAGGAGGTGATTTGCGTGTGGGCGGCCGCGGCGCGGTGCGCGGCGCCGCCGATCAGTGGCTCAGGTCGACGCCCTTGCACAGCGTCTGTGGCCGCTGCGGATTGCAGCGCGCCACCGCACCGCCGGCAAAGCGCACCACATAGCCGGAGCTGGCCGGCGCGTTGACGGGAAAGTCGGTACTGATCAGCTGTGCGCCGCTGGCCAGCATGCGGTCGCGCCGCGTGGTGTCGTTGGCCTGCACTTGCTTGAGGTCGGCATCGGCGCGCGTACGCACCAGGTAGCCGGCCTTGACCAGCTGCGTGATCTCCTCGGCAGGGCCGTCATTGCGCTCGATGAACGCGGCATCGTCGGCGCCCGGCACTGCATTGGTGAAACACACCCGGCCGCGCAATGCCGGATGGCCGGGAAGATAGCTGGCGCCGGCGATGCGTTGATCCAGCAGGAAGATCACCTTGCCGCGCGCGGCCTGCAGGGGTGGCCAGCCATGCACCAGCACCGCTGCATTGAGCGTGCGCGCGCTGCCACGCACCTGATCTGGGCTGATGTACTCGCCGGGCTGGAACACCGAGCGCAGCTCGGCATCCAGGGCGTCCATCGCCTTGGCGTCGAACGGCTCGGGCTGCACGGTCGGAAACGCCGCCGGTATCGGTGTCTGCTTGGTCTCCAGCAGGATGAAGACAGGCACATGGCCAGGGTGCTGCCGTGACCATGCGCGTACTTCCTGCAGGCAGGCCACCAACGGCTGGCAGTTGCTGCGCTGGTCGATGTCCTGCACATGCATGACCTTGAATCCGGGCTTGTCCATCACCCCCTCCGGCGCGCTTGCCGGCGCGGCTGCAAGCCCGGCCTTGGCGATCTGCGCAACGATGGCAGGATGCGCATAGCGCCCACCCCGCGCATCGGCAAAGACGTCCAGTTCCAGTTGTCGCACGCCATCGTCCAGTTGCCTGGTCAGTGCCGGATGGCGGTAATCGAGTGCGGCAAACAACGCCGGATCGCGTTGCTTCAGCACCGCCGCCTCGCTGGGCGCGAATCCGGCGTGGTAGCTGTTGTGGCTGCCGATGTATTGCAGGTCGGTGAGGTGGGGCGCTGCGCTCGCCACAAGGCTGCCCAGCATCGCAACCGCGAAGGTGATGCCGGCAGCTACAGTCCTTCGCTTTTCGCGCGCGTCATTCGCGTCGCTGCCGGTGCGGGAGATGGATGCAGAAACAGCGGAAAAACCAGGCATTCAGAGCGATCCGGACACAATGTGATCGCCATCATCCTGGCCCAGTCTGACGCATCTCTTTCCGCTGTATGTCCGTGATGCGTCAGTCCGTTGGCCTGGTCGCTATCGAACGCGCCGAGTCGGTGAGTCAGCTGCTACCGATCTGAAGCTGTTTGGCGCAAGGCATGTACGAGCAGCCGTGCCTGCACGCACTCGCCAGGACTGCGCGGCGCATCCAGCGCCATGCGCCGCAGGCACGCCGCTTCGTCAGCCTGCAACGTGCCGCGTGCAAGCACGGCGCGCGCCACGGTCGCGGCCTTGCCGGTCGCACTGGCCGTTGCAGCCTTCAGCCAGGTCAAGGCGCGCAACAGCTGCTGCTCGATCGTGGTGAAGTCGCTGCCCAGCGGGTAGTCGGGCAGGCTGCCGTCGCGGCGAAACGGGGCCAGGGCCTGCTCCAGCGTTTCGGGCGTATTACGTTGCGCGCGTGCAGCCAGTTGCGGTGGAGTGCGTAGCTTGCGCGACCGCGTCGCCTGCGCCAGCAACGTGTCTTGAAAGCGGGCATCGCAGATGCCGGCCATCTCCAGGACGCATTGCTGATCGGTCTTGTGCCGTAGGTCGGCAATGCCGTATTCGGTGATGTAGAGATCGCGCAGGTGGCGTGGAATGGTGGTGTGACCATAGTTCCAACGCACATTGCTGGCCGCCTGCGCGCCGGCATCACGGGTGGCGCGCAGCATCAGCGCGCTGCGTGCCTGCGGCAGCGCATGCGCCATCGCCACGAAGTTGTACTGGCCACCCACACCGGACACCACGCGTCCATCCTCCAGACCATCGGACACCGCCGCCCCCAGCGCGGTGGCCATCATGCAGGAGTTGAAGAAACGCGCGTCGTGCCGTTGCAGGCGTTCCAGCGCTTCGTTGCCACCATAGAGCTGGTTGATCTCGCTGATGCGGCGCATGCCGATGGCATTGCGGGTCTGCGCGTCGCGTGTGCGCAACCACTGGTAGAAGTCCGGCGAGCCGAGATAGAACGCGCCATGCAGGAATTGGCCTTCGCGTGCCAGGCGCGCTTGGTCGCCGGCATCGGCACTGCCATCGGCGATGCGTTGCATCAACGGCAGGTCGTCGTGCACCTTGCGGGCGATCACGCCACTGTCCACCAATTGCTTGAAACCTTCGTTGAGCATTTCGCTGCAGCCATACAGGCCGATCGCGAACGGCTCCAGCCCGCCGCTGGCCTGCACGGCCGGATGGGTTGCAAGGTCGGGGTCCAGTGCCTGCAGCACGCGGCGATAGGTGGCGTTGTCGGTGTGGCGCAGGACCAGCGCATGGCTGAGGGCATCGGCCAGCGTGCCGATGCCGATCTGCAAGGTGCCGCCATCGCGCACCAGGGTGCTTGCGTACAGCCCGATGGCGTAATCGACGCTGCTCACCGGCTGCCGCGGCAAGCCGAACAGGCGCGGCGAGGGGCCGGGCAGGTCGATGATCAGATCGAAGAACGCCGCGTCCACCGCAGCGGTGCCGCCGATCCAGGGCAATTGCGGGTCGACCTCGGCCACCAGCAACGGGCGTGGCAGCCCCAGCGACTGCACCGCGTCCAGGGTGTCCTGGGTGATGTCGTTGTTGCACGACAACGACAGCCGGGTACCGCCAGGTTCGCGTGCCACCTTCTGCACGATCAGGTTCGGCGCCCGCTGCGCCACTGCCGCCGCCGCGTGCGTGTAGTTCAGGCTGGTGTAGGCGGCCTGCGCCTGCGTCGACTGCAACAAGCCACCGGATTGCATGTAGAACTCTTCCACCTGGACATGTGCAGGCAGGGCGTCGCGCAGCATGGCATCGACATACGCAAGGCGCGGGAAATCCTCACCGAAGTGGCGCGCGATGAACGGCGCCGCAAAGCGTGCCTGAAGTCCGCTGCCTGGCCCGGGTGGATTGAGCGAGAGCGCGGTGTACAGCGCCAGTGGCCGCGACGGGGTGTCCTTGAGCGCTGCGTACAACGCGTTCAACAGCCGGTGCGGCTTGCCGATGCCCAGCGGCGCGCCAACGCGCAGGGGGCCGTCGATGTGGTGCAGGATGTGGGCGACTGCGGTGTCCAGCGCGGTGACGTGCATGCTCATGCAGGCGAGCGTAGCCCAAACGCTGTAGTGGAGGCGCTGACGGCGGTCGGGTGCGGCCTGACAGCGGGTAACGAATTAGCAAGTTGCACCTTACAACTGGGTAACACTCGGCTCATGGTGACTTAATCCGGCGCGCGCAGCATGCGCCGCATGAGCATCGTACCCACGCCCGTTTTGCCTTACTCGCGCCGATCGGCTGCCACCGCTTGCCTGGTCGGGGTGGGGCACCCGCAGCGCCAGGAAGTGGAGCAGTTCATCGCCGCTATCTACCTGCGCCGCTACGGTGCCGTGCTACGCAGTTTCCTTCCGCAGTTGCTGGCCTATCGCGACGTGGAGGGCGCGCTGGTGGCCACGGTCGGCATCCGCCTTGGCAGCACGGGCACGCTGTTCGTGGAGCAGTATCTGGACGCACCTGCCGAGTCTGCACTTGCAGGAAGGATGGCGGTGCCGGTGGCGCGCTCGGGCGTGGCGGAAGTGGGCAACTTTGCGGCGATCAGCTCCGGCAGCGCACGCGCGCTGATTCCACAGATGACCCATGCGCTGCATCATGCCGGGGTGCGCTGGGTGCTGTTCACCGCGACCTTGAGCCTGCGCAACAGCTTCGATCGCCTGCAATTGCGGCCGCTGGCGCTGGCCCCGGCGCTGCAGTCGCGCCTGTGCGACGACGCTACCGACTGGGGCAGTTACTACGCCACCCAGCCGCAGGTGCTGTGCGGGGATGTCGCTGCCGGGCATGCGTTTCTGCTGGCGCGGCAAGCCCTGCATCCGCAGGCGGCGCGCTGGGACACCGCGGCACTGTCCTGTCAGCAGGGAGTGGGCGCATGAGCGGCGGGTTCGCATCGTTGATCGGTCAGCTCGGCGGGCAGGCCCCGCGCGTGCTGACTGCGGCAGGCACCATGGATGCACAGACGGTGGCCGACGCGGTGGCGCGGCTTGCCACGCGTCTGAAGAAGGCGGAGGTGACACGGGTCGCCAGCCGTCTGGACAACGGGCCGGACTGGCTGGTGCTGGATCTGGCACTGCGGCTGATCGACGCGGTACACGTGCCGCTGCCGACGTTCTTTTCGGACGCGCAGGTGGTGCATGCGCTGGCCTCCAGTGGTGCGCAGTGCGTGTTGACCGCCGCCGCTGCCGCCGCGCCCGCCGGTACCGAGGGTCCGCTGGCGGAGCTTGCGTATGAAGGCGTGCGTGCCTGGCGGGTGCAGGCAACCGGCGAGATGCCGGTGCTCCCCGACGGCACGGCCTGCATCACCTACACCTCGGGCACCACCGGGCGGCCCAAGGGCGTGTGCCTGTCGGCCGACAGCTTGCTCACCGTGGCCAATTCGCTGGTGGAGGCGTCGGCCGCCATCGCGCCACGTCGGCATCTGTGCCTGATGCCGCTCTCCACCCTGCTGGAAAACGTTGCCGGTCTTTACGCCACGCTGCTGTCGGGCGCGCAGGTGGCGTTGCCGTCGCTGGCGCAGATCGGCTACACCGGCGCCAGCGGTCTGGATGTGCCAACGCTGCTGCGCTGCCTGCACCACTATCAGCCGGAGAGCGTGATCCTGGTACCGCAGTTGCTGCTGGCCCTGGTCAGCGCTTCAGAACAGGGCGTGGCCTTGCCGACATCGCTGCGCTACATCGCCGTCGGCGGCGGGCATATCGGCCCCAGCCTGCTGGCGCGTGCAGCTGCGCTGGGCCTGCCGGTATTCGAAGGCTACGGCTTGACCGAATGCGGGTCGGTGGTCTGCCTCAACCGCCCCGGCGCGCTGCGTGCAGGCAGCGTCGGGCAAGCGCTGCCGCACGCACAGGTGCGCATCGTCGATGGCGAAGTCCAGGTCGAGGGCGTGCGTGCGCTCGGTTATCTGGGAGAGCAGGGCATGCCCTCCGGGCCGGTGCGCACCGGTGATCTGGGATATGTGGATGGCGATGGTTTCGTGCACATCACCGGGCGGCGCAAGCATGTGTTCATCACCTCGTTCGGCCGCAACGTGTCGCCCGAATGGGTGGAAAGCGAATTGCTGCAGCATCCGCTGCTCGCGCAGGCGGTGGTCTGGGGCGAAGCGCAGGCCGACAACGTCGCGGTGCTATGGCCACGGCGCGCCGATGCCGACGATGCGGCCATCCTCGCTGCACTGGCCGAGGTCAACGCTGGCCTGCCCGACTACGCCCGGGTGGCGCGCTACGTCCG
Organism: Xanthomonas campestris pv. badrii; assembly: GCF_012848175.1. Lineage (NCBI taxonomy): Bacteria > Pseudomonadati > Pseudomonadota > Gammaproteobacteria > Lysobacterales > Lysobacteraceae > Xanthomonas > Xanthomonas campestris. Next base: position 3,318,308 of record NZ_CP051651.1, on the reverse strand, counting down.
CGCCGAGGCGCCATTCAGTGCGCACGATGGCCTGCTCACGGCCAACGGGCGTCCCCGCCGCGAGGCCATCCTTGCGCGTTACCAATCTGCAGTCGATCGCAGTTATCGCTTGCCTGCCACTGTCGTTTCCAGAGGAATTTCTCCATGACGTTTTACGCATCCCTGCTTGCGCAGACCCAGACCGAACGCGAACGCATGACCCAGGTGCCGATCATCCAGGCCGCGCTGGCCGGCGACATCGCGCATGCCGACTATGTGGCCTTCCTCGGGCAGGCCTATCACCACGTGCGGCACACCGTGCCGTTGCTGATGGCCTGCGGTGCACGCCTGCCGGCGCGCCTGGAATGGCTGCGCGAAGCCATCGGTGAATACATCGAAGAGGAAATGGGCCACCAGGAATGGATCCTTGATGATCTGGTCGCCTGCGGGCAGGCGCGCGAAGCGACCGTGCTGGCCGGGCCGTCGCTGGCCACCGAGCTGCTGGTCAGCTACGCCTACGACACCATCCAGCGCGGCAACCCGGTGGGCTTCTTCGGCATGGTGCTGGTGCTGGAGGGCACCAGCGTGGCACTGGCCACCCGCGCAGCCAACAGCATTGCGCAGACGCTGCAACTGGCCCCCAATGCCTTCAGTTATCTGCTCTCGCACGGCGATCTGGATGTCGAACATGCCGGCTTTTTCGAAAGGTTGATGAACCGGCTGGACGACCCGCTCGATCAGCAGGCCGTCGTGCATGCGGCCAAACGTTTCTACGTGCTGTACGGCGATCTGTTTCGCACCCTGCGCAGCGATGGGCTACGTCTGGCGGAGGTGGGGTGATGGACCTTCGGGGCAAATGCGTCCTGCTGACCGGCGCCAGCGGTGGGATCGGCAGCGCGCTATGCGCCGGCCTGGTGCTGGCGGGCGCGACCGTGGTGGCGGTGGGGCGCACGCAGCGGACCCTGCAGGCCCTGGCGGCCGCACACCCGCCCGGCCGCGTGGTGCCGCTGGCAGCAGACCTGGCCAGCGACTCCGGTCGCGCGGTGCTGCTGGCGCAGGTGCACGCGATGCACCCGGCACCGTCGGTGCTGGTGCTTGCGCATGCACAGGGCCAATTCGGCTTGTTGCAGGATCAGGACCCGGCGCGCCTGGCGGCGTTGGTGCAGTCGAATCTGACCGCGCCGATGCTGCTGGTGCAGGCCTTGTTGCCTGGCTTCGCGCGCCAGCCGGAGGCGGCGATGGTGGCGGTGGGCTCCACCTTCGGCAGTATCGGGTTTGCAGGATTTGCCGGCTACAGCGCCAGCAAGTTCGGATTGCGCGGGCTGTTCGAGGCGTTGGCGCGCGAGTATGCCGACACCGGTGTGCGGTTCCAGTACCTGTCGCCACGCGCCACGGCGACGGCCTTCAACCCCGCACAGGTCGATGCGCTCAACGCCGAACTCGGCACGTCAGTGGACCGCGCCGACGAGGTGGCGGCTGCGCTGTTGCAATCGATCGTGCGCGGCGATGCGCGGCGGCAGCTGGGGTGGCCGGAGCGGCTGTTCGTCCGGCTCAACGGGCTGCTGCCGGAGCTGGTGGATCGCGCGCTGCGCAAGCAGCTTCCCATCATTCGCCGCCATGCGCGGCCCAGTGGCGCAGCCGCCACACAGGAGCTTTCCCATGAAGCGCAATGACCTTCCCTCCGCGCAGCGTGGTCCGCATGCGCCCGTGTTCGCCAGCCGCCGCGCGCTGCGCAGTGCCGCCGTACTGGGCCTTTGCCTGGCTGCCAGCGTGAGCAGCGCCGCCGGACTGTCGCCACAGGTGGCGCAACTGCAGGATCGCTGGGCGGTGATCGAGTATCAGCTCCCGAAGCCGCAACGCGCCGCCGCGCTGGAGGCACTGGCGCAGCAAGCCGAACAGGCCTGCCAGAACGCGCCGGGTGATGCCGACGCGCTGATCTGGGACGGAATCGTGCGCTCCAGCCTGGCCGGAGAAAAAGGCGGGCTGGGCGCACTGGCGCAGGTCAGGCGCGCGCGCAGCGATTTCGAGCAGGCGATCGAGCGGGCGCCGCGCGCACTCGATGGCGCGGCCTACACCAGCCTGGGCGCCCTGTACTACCAGGTTCCCGGCTGGCCGATCGGATTCGGCGACCGCGCCAAGGCGCGCACGCTGTTGTACCAGGGGCTGGCGATCGACCCGGACGGGCTGGACAGCAATTATTTCGTCGGCGATTTCCTGCGCGACCAGAAAGACTGGGCCGGTGCGGCAAAGGCGTTCGAGAAAGCCGCTGCCGCGGCTCCGCGGCCGGGCCGTCAGGTGGCCGATGCAGGGCGCCGCAAGGAGATCGCGGCCAGGCTGGCCGATGTGCGCGCGCAGCTTGCCAAGCACTGAGCGGGCTTCCAGACTGGCCCACATGCGCATTCTGCTGGTCGAAGACGATCTGTCGCTGGGCGAAGGCATCCGCACTGCATTGCGGCGTGCCGCCTATGCGGTGGACTGGGTGCACGATGGCGTCAGTGCACTGATGGCGCTGCAGGAGGCCACGCTGGATCTGGTGATCCTGGACCTGGGCCTGCCGCGCATGGATGGTATCGAGGTCATCCGTGCAGCGCGTGCACGCGCACTGGATACGCCCATTCTCGTGCTCAGCGCCCGCGAGCGCGCCGCCGACCGCGCGCTTGGCCTGGATGTCGGCGCCGATGATTATCTGGGCAAGCCCTTCGACAGCAACGAGCTGTTGGCGCGCACGCGTGCGTTGCTGCGCCGCGCGGCCGGTCGTGCGCAACCGACCTTGCAGTCCGGTGCGCTGCGGCTGGATCCGGCGGCCATGTCGGTGCGCTGGCTCGGCCGCGATCTGGACCTGACCCGACGCGAATTCGCATTGTTGTGGTTGTTGATGGAACAGCGTGGACGCCCGATCGGGCGCGAGCGTATCCAGCAGCATCTGTACGGATGGGACGAAGATGTCGCCAGCAATGCAGTGGATGTCCATGTGCATCAGCTGCGTCGCAAACTGTCGCCGGCGCTGATCCGTACCGTGCGTGGCATCGGCTACGCGCTCGACGAGCAGGCCGCGGCGATACCGCCCGCATGAATTCGATTCGCCGCGCACTGTTGCTGGCCTTGCTTGGCGTGTTGTCGCTGCTGATGCTTGCGGCGGCCGGGTTCAGTTACCGCGCAGGCCTGCAGGAAGCCGGCGAGATGTTCGACGCACGCCTGGTGCAATCGGCACGGGTGCTGCTGTCGCTGGTGGACGAGCCGTTGGGCGATCTGCCGCAGGGCGAGCCGATCGTGATCCACGGCTGGCACGGGCAGGCGCAGGGCGTGGGAGAGGCGCTGGCGTTCAAGGATGGCCATGCCTACGAAACCAAGCTGGCCTTCCAGGTGCGCAATGCCGCCGGGGGGTTGGTGTTGCGCTCGGACAGTGCGCCGACACAACCGCTGGCACCGCTGCGCGCCGGCTATGCCGACGTGCAGTTGGCCGATGGGCAATGGCGCACCTTCACCCTGCATTCGCCGGGTGGACGCTGGTTCCAGTCGGCCGAACGTGCAGATATCCGCGAGGAACTGGCCGAAGACATCGCGCTGGGCACCTTGGTGCCGTTGCTGCTGTCGCTGCCGCTGATGGCCTTGCTGATCTGGGCGGTGGTGAACTGGGCCACCCGCTCGCTGGTACGCGTCTCCGATGAGATCGGCGAACGCGACCCCAAACGCCTGCAGCCGCTGCAACCGCAGCACATGCCGCGCGAGGTGCATGGCCTGGTGCGCGCGGTCAATGGATTGATGGATCGCGTCCAGGACGGGCTGGAGCGTGAGCGCCGTTTTATCGCCGATGCCGCACACGAGCTGCGCACCCCGATCGCCGCGTTGAAGGTGCACGCAGCCAACCTGCGCCTGGCCGCCGATGCGAACGAGCGCACTGAATCGCAGCAGCAACTGGATGCCAACGTTGCCCGCATCGAACGCATGGTCGCGCAACTGCTTGCCTTGAGCCGGGTGGAAGCGGTGGCGGCGCTGCCGCGGCGCAACGTGAGCCTGGACGCGCTGGTGCGCAGTGAGTCCGAAGACGTGCTGGCCGTTGCTGCGCAGCGCGATCAGGTGGTGGAGCTGGACCTGCAGCCGACCTTGGTGATCGCCGACGAAACCGCGCTCTCGCTGTTGCTGCGCAACCTGCTCGAAAACGCGGTGCGCTACACACCGCCGGGCGGGCGCATCCGGATCAGCACAGACCCCGATCCATCGCCGACCCTGGTGGTGGAGGATTCCGGCCCGGGGATTGCCGAGGAGGCACGCGCGCGCGTCTTCCATCGTTTCCATCGGGAGCTGGGAACGGGTGTTGAAGGCAGCGGGCTGGGGTTGTCGATCGCGCAGGAGATCGCCGTGGCGCATGCCGCGCGCATCCAGCTGGACCAGGCGCCCACCCTGGGCGGCCTGCGGGTCAGTGTGCGGTTCGCCGCCAACCCCTGATGCCAGCGGCGCTTGCAAGGCCGCTGCGTTGCGCTGCGGCGGTGCGAGCGTACTGCGAGTGCTGCAGGAGCACCGATAACGACGTTCGCATGCAGATCGAGCGTGCCTTCGCGGCAGCGCGCATCAGGCGCGAGGGAAGGGCGGGGTGCGAACACGCACCACGCGTGCCTGACGGACCGAAGATACTTGACACAGTAAGCAATTACGTCTGTAATCGATAAAAATTACAGGTGTAATCGGATGCCGATCAGCGACGCCGAAGCCGTGGTCATGCAGGTACTCTGGGACGGCGCGCCGCGCACGGCCGAGGAGGTGGTGGCAGCGCTGTCGCAGACCGACTGGGCCGAGCCCACCATCAAGACCCTGCTCAATCGCCTGCTCACCAAGGGCGCGATCGCCGCCCGGAAGGATGGCCGCAAATACCGGTACACGCCGGTGCTGCAGCGCGACCAGTGGGTGCAGCAACAGAGCCAGGGCCTGTTGCAACGTCTGTTCGGCGGCCGGATTGCACCGCTGGTGGCGCACTTCAGTGAGCGGGGGCAACTCAGTGCATCGGATGTGGCCGACCTGAAGCGCCTGCTCAAGGAGCTGGATGATGAGCGCTGATGCCATGGTGTTGCGGATCACGCTCTACACCAGCGCCGCGGTGCTGGCCTGCCTGCTGCTGCGGGGACGCCTGCGTGTTTGGTTAGGCCCGTCGGCAGCCTATGCGATCTGGGCCAGCGTGCCGCTTGCGGTGCTGGCTGCACTGCTGCCTGGCCCGCCCATCGGTACGGTGCCGCTGCCCGGATCGGCGCTGGTAACGCTGCCATTTGCACCGGCCAGCGTCGGCAGTCGCAGCAACTGGCCTGAAGCATTGGGTGTTGCGTGGTCGGCTGGCGTAGTGCTGATGGCCCTTCAGGTGTGGCGCAGCCAACGGCGTTTCGTGCGCAGCCTCGGGCCACTGCGTGCACTGGGCAACAGGGTATGGGTCGCAACGCATGATGTGGGTCTGCCGGCGTCGTTGGGCGTTGTGCGTCCACGCGTCGTGCTGCCGCCGGACTTCACCGCCCGCTATGGCGCCGACGAGCGCACGTTGATCCTGGCGCACGAACGGCAGCATCTGCAGCGCGGGGATCTATGGGCCAATGTCCTGGCGATCGCGCTGCTGTGCCTGGGTTGGTTCAATCCGCTGCTGTACCTGGGGTGGCGTGCGTTTGCCCTGGATCAGGAACTGGCCTGCGATGCCGCGGTGATGGCACTCCATCCCGGCAAGCGCCGCAGCTATGCCACGGCCATGCTCAAATGCCGGCTTGGCAGCGCGTGGACGCCACTGGCCTGCCATTGGGCAGCGACGCATCCGGTGACCCAGCGGCTCGCCGCGTTGCGGATGCCCGCAATCGCCATGCAGCGCGCGCGCAGGAACGCGCGTGCGGTCATGTTGCTGGCAGTCATCGCCAGCCTCGCCTGCTGGGTGATCCAGCCGGCGCGTCTGCACGCCACGCCGGTTGCCGGCAACCCGGTGGATTTCAGCACGATGCAGCCGCCCAGGTATCCGGCTGCGGCAGTCGCTGCGGGTCTTGCCGGCCTGGTCGAGCTGCAGATCCAGGTGAGCCCGAGTGGGGCGCCCGAACGCATTGCCATCGTGCACAGCCAGCCGGCCGGGGTGTTCGACCAGTCCGTACTCGAGGCCGCGCGCGGCTGGCGCTTCAGGCCTGCCTCTGTCGATGGCAGAGCGGTGACCTCGACGGTACGCGTGCCGGTGCGTTTTGAACCGGATCCGCCGGAAGACGCTTCCGGCATTGCCCGGGCTAGCGACGGTCCGCATGACACTGCGCAGCTTGCGCACAGGACCGGTTGTTCGTTGCCGGGATGCACTGCGCAGGAGACGCGGTGATGCGGCGCGCGCTGGTCTATGCAGGCGGTGTCCTGGCGCTGGTCCTGAGCGGCTGCGCGAGCCGGCCAGTGATGGAGCAGGAGCGCAGTCAACGCGAGGATTCGGTCGATCAACGTATGTTGCCGCTGCAGTCGGGTGCCGGGGGCGCGGCCGCGATACAGGCCTATACGCTGTCGTCCACACAACGCTTTCGCATGCCACGCGCCGTGCGCAGCGATACACCCGCGCTACCGCCGGAGTCGCCGCGCCAGACCCTGGCGCCGACCACGGTCTGCGTACAGGTGATCCTCACGGCCGACGGCGCGGTGCAGCGCGTAGACCCCTTGTCCGATCGCGATGAGTGCGGCGCCGTGCTGCTGCCCGAGCATGCCGATCTGCTGCAGGTCGTACGCGCCGCGGTCATGCAATGGCAGTTCGTACCGGCCGCGATGTGCACCTACGCGCCCGGCGCACCACCGCCGGCAGACCTGGACGACTGCACTGGCTCCGCGCATGTGGAGCCTGTGCCAGTGACCTTGCCGTTTGCCTTCACCTTCGAGGTGCGGCAAGGCAAGGCGAGTGTGCGGCCCGGTCAGGTGGAGTGACGGGTCCGTTTCGCGCCGGTCGATCTGCAATCGCATGCTGCGCGGCCGCTTGCGCCGGTGCTGCCGTCAGCGCAACACATGCACGCTATCGGCAATGCGCTGCACTTCGTCCGGGTTATGGCTGACGTACAGCATCGGCAGGCGGATTTCATCGCGCACGCGCTGCAGGTACGGGATCAATTCTTCGCGTCGCGCCTGATCCAGCGCCGACAGCGGCTCATCGAACAACAGGATTGCCGGCTGCGACAGCAGCGCGCGGCCGATTGCCACCCGCTGCGCCTCGCCGCCGGATAGATTGCGCGGCCGGCGCTGCAACAGCGGTGCGATGCCGAGCAAGGCCACCACATCATCGAAGCCGAAGGTCGCCGCACCGCGCGCATGCCGGCCATAGCGCAGGTTGTGCCGCACATCCAGATGCGGGAACAGCCGCGCATCCTGGAAAACGTAGCCGATCCGGCGCTTGTGCGTGGGCAGGTCCACACGCTGCTGGTGGTCGTACAGGCAGCGCCCATCGATGCGGATATGGCCTGCATCCGGTGGGACAAGGCCGGCGATGGCATTGAGCACCGTGGTCTTGCCCGCGCCGGACGGCCCCACCAATGCCACGACGCGTGCCGCGTCCTGGATGCAGATGCGGCGCTGGAAATTGCCACGGCGCAGATGCAGGTCCAGATCCAGCATCAGCCGTCCTCGCGCGGATGCTGCCGGCGCACCAGCCATTCGGAGAGCAGCAACGCCACCAGCGAGATCGCCAGTGCCACCGCCGCCAGTCGCCACACGCCCGATTCCATTCCCGGCACCTGCATCAGGCCGTAGATGGCCGACGACAGGGTCTGGGTTTCGCCCG